>DASYYD010000059.1:0-5717 GCA_035934195.1 Allostellaceae bacterium | reverse complement strand
ACGCTGGCGTTTCCCACCCGGCTCAGCCCGCTGCGACCGCGCTGACCAGCGCCGCCTTGTAGGCGCGCACGGCGGCGGCGAAACCGATCTCCAACGCGTCGGCGGTCAATTCGTGGCCGATCGAAGCTTCCGCGAGGCTGGGCGTCGCTGCGACCAGGCCCGGCAGATTGTCGAGGTTGAGGTCGTGCCCGGCATTGACGACAAGGCCGCGCGCCTCGGCCGCGCGCGCCGTCTCGGCGCAGCGCCCGAGCACCGCCGAGTAGGCGCTGGCGCGGAAGGCGGCCGAATAGCCGCCGGTATAGATCTCGATGCCGTCGGCGCCGGCCAGCGGCACCCGCGCGACGGCCGCCGGATCGGGATCGACGAAGAGAATGACGCGCGCGCCCGCCCTTTTCAGCCGCTCGACGGCCGGGCGGACGAGGCGCTTTTGTTCCGCGTCGAGCCGCCAGCCCTCTTCCGAGGTCAAGACGCCCGGCGCGTCGGGGACGAGGGTACACTGCTCCGGCTTGACCGCGTCGGTCAGCTCCAGCAGCCGCTCGTCGGGATAGCCCTCGATGTTGAGTTCGCACCCTGGCCGCCACGGCCGCATCAGCTCGGCGAGCACGAAGACATCGTCGCGGCGGATATGCCGCTCGTCGGGCCGCGGGTGGATCGTGATGCCGTCCGCCCCGGCCTCGCGCGCGGTGCGCGCGAAGGCCGCCAGGTCCGGGACGCCTGTCCGCCGCGAATTGCGCAAGAGGGCGATCTTGTTGAGATTGACGCTGAGGCGGGCCATGCGGCGATCTTATGCCGTGGCCAGCGGTCGGCAAGCGCGCAATGAAAAACGCCCCCGGCCGGCCGGGGGCGTTTTCCTTTCGCGATCGGGCCTGTTTACGCCGCCGCCTTCTGGTCGATGACCTTGGGCTCGGGCCGCGCGCCGCCGCCGATCGGGATCGAGCGCGGCCGCAGCTGCTCGGGGACCTCGCGCACCAGATCGACGTGCAGCATGCCGTTGTCGAGGCTCGCGCCCGTCACCTTGATGTGGTCGGCGAGGCTGAAGCGCCGCTCGAAGGCGCGCCGGGCGATGCCGCGGTGCAGGTAGCGGGCGTCCTCTTCCTCCTTTTTCGCCTTGCCGGTCACCGTCAGCGTGTTCTCGTGGACGGTGAGGTCGAGTTCGTCGCGCGCGAAGCCGGCGACCGCCATCGTCAGCCGATAGGCGTCCTCGCCGGTCTTTTCGATGTTGTAAGGCGGGTAGGAAAGCGCGGCGTTGTCGACGCGCGAGGCCGCATCGACGAGGCGCGTCAAGCGGTCGAAGCCGATCGTCGAACGGAACAGGGGAGAGAAGTCGAAGCGATCCATAGCCATATCCTCCATTGAGCAACATGGGTCATGGCGCCCACCCTTGGGCTGGGAGCCAGTCGTATCCGCACGGCCCCGCAATGGCGACCGTGCTGATCAACAAATAGTTATTTGGAACCGCCGATCAAGAGGCCGCCGAGCGCCTCACATCGGGCGGCGGCGCTCAGCTCTTCGTCCCAAACCCTTGGAAGCGCTTGTTGAAGCGCGCGAGTTGGCCGCCCGTGTCGAGCAGGCGCTGCTGGCCGCCGGTCCAGGCCGGATGCGATTTCGGGTCGATCTCGAGGCGCAGCGTGTCCCCCGCCTTGCCGTAGGTCGAGCGCGTCTTGTACGAGCTGCCGTCGGTCATCAAGACCGTGATCTCGTGATAGTCGGGGTGGATGTTGTCCTTCATGCGCACGGCCCTCCGCGGAGCCGCGCTATATAGCGGAGCGCCGCCCGCCATGCAATGCCCGCTCAGGGACTCGCCTTGCCCGTGCCGTCCACCGCCGCGGTCTTGCGGCCTTCCTCTTCGAGATAGGCGATGATGTCGCGCCGCGTCGGCGCTTCGAGGATGCGTGCCGGCATCAGCGCGCCGGGCACGAATTCCTGCGGCCCGGCGAGCCACTTGTCGAGGTTTCCCGCCGTCCAGCGCAGTGCCGCCGCGCGCAGCGCCTGCGAGTAAGGGTATCCGGCGACCGCGCCGGCCTTGCGGCCGAGGACGCCGCCGAGCATCGGCCCCACCTTGTTGCGGTCGAGCGCGTGGCAGGCGGCGCAGCGCTCGGCGAAGAGCCGCTTGCCGCGTGCGGGATCGGGCTCGGCCGCGCCGGAGAAGCGCGCCAGATCGCGCGCCTTCTGCGGCGCGAGCGAGGGGAAGAAGGCGTAGGAGAGGGTGATCTCGCGCACCTCGCGCGTGTCGGGGTCGCGCGCCAGCCTCGGGTCGACGAAGAAATCGACCGGCATCTCGACCGCTTGCCGCGGCCCCAGCCGCTCCTCGCTGAAGCAGAAGCACTGGATCTTCTTGAAATAGATCCCGGTCTTGGCGGGCGCGACGTTGAAGGTCGCGTGCCCGACGAGTGGCTTGTCGGTCAGGTTCTCGGCCCGGAAGAAGACGAGCTTTTCTTCCCCGAGATGCAGTGTCACCCGCGGCACCACGGGGGTGAATCGCCAAGCGAGGCCGGGCATCACCGTCGTCGTGAAATCGACCGTGATCATGCGGCTGGAGACCCGCTCGCCGTCCGACTGCACGCGCTGGGTGGCGCCGCCGAGCCCGGTCGCCGCGCAGAACAGGCGATAGAGCGGCACCGAATACGAAACCAGCGTCAGCATCGCCGCGAGGATGCCGCCGAGCCCCGCCAGAACGATCAGATTCTTGCGCCGCCGGTCGCGCATCGGCTATCGCGGCTCAGCGCGCGCTGGCCGTTTTGTCGACCGAGGCGGCGCGCAGCGCCTCGACGACCGCGTCCGTCGTCAGCAGCACCGGCAGCGGCACGCCTTGCGGCTTCTTGGGTCCGTAGACCGCGTCGAACGGGATGCCGTAACGCTGGAAACTCTGCAGATAGGCGCCGATCGCCGGGTCGGGCCGCGTCCAATCGGCGCGCATCGCGACGACTTGCGGCCGGCTGAGCCATGCCGCCACCGGGCCGCGGTCGAGGACCGCCGCCTTATTGAGCTTGCAGGTGAGGCACCAGTCGGCTGTGACATCGACGAAGACGGTGCGGCCTTGGGCGACGAGCCGATCGAGCCGGTCGAGGTTGAAGGGCTGCCAGCGCGAGGCTGCCGCGGAGGCTTCGGCGGGAACGCGCGGGGCGAGCAGCGGCACCGCAAAAGCGAGCGCCACCAGCCCGGCGGCGAGGGCGGAAAGCGCCCGGTGGCGCGGCGTCCCGACGCCGCTCACCCGGCTGCGCCAGGCGAGGACCGCCAGCAAGAGAGCCATCAGGATGCCGAGAGCGACGGCGGCGCGCGGGCCGCTGTCGGCTGCGAGCACGGTGCCGAGCCAGGCCGCCGTCACGAGCAGCGAGAGGCCGAGAACCCGCCGCAGGACGATGAGCCACCTGCCCGGCCGCGGCAGCAGCCGCGCGATGCCCGGCGCCGCGGCGACGGCGAGATAGGGAAGCGCGAAGCCGAGCCCGAGCCCGAGGAACACCGCAAGGATCGTGCCCGCGCCGCGCCCCAGCGCAAAGCCGACCGCGGTGCCGACGAACGGCGCCGAGCACGGGGTCGCGAGCAGGGTCGCGAATACCCCCGTCAGGAACGATTGGACGAGCGGATGGCGCGGCGCCGACACGGCCGCGGTCTGCGCGAAGCCGGGCATCGGCACGGCGAACCAATCCCAGAGATTGGCCGCGAAGAGGCTGAGCAGCGCGATCATGGCCACGAGAAACCACGGCTGCTGGAACTGGATGCCCCAGCCGATCGCCGCGCCGCCGGCGCGCAACAGGATGAGCGCCCCGGCGAGCAGCAGGAACGAGAACAGGATGCCGAGCGCGGTCGCGGCAAAGCCCGCCCGCACGTGCCGCCGCTCGGCGCCGGCATAGCCGGCGATGCCGAGAAATTTCAGCGACAGCACCGGCAGGACGCAGGGCATGGCGTTGAGGATGAACCCGCCGAGGAGCGCGAGGCCGAGGATCGCCCAGAGCCGGCCCGGAATCGCCGAGTCGGCGACGCCGGGCGCCGCCGTCGCCCGCAGCTCGGCGGCGCGGCCCCCGTCCACGAGCGTCAAGGTGAGCGGCTTGCCGACGAGATCGGCGCGCTTGGCTTGCCGCACCGGCACCGTCAGCACGGCGCTGCGGCCGGCCTCGGCGAGCCTGATCTCGGGGCGGCCGAAGCTCGCCGGGTCCGCTCCTTCGACGAAGAGATCGGGGGCCCGGAACGGCGCCCCGAGGCTGTCGAGTCGCAGCCGCAACAGCGGCCGCGCCGCGGCGCCGACGACGCTGAGGCGGGAGAGCCGCAGCCCGGCCTCCGTGGCGCTCTGCGGTACCAGGGCCGCAAAGCGCGCGATCCGCTCGGCCTCTCCGCCGGGGACGGCGAGCCCGGCGGGCAGGTCGAGCGAAAGCTGCGCGTGGTAGGGGACACAGATCTGGGCGCACGCCGCGTAGTCGACATCGGCGCGCAGCGCAAGTGCAGCTCCCGGCCGGGCCAGGGAGACGGTGACCGGCAGGATCACGTCTTTCTCGTAGGCTGCAGTCTCGAACCCCAACAGCGAGACGCGCCGCGGCGCCGGCCAGGCGATTTGCGCGCCGGCGAGATTTTGCGACCCCTTCCAATCGATCCGCGGCGGTATGCCGGCGTCGCCCGGCGAGCGCCAATAGGTATGCCAGCCGGGCGCGAGGCGGATCTCGATCCCGGCATCGACATAGGGCGCCGACCCCGTCGCCTCGGTCGCGCTGACGAGGCGGGCGGCGGCATGCCCGTCGCCGACCCAGGCCGAGGCGGCGGCTTGCGCGCCGCTCGCCGGGGCGAGGAGGCAGCACGCCGCTGCCAAGACCGCCAAACGCGGTGCCGTCATCGGCCGGTTGTCCGCCGTGTCCACGGCCGCGATACTACGCCGAGCCGGGCGCTTTCACGAGCGGCGGTTCGTCGCGACCGCCCGGCCGGGGCTTGCCCCGCCGTTGCGCGCGCGGCCCCGCCGTCATATTAGCGGTCCTTCGATGAGCGATTTTCGCGGCAAGGCGGCGGCCCGGCTGGGGCTGGCGATGGCGGCGGCTTCGCTCGCCGTCCTCGCCCTGGTGCTGTGGCACCTGTCGAGGCCGCGGCCTCCAGCCGGCGAGGCGGCTTCGGCCGCGACGACGGCGGCGCCGGCCGGGATCGATTTCGCCTTCGCCCGATTCGCCCGGCCGCGCGTCGTCCCGCCGCTCTCTTTCGCCGCCGCAGACGGGCGGAAGCTGACGCTCGCCGATTTTCGCGGCAAGGCCGTGCTGCTGAACCTGTGGGCGACCTGGTGCGCGCCCTGCCGCAAGGAGATGCCGACGCTCGACCGCCTGCAGCGGCGGCTCGGCGGTCCGCGGTTTGCGGTCGTCGCGCTGTCGATCGACCGGTTGGGGCTCGGCGCGGTCGCGCCGTTCTACAAAAAGCTCGGCCTCGAAGCGCTCGGCATCTATCTCGATCCGTCGGGCAAGGCGGCCGGCGCGCTCGACCTCCCCGGCCTGCCGACGAGCCTCTTGATCGACGGGGAAGGCCGCGAGATCGCCCGCAAGGTCGGCCCGGCCGAATGGGACCAGCCGGCGATGGTCGATAAGATCGAGCAATATCTGAAGGCGCCCCCTGACAATCGCGCTGCCGGAAATTAAAATCGGCCGGCGGCAAAGCGGCGGGCAAGCACATGAGCGAGGCGGGCAGGGAATACCGTTCGGGCGGGCCGCGGTCCGTCAGCCGGTCGCTCTATGTGCTGGCGGCGGTGGTTT
>DASYYD010000037.1:0-6026 GCA_035934195.1 Allostellaceae bacterium | reverse complement strand
GGGCGATCGCGCGGCGCGCCGAGGCCTTCGGCATGGAGATCGGCTATTTCGGGCCGCGCGAAAAGCCCGACGCGCCCTATCGCTTCTTCCCCGATCTCCCGGCGCTCGCCGAGTGGAGCGAGATCCTCGCCGTCGCCTGTCCGGGCGGGGCGGCGACACGGCATCTCGTCGGCGAGGAGGTCATCGCGGCATTGGGGCCCAAGGGCAGCCTCGTCAACATCGCGCGCGGCTCGGTCGTCGACGAGGGGGCGCTCGTCGCGGCGCTGCGCTCCGGGGCGCTCGGCGCCGCCGGCCTCGACGTCTTCGAGAACGAGCCCAACGTTCCTGAGGCGCTCCTCGAGATGGAGAACGTCGTCCTGATGCCGCACACCGGCAGCGCGACCCACGAGACCCGCGCCGCGATGGGCAACCTCGTCATCGACAATCTGCTCGCGCACTTTTCGGGCCGGCCGCTGTTGACGCCGGCCCTTTGACGGGCGAGGCGATGCCGGGGCGCGGCAAGCTCCATTACGCCTGGGTCGTCGTCGGCGTCGCCGCCCTGTCGCTCCTGGTGGCGGCCGGGGTGCGGGCGACGCCGGGCGTCCTGATCGTGCCGCTGCAGCGCGAGTTTCACTGGTCGCGCGCGACGATCTCCTTCGCCGTCGGCGTCAATATTCTTCTTTATGGCCTCGTCGGCCCGTTCGCGGCGGCGCTGATGGACCGCTGGGGCCTGCGGCGGACGCTGCTTTCGGCCGTGGCGCTGGTCGCCGCCGGGGTGGCGCTGACCCTCCTCATGCGCGCGACCTGGCAGCTCGTGCTGTTGTGGGGCGTCGTCGTCGGGCTCGGCACCGGGGTTCCCACGGCCCTGATGGGGGCGGTCGTCGCCGAGCGCTGGTTCGCCGCCCGCCGCGGGCTGGTGCTCGGGTTTCTGACGGCGAGCGCCGCGGCCGGGCAGATGATCTTTCTGCCGCCGATGGCGGCGATCGTGTCGGCCGAGGGCTGGCGCACGATGACGCTGTGGCTCGCCGTCGCGGTCGCGGCGCTGTTGCCGATCGTCGCCCTTTTGATGCGCGAGCGGCCGCAGGATCTGGGCCTGCGTCCCTATGGCGAAACCGGCCCCGCGGCGCCGCGCCCGCCGGCCGCCGGCAACCCGGTGGCGAACGCCTTCCAAGTGCTCGCAATGGGTCTCGGGCGGCGCGATTTCTGGCTCCTCGGCGGCAGCTTCTTCGTCTGCGGCCTGTCGACCAACGGGCTCGTCAGCACGCACCTGATCCCGGCCTGCATCGACCACGGGATCCCGGCGGTGACCGGCGCGAGCCTGCTCGCCGCGATGGGCATGTTGAACTTCATCGGGGTGACGCTGTCGGGCTGGCTCAGCGACCGCTGGAACAATCGCGCCCTGCTCTTCTGGTACTATGGCCTGCGCGGGCTGTCGCTCGTCTACCTCCCGTTCGCCTTCGGCATGTCGTTTTACGGGCTGTCGCTGTTCAGCGTGTTCTACGGGCTCGATTGGTTCGCCACGGTGCCGCCGACCGTGCGGCTCGCGGGCGACACCTTGGGGCCGCGCAACGCCCCGATCGTCTTCGGCTGGCTGCTCGTCATCCATCAGCTCGGCGGCGCCATCGCCGCCTATCTCGGCGGCATCATGCGCACCGAGCTCGGCACCTACCTGCAAGCCTTCCTTCTCGCCGGAATGTTCTGCTTCGCGGCCGCGTTGATGGTGTTGTTCATCGGCCGCGGCCGCCGCAGCCCGGAGCCGATGCCGGCGGGGCTGCCGGCCGAGTGACGGCGAGGATCACGATGTTCGGGGATCTGGTCATCCGCTGGTTGCCGACCGTCTGCGTCGTCCTCTTTCTCCTTCTCGCCTTGGCCGTCGTCGGCTCGATGCGCGCGAGCGCGCGCAAGAAGCGCGCGTGGTTTCTCCTCGTCGTGCTCACGGGCGCGCTCGCGGTCGCCGGCACGGTGTGGCAGCAGCGCAATATCAGGCAACAGGCGAAATCCTTGGGGCGTCTCGCGCAGGCGGCGGGGCTACCCTCCTCGCCGCTGCCGAAGCCCAAGGTCATCGTCGGTCGCGCGGCGGCCGAGATCGCCGGGCTGTCGCAGGAAGCGAAGGCGCTGCGCTCGAAGCTCGCCAATCTCGAGCGCCGCGAGAAGGGGCGGGTCATCGGCGAGAAGACCGCCGCGAAGCTCGTCGCCGACCTCGCGCGATCGGGCGGCCGGGCAGTCGTCGTCTCCTGCATCTGGGGCGACGACGAAGCCTATGATTACGCCAACCAGCTCGTCGACATCCTGAAGCAGGCGGGCTGGCGGGCAACCGGTCCCGAACCGACGGTGATCTTCGGCAACGCGCCCAGCATGGCGGTCGGCGTTTATGTTCCCGAGGGCGCGGCGCCCGACGCCGCGAGGATTCTGATGGACGCCTTCACCAGATCCGCTGTCCCGTACGAGACGAGAGTGCCGCCGAGCGGCGCCTTGCCGGCAGGATCGGCGGTCGAGCTGTTCGTCAGCCGCAAGCCGCAAAGCACGGTCGGAGAAGGTTCGACGCGATGAGCGCCCGGTGGGAGCGGGCTCGCCTTCGCCGGGTTAACTCTCAACAACATACTGCTGGTGCTTGACAAATTCGTGTTCGTGCAGGCCGATTTGCCGGTTCTGCGAACTACGGTCGCGCTCATCGCGATGGCAGTGCTGCTGTTCGGCCTCATCCGAGGGAAGAGTGAGAGGTTCTTTCGAGGCGACCCTGATGGGCGCGGTGGCGATGGCCTCGCCTGGTGCCGGCGATAATCTCTGACCAACGGGAGAAAACCCATGCCGATCGCCCATATCCGCGGTATCGACATCAACTACGAGATCTTGGGCGGGCGCGGCCCCTGGGTGGCGCTGCAGCCGGGCGGGCGCCGCGGCCTCGTCGCGGTGAAGCCGGTCGGGCTGAAGCTCGCCGAGGCCGGGTTTCGCGTCCTCGTCTACGACCGGCGCAATTGCGGCGCCTCGCAGTTCTCGCTCGACGGCGGCGAGTCGGAGAATGTGGTCTGGGCCGAGGATCTCCAGGCGCTGCTGTCCGAGCTCGATGCGCTGCCCGCCTATATCGGCGGCAGCTCCTCCGGCTGCCGCATGTCGCTGATCCTCGCGTTGCGCCATCGGCAGGCGGTGCGCGGGCTCTTGCTCTGGCGCGTCACCGGCGGCGCCTATGCGGCACGGCAGCTCGCCCACAACTACTACACGCAATTCATCGAGATGGCGCGCCAAGGCGGCATGGCGGCGGTGGCGGAGAGCGAGCATTTCGGCGAGTTGATCGCCAGCAACCCGGCGAACCGCGAGCGCCTCCTGTCGATCGATCCGCAGCATTTCATCGCCGTCATGGAGCGCTGGCACAGGAGCTTCGCCGAAGGGGCCGACCATCCGGTCATCGGCGTCAGCGAGCAAGAGCTGCGCTCGCTCGCCGTGCCGGCCTGCATCATTCCCGGCAACGACCGGGTGCACCCGCGCGAACCCGGCCAGATTGCGCACCGCCTGATGCCGGCGAGCGAATACCACGAGGTGCTGACCGAGGACCGCCCCGATGTCGATGTCGCGCTCGAGGATTGGGAGAAGAAGGAAGGCTTGCTGGCGGCGATCCTGATCGACTTCCTGCGCCGCGCCGAGCGCCGTCCCTGAGCCTCGAGCCGACATTCGGCGCTTCTGGGGGGCGCGGCCGTGGCTACCACGCCTCGCCGGCGCGCCGCGCGCGTGCGATGCCTATTCGTCCGACGAGGGGCAGCTTCAGCGCCGCGGCGCGGAAATCGAGCCCGAAAGTCAGACCCAGCAGGTTGATCTCGATGCCTTCCTCGCGCGCCGCCAGGAGGCCGGCAAGGCCGCCCAGGGACAATTGAAAGCCGGTGCCGCTCGGCGCCGCTGCGGCGACCCTGCCATCGGTGAGGAAATCCTTGCCGAGCGCATGCGCCGGCAATGCGAGGCCGAGTTCGGGGACGCGGCGCGCGATGTAGGCGACAAAGGTGTTGCTGTTGGGGCCCGGCCAGGCGCGATAGCGGTGCGGGTAGGGATAGCTCGCGACGGCGGCGCGGATCTTCTCGATCATCGCATCGCATTGCGGCCCGCGTCGCTCGAGGAGGATCTGGGGCCGCGCGCCGAACCAGTAATTGTCGGGGCCGGTGCGGTCGATCCGCACGGCGGGGGCGCCACGCTTCACGCCGAAGCCGATGACCTCGTAGCGCGTATAAGAGGGCGCGCCCGACGGCTTTACGGCGATCCAGCTGTGCAGCGAAAAGACGCCCTTCCACGACACCGCGCGCGCGGCGTAGACCTGGATCACCGCTTGCGGCGTTGCCGCCGGGTCGGGCGCGAGGCCGGTCGCGTCGCGCCGCGCCTGCCGCCAGGGAACCTCTCGACCGAACATCGCAACTGTCTACCCCGTCCGCGGCTTCCCGCCGAGTCTATTCCCGGGAGGCCGCGTTGATTTGCTCGATAAAGTATTAACCTAAAATCTTTCAAATAGGCAACGCGCGCTTTCGAGATGAATTAACGGTTCATAAATAATTCCCATGGAAAGTTCAGCGATGCCTCCGCGCCGTCACGCTGCGCGGATATGGGAACAGAAAAAGGTGTGGGCTGATGGGTGATCGGATAACGGCCCTGATCGGCCGCCTGTGGGCCGATCGGCGCGGCGTCACCGCCGTCATGACGGCTTTCGCGATAATGGCGCTGATGGGCCTCGCCGGCCTCGGCATCGACGTCGTCTATTGGGAGCTGACCGGCAAGAAGATGCAGAGCGCGGCCGATGCGGCGGCCCTTGCCGCAAGCGTCGCCGTGGCGGCCGGCGACAACTCCACCAATGCCGCTGACGCGGTGACCGCCAGCTATGGCTTCGTCAACGGGCAGAAGGGCGTCAGCGTCTCGGTCAATTCCAGCTACGGCAGCAACAGCAACGAGGTCCAGGTCAAGGTCTCGCAGCCGGCGCCGCAATACTTCACGCGTCTCTTTCTCGCCTCGGCGCCGACGGTGGCAGCGAGCGCGATAGCCAAGCCCCCCGGCAATACGGGTGCCGGCATGATGTGCATCATGGCGCTCGACGAGACGCCGGGGGACAGCGGGACGATCAGTCTCAGCGGCAGCATCAACGGCTGCCTCGGCGGCACATACGATTCGAGCACCGGGAGCTGCTCGTCGCCGACCTGCGATCTCTACAACGATTCGCCGAATGCGACCTCGACGACATTCACGGGCGGCGCCGCGCTGACGGCCGAGCACATCCTGTTGTCCGGCGGCTACAGCCTCGGCGGCAGTTCCACGATATCGCCCGATCCGCCGTCGACCTACGTCGCCCCGACCCCCGACCCGTACAGCCAGCTGTCGATCAGCACCTCCTCCGGGAAGATGACCGTCTCCGACCCGTACTTCTCGATCTCGAACACCTATTCAGGCTGCACCGGCAGCAGCAAAGTCGATGTGGTCGCCGGAGCGCAGCTGACGATCACCCCGGGCGTCTATTGCGAAATCGACGCCGAAGCCGGCGGTCAGCTGACGCTGAGCCCCGGCACCTACGTCATCGACCGCGGCAACCTGAAGATCAAGAGCGGCACCGGCAACTACGGCAGCCTGAGCGGCACCGGGGTGACGATCATCCTGACCAGCAGCAAATGCACCAGCACGGCGGAATTCAGCTGCAGCGACATCGGAAATGTCGAGCTCGGCGCTCAGGTGACGACGAACCTGACCGCGCCGACTGCCGCCGCGACGGTGGGTATTCCGGCCATTGCCATCTGGGTCGACAAGCGCGCCGCCCAGGCGAACGACCCGCTCAATGGCGGCGCCAACCAGAACATCAACGGCGTCATCTACATGCCGAGCCAGAACGTCAATTACAGCGGCGGCAGCGGCACGCTCGTCAACAACGTCCCGGCGACTGGCTGTACGCAAGTGCTCGCCTACAACGTGTCCATTACCGGCAATGCGTATCTGAGCCATTCCTACTGCAAGCAGCTCAACATCCCGGTCCGAGATCCGGCGTCCTCGCCGCTCCTCGCGACGAATTAAGCATTCGGCGATGCGGCGGC
>DASYYD010000007.1:0-18440 GCA_035934195.1 Allostellaceae bacterium | reverse complement strand
GCGCTGGTCACCAGCCCCTGCGCCTCGGCAGCAGTGATCATCTCACCGGCCGGGACGAGCCCGGCTCGCGGCTGATAGCGAACGCGGTGTTTGGCACCGACGAAGACGAAGGCGCGCTGGCTGGTGCCGGGGTAGAGCAGCGGCCCGAAGGTGCCGTCGGGCACGATGCCGGAGGCGCCGTCGGAACTGCCGTAGGTAGTGCCGGCGATCGCGGTATGGCCGGACAGGGTTCCCGGAAAAATGCCCGGGATCGGCGGCATCGGCGTGAAACTGCCGCTCGCCGACACCGAGGCCGCCAGATTGGCCGTGGTGGCGTCGGTGTAGCGCAGGGTCAGCCCGTTGATCGCGATGTTGTAGGCCTGGATCGACGCCGGCGCCGCGTAGCCGGTGACGCCGGCGATGGCGATCACCTCGTCGTTGTCGACATCGACGTCGAAGATGTTCGGATCGAAGGAGTAGACGTTCTTGGTGACGACGCCGATGCCGCCGGCCAGGATGCCGTTCTTGTAGACCGGCAGCCCGCCCGAATCGGCCGCCAGCCCGAGCGGCGCGGCATGCGGCCCGGGGCGGGTGCGGCCGGGCCCCACGGCCGCCGTCCTGATGAAATCGGAACACGCCAACTGGCTGAACTGGACGCCGAACAGCGGGCCGCCGGGGTTGAACTCGACGCCGGGGTCGAAATGCTCCTGGATGATCTGGTTGGCGGTGCGGGTCGTGAAGGCGTTGCCGTTCGACGAGAGATAGGCGCCGGTAATGGCTTTCGAGACCGCCGCCGCCGCGGCCGGCACCGCCGGCACCTCTAGATTTTCGAGCCCGCCGGTGATGCCGCGATCGGTTGTCGGTCGGACCGTCGTCGGGGCGCCGGCCATCTGCGTCAAGGTGAGGACGTTGCCGACGCGGTCGACGACGGCGATCGTCGCCGGGCTGCCGCGCGCGCTCGCTTCATTGATCGCCTGGAGCACGATCGTGTTGACGTCTGCCTCGCTCAAGCTTTGCGCTGAGCCCGCTCGGGCGGCGCCAAGTGAGATCGCCGCCGTGATCGCCAGGGTCCGGGCAAGCCTCCGCATGGGCATCCCCCCTCTCTCCCGCAGGCCCGATTCTAGCGCTTTGCCTTCTCCGGCGCTCTCGTCATCTTCGAGACACCGGCGGTCTCGCGCATCGGCCCGAGTTCGTGCCGGTGAAATACGTGGCACGAGACGCAAGTCGTTTCGGCTTTGAACGCAGCGCTCTCGGCGCCGTGACAGGTCGTGCACCGCTTAATGCCCGGGATCAGGAGGTTGGCGCTCGATTGCGATTGCCGTGCGGCATGGCAATCCTCGCAATCGAGCGCGCGATGGCTGGCATGGTCGAAACGCGCCATCGGCAGAAAGCGGATCAGCATCCGCACCGGCGCGACGCGGAACCGCCCGCGCCGCGGGTCGGCGAGGTGGCAATAGAAGCAGCCCTCTTTCGACTTGAAGATGACCGCCAGCGCCGCCTCCGTCTTCTGCGCGACCCAGGCGCGCGGCGCCGCCGGCATTGGGGTAGAAGTCGAGGCATTTCCCGGCAGCCGGCGCTCGATTTCTTGCCGAACCGCCGCCGCCGGCACCCCGTGCTCGACGACCTGCGCCGCATAGAAGCCCTCGACGGCGCCGGCGACGGCCCTGTCGTCGCCGTGCGGCCCCTGCTTCCACGGCAGGTCGATGTCGAACCGCAGCTTGTGGCAGCTCTGACACTGGCCCTTGAAGGTGATCGGCAGGAAGCCCTGGCCGCTCGGCTCCGCGACATGGCATTGCGAGCACACCATCGGCTTGATGCCGAGCGCCGGAAAGCCGCGCCGCCGCAGATGCGCCTTGTGGGAGAAGACAAGGTCGGGATGGTCCGCCGGCTTCGGCATGCGGTCGAGCGTGACTTTGGCGAGAGTCGGCCCCGAGGGGTCGGCGACGACGGTGGCGCGGAATTGCGGGTGCCCGTCGGGGAAGGCGGTGACGTCGAGGATCCCGGCCGCCGGCGTCTTCTGCGCCAGCGAGCGGTGGCACTTGACGCACAGCGCCCCCTCGCGGAGCACCAGGCTATCGAGGCCGCGATGCTCGATGTGGCAGTCGGCGCAGCGCCGGTTCTGCAGATCGGCGTGCAAGGCGGCGGTCCCGGCGGCCTGCGTCGCTGGAACATGGGCGCCGATCCCTTTGTGGCAGCCGAGGCAGGCCGAATCCCGTACCGCGGTGAACGGCACCCGATGGCAGGTGGCGCACTGATTGGCAAAATAGCGGTGCGCGTTGGACAGTTGGCCGGGGTTCCACGCGGCCCGGAACGCGCCGCCGGTGCCGCCGGCGGCCGAAACCGCGGTCGGCGCCGTCACCCGCCCGCTCTCCTCGTAAGCGAGGATCGGCGCAACGAGCGCGGCGGCAATCAGCACCAGGAACAGCACCCAGGACGGGCGGCGCTTACTCAGATGCGTTGCTTCGAGCCCGATGGAGCTGTGCTCGACGATGCGTTGCAGCGAATCGCCGATCGGCCGCGCGAGTTCGACCGAGAACGCCACGTCGAGCCCCGCGGGCGGCTCGTGCAGCAGGATCCGATACGGGCCGATGCCGATCTCGTCGCCAATGCGCACGAGCGCGCCCTGCGTCGGCTGGCCGTTTATGCGCAGCGGCAGGTCGCCCGATTTCTCGATGAAGAGGCCGTCCTGACCCTGGTAGAGAACGGCTGCCGACAGCGGCACCCGGATGTCGGGCAGGGGAACCTCGTTGTTAGTGCCGCGGCCGAAGCGCAGGCGCTCCGTCGTGACGCGCCCGGAGCGGCGTATCGCCGCGGTGCCGCGCTGGGTCAGAAAAGTGATCTCAGCTTGCATCGATCGCGCCGGGGCGGCCCGCCGCTCGAAGTCCGGGCCGGATTCACCACAAGTAGAACACGGCGATGACGTGCGCCAACAGCGCCGCGACCAGCGCAAACGACAGCGGCACGTGAATGTAGAGCCAGACCTCCATCATTGCCTTGTAGGTCACGTCGCGGCGCGCGCGCGCCAGCAACAGCGCCTTTTCTTCGAGCAGCATACGCAACTGGCGCGTCGCCCGAACTTGCTCGGGCGAGACGCTGACACTGACCCGGTCGAGCCAGTCGAGCCCGGCGAGCGCAGCGGCGGTGCGGCAGCCGGGATACTGGCCGGAGAGCTGCTCCCACAGCGAACCGCCGACCTGCGTCGTCGCGACCGAACGCTCGACGAGCGCCGCCGTCGCGTCGTCAACGCCGAGCGCGGCGCTGCGCAGCTCGTCGTCGAGGCTGGCGATCCGGCCGAGCATGCCTCGCAAGGTGAGGCCGCGGCGATTCTCGGTCATCCGCTGCGGATATCGCCCATAGGTGTAGACGCCGAACATGCCGGTGGCAATGACGAGGCACATCAGCACATAGGCGACGGTATGAACGTTCCGGCCGAAATGAAAGCCGGTGTGCAACGTCGCGATGACGATCAGAGCGAGACCGAGATAGACGTGCGCCGACAGCCACGCGACCAGCTTCGCCTCGGGCTTCAGGTAGGAGCGCTTGCGGTAGCCGAACCAGGTCAGCCATAAGATGATCAGCGCCGCGACGGTGCCGAGAACGTATCCCGCCCAGGTGCCGCCATAACGGCCGCCATAGGGCGCGTCGACGATATAGAGGGCGAGCGACACCGCGATCGCCGCGACCGCGATCTTCAGGAAGCGAAAGCGCTTGTAGACGAGGAACGATTCGTGCCGGTCGGTCCGCGCCGCGGCAGCGCCCGCGTGGTCGCTGATGCTCATGCGCCGGCGTCGCGGATCACGTCGATGAACCGTTCGGGGGCGACGCGGATCGCCGCGCCCGTCGGGCAGGCGCGTACGCAGGCCGGTCCCTCCTCGATGCCCTTACACATGTCGCATTTGACAGCGTGCTTTCCGCCGGTGCGCTGAGCCAGCGCCTCTGGCGAGCGGTCCTCGCCGGGGCCATGGCCGCTCCCCCAGAACAGCCAACTGAGCAGCCCCGGTTTTTCGGGGGCCAGCGCCGCCATCTGAATGACCCCATAGGGGCAATTTCGCTCGCAGTTGCCGCAGCCGATGCAATTGTCGCCGATATAAACTTCGCCGTTTGGGGCGCGGTGGATCGCGTCCGGCGGGCAGTCCTTCATGCAATGCGGATGCTCGCAATGGCGGCACGAGGTGGGCACGTGCAGTGTGGCGTAGGTCGGCCCGGCCTCGCGGTCGAGGCGGCTGACCCCGTTATGCGTTTCGGCGCACGCCTTCTCGCAATTGTCGCAGCGCACGCACAGGGATTCGTCGATCAGCAATACATCCGTCGCTTCGCCGACCCCCTGCCGCATCAGGAAACCGATCACGTCGCCGTGCCCCTGGCCCAATATCAGCCGCTGGCGCAGGGCGAGGCGCTGCTGCAGATGCCGCTCGACCTCGCGCCGCAGATCGGGTGCGCGCTCGAGGAGCGCGCGGAAGGGGGCGCTGTCGATCCGGATCGCCTCGGTGGCGACCGCCGCCTTGACCGTGGCGCTGCGCGGCGCGCCCATCAACAGCGCCATCTCGCCGACGTAATTGCCGGCCGGAACGTAGTCTCTGACGATGTCCTGGCCGCCGACGCGATAGGAAATCGTCACCGAACCGGTACGGATGAAGTAAACCGAGTCGTCGCGCGCGCCGGCCTCGATGAGGGTGTCGTTCTGCTTGAACTCGATCACCTCGGCGGTGCCTACGACATCAGCGAGCAGCGCGTCTTCCACATTGGGGGCGAAGAACACCTTCAGATAGCGGCCGATGGCGGCGTCGTCGATGACCCGCTTGACCTCGGGCACGGAGCGCACGAGGCGCACCATCGTGTTGCGATCGACCTCGAGAAGGAGCGAGGGAGCGGTCGCGATGACGGTGCGGGTGCGTCGGCGTCCCATCAGCAACGCCAACTCGCCAAAGAACTTGCCCGGGCCCAACCGGACCAGCTCCTCCGGTCTGGCGATGTTGGGCCGGATGCCGACCTCGCCTTCGAGCACCGAATAGACGGAATTGGCGTATTCGCCGCGCTCGATGACGATCTCGTCCTTGGCTTTGCTATGCAATTCCGCATGGATCAGGATCTCGCGGATCTGCAATGGCGTCAGCGAGGCGAACAGCGGCAGCTCGCGCACCGTGGCGACTAGGTCCGAGACGGAACGGGACATCGCGACACGGTCGAGCTTTGCCTGGATCAGGGGCTCGTCGGCGGGCGGGATGCGGTTGCCGCGAACGTACTCGACGACTTCGTAGCCCTGGTTGAGACAGTGCTTGATCAGCGGGTAGCCGGCGAGCGCGCCGATGATGTAGAGGCCCGGAACCTGCGACTCGTAGGTGTCCGAGACCTCGGGGAACGCGACCGGATTGTCGCTGGGGAATTGGATGCCGCAGGATTCGACGAATCTGCGCGGCGGCGCCGCGCCTATGCGCGCGATGATGCGATCGCATTTGAGCCGCGTCTCGCCGTCCTTGGTGTCGAGCACGAGGCCCCCCGGCTCGATCCGGTTCACCTTGGCGTCGGTGACGTGCTGGATCTGGCCGCGCTTGATCGCTGCCTCGATCAGGTCCGCATTGGCCCGCTTGGCGCGCGGAAAGTCGATGCCGGTGTTGACAACCGAGACGAGGTTGTTGGCGGCGAGCGCGAGCGCGTTCTCGATGCCGGCGTCGCCGACGCCGATGATGGAGATCTCCTCGCCGCTGTATTCGTCGGGATCGTCGAGCTGGTACTGGACAAAAGGCAGTTCGGCGCCGGGGATCGTCAGCTTGTTGAGGTTGCCCTGCACCCCGATCGCCAGGATCACGACCTCGGCGGTGAGCTTGTTGCCGCCGCCGAGGCTCAGCACGAAGCCGCCCTCCTCGCGCGCGATCGCGGTCACCTCGGTATCGAGCCGGACATTGATCTTGGCCGCATCGACCCCTCGCGTCCACGCCTCGATCACTTCCTCCCGGGAGGATTCGCCGAACGCGAGATCGGTGCGCAGCGGCAGGATCTCGGGGGTCGCCATCACGTGCTTGCGCTTCTGGTACTTGAAAATCGTGTCGCTCAGGTGGGGGGCGCGCTCGAGCAGGATATGGCTCTCGCCCAGCTGCGCCGCCCGCGCCGCCGCGCTCATCCCGGCGGGCCCCGAGCCGACGATGGCCATGCGGTAATCTGCGCTCACCTGCCCTGCCTCCGCCTTCTTGGCACGGGAGACGAATGACGAAATGTATCAAGCAGGCGGCGGCGGCGATAGCACGGAAGTCCAGCTTGATCATCCGAGCGAAGACGTCGGTCGCAATCTAATGGAAGGGGGCGAGGATCGCCGGTACCGGCCGCGCACGACGAGCGGCTTCACGATCTCGCCGCCGCCCGGCCGCGAAACCTTCGCCGAATCGAGCAAGCGCCCGGGCTAGTCCTCGACCTTCTCGGCCTCCTCGTCGGCAACCGCCTCCTCGATCGCCGGCTTTTTGCCGCGCTGGCTGCGGGCGATCGCGCGGTCGAGTTCTTCCAGCGTGCACAGGCCGAGCCCGACGGGATGGCGCGGCTTGATGTTGGGGCTGTTCCAATGAGTGCGGTCGCGCACCGCCGCGATCGTCGGCTTGGTCGTGCCGATCAGCTTCGAGATCTGCGCATCCGACAGTTCGGGGTGGCTCTTCAGGAGGTAGGCGATGGCGTCGGGCTTGTCCTGCCGCTTGGCGACCGGCGTGTAGCGCGGGCCCTTGTGCTTGACGAGTTGCGGCGGGATCGCCTGCGGCGACAGCTTGAGGCGCGCGTTCGGATCGGCCTGGCAGCGCGCGATCTCCTCGGCCGTCGTCTGGCCGTTCGCCACCGGGTCGAGGCCCTGCATCTGGCTTGCGACCTCGCCGTCGGCGATGGCCTGGATCTCGAGCGGATGCAGCCCGCAGAATTCAGCGATCTGCTCGAACGTGAGCGCGGTGTTTTCGACCAGCCACACGGCGGTCGCCTTGGGCATCAGCGGGAAGGGCATTCTCACGCCTGCGGGAAATTTTCGTAGTACATATAATCTCTTGGCCGGTCAGGGGAAGACGCAAGTTGAGCAGCCGAAACGGAGGTCGGGATGCAGGACGAGGATCTCGAACCGCGCAACAAGCCGAAGCCGCCGAAGGATCTGAGTACGCTCGGGGTGGCCGAGCTCGAGGCCTATATCGCCGGGCTCGAGGCCGAGATCGCACGGGCCCGCGGCGAGATCACGGCGCGGCTCGCGCAGCGCCGCGGCGCCGAGGGGCTGTTCCGGCGCTGACGCCCGCTCTTGAGCGCGCGGCCGGCGCCGCCTAGCATCGCCGCCGCGAGAACGGAGACCGGGGCGCGATGGTGATGCGGCAGAATGTCGCGGATGGTGGGGTCGGGATCGGCGCGCGGCTGCCGCGCAAGGAGGACGCCCGATTCTTGCGCGGGCGCGGCGAGTTCGTCGCCGACATCCGCCTTCCCGGCCTGCTCGAGATCGCCTTTGCGAGGAGCCCGCTCGCGCATGCGCGGATCCGCGGCATCGAGAAGCCGGTCGGCCGCGAGGGCGATGTCTTCACGCACGCCGATCTTACGGACGTACGGCCGATTCGCGCCGTCGCCGGGCTGCCCGGGTTCAAACCGTCGGCGCAGGGCGTGCTCGCTTCGGAAAAGGTGCGCCATGTCGGCGAACTGGTCGCGATGTGCCTTGCCGCGACCCGCGCCGAAGCCGAGGACCTCGCAGCCGCGACCTTTATCGAGTTCGACGAATTGCCGGTCGTCGCCGACGTCCGTGCCGCCTGCCGTCCCGGCGCGCCGCTCGTGCACGAGGAATGGGGCGACAATCTCCTTCTCGAAACCGTCGCCGAAGGCGACCTCGCCGAATTGGCGCGCACCGCGCCCGTCAAGGTCAGCCGCAGCCTCAAGACCGCGCGGCAATGCATGTCGCCGCTCGAAGGCCGCGGCGTTGTCGCGCAATGGCGCGAACGCGAAGGCCAGCTCGTCCTCCATTCGGCGAGCCAGATGCCGCACATCGTGCGCACCGGGCTCGCCGAGTGCCTCGGCCTCGACGAAGGGAGGGTTCGCGTCATCTCGCCCGATGTCGGCGGCGGCTTCGGCTACAAGGGCATCCTCTTGCCGGAGGAGGTGTGCGCCGCCTGGGCGGCGATGCGGCTCGGTCGGCCGGTGCGCTGGATCGAGGACCGGCGCGAGCAGCTGACCGCGAACGCCAATTGCCGCGAGCATCACTACGAATTGACCGCCTATGCCGACCGCGACGGCAGGCTTCTTGGGCTGGATTGCGAGGCGATGGTCGATGCCGGCGCCTATTCCTCCTATCCATTCTCGGCCGCGCTCGAGCCGGCGCAGGTGGCGAGCATCCTGCCCGGCCCCTACCGCTTCGACCACTACCGCTGCCGCAGCCTCGCGGTCGCCACCAACAAGCCGCCGATCCTGCCCTACCGCGGCGTCGCGCGGGCCGGGGTGTGCTATGCGATCGAGGTGCTGCTCGACGCCGTCGCCCGCGCGGTTGGCAAGGAGCCTTACGAGGTGCGGCTGTTGAACCTGGTGCCGCCCGAGGCGATGCCGTTCGACAACATCACGAAAAAGCACTTCGACAGCGGCGACTATCCCGAGAGCGTGCGCCGGGCCGTCGCCGCGATCGGGCTCGACGGCATCCGCGCCCGCCAAGCCCAAAGGGACTTGACGGGCGAGCGCATCGGCGTCGGCTTCGCCGTTTACAACGAGCAGGGGGCGCACGGCACCTCGGTCTATTACGGCTGGGGCATCCCGATGGTGCCGGGGCACGAGCAGGCGAGCGCGCGCCTTACTCCGGATGGCGGGCTCGAGCTGCGGGTCGGCGTGCACAGTCACGGGCAAGGCTTGGAGACTTCCCTTGCGCAGGTCGCCCACGAGGTCCTCGGCATCGCTCCCGCCAAGGTGTCGCTCGTGCACGGCGACACAGCGCTCACCCCCTATTCGACCGGCACCTGGGGCTCGCGCTGCGCGGTGATGGCGGGAGGCGCCGTCGCGGCGGCTTGCCGCGCCCTCGGCGAGCGCGCGAAGAAGATCGGCGCACGGCTGCTGCAGACCGATTACGCCTCGGTGCGCCTGGCGGCGGGCGAGATCGTCGGCCCCGCGGGCAGCGTTGGCCTCGCCGAGATCGCCCGCGTCTGGTACCGCGCGCCGCAAAACCTGCCCGACGACGTCGATCCGGGCGGGCTCGACGTGACGATCGGCTACAAGCCGCAACGCGACACCGGCACCTTCAGCTATGCCTGCCACGCCGCGCTCGTTTCGGTCGACTCTGAGATCGGCGCCGTCGAGCTTATCGATTATGTCGTCGTCGAGGACGGCGGGCGGCTGATCAACCCGATGATCGTCGACGGTCAGATCCTCGGCGGCGCCGCGCAGGGGATCGGGACGGCCCTCTATGAAGAAATGCCGTTCGACGCGGAGGGCCAGCCGCTCGCCTCGACCTTGGCCGATTATTGCCTGCCCGGCGCGACCGAGGTTCCGGCGATCCGCATCCTGCACATGCAGACGCCTTCGCCCTATACCGAATTCGGCCAGAAGGGGATCGGCGAAAGCGGCGCGATCGGGCCGCCCGCCGCGATTGCCTGCGCCGTCAACGACGCGCTCAAGGATTTGGGAGTTGAGATCGGCGAATTGCCGATCACGCCGCGGCGCATTCTCGCTGCGCTCGACGAAGCGGAACGAGGGGGGCGATGAAGCCCGCCCCTTTCGCCTATGAACGCCCCGGCTCGCTCGCCGAGGCTTGCGCGCTTCTCGCCGAAGGCGGCGCGAAGCTGCTGGCCGGCGGCCAGTCCCTGGGCCCGATGCTCAATCTGCGCCTCGTGCAGCCGGAAATGCTCGTCGATCTCGCCGGCCTCGACGAGCTGAAGGCGAGCGAGCGGCTGGTCGACGGCGCGCGGCTCGGGGCGCTGGTCACGCACGCGCAGATCGAGGACGGGCGGGCTCCCGATCCGACGGGCGGCATCCTGCCGCGTGTCGCCTGCGGCATCGCCTATCGCGCGATCCGCAACCGCGGCACCGTGGGCGGCAGCCTCGCGCATGCCGACCCGGCCGCCGATTGGCTGACCGTCCTCGCCGCGCTCGGGGCGACGGCAATCGTGACGGGCGCGGATGGCGAGCGGCGCGTCCCCGTCGCTGAATTCGCGACCGGCGCCTTCGAGACGGTGCTCGGCGAGGCTGAGATCCTGGCCGCGGTCGCGATTCCGACGGTCGCGGCCGGGGCGCGCTGGGGCTATGTCAAGATCGCACGCAAGCCCGGCGAATTCGCCGACGCGATGGCCGCGGTGTTGCGCGATCCCGAGCGCGACGTCGAGCGGGTGGTCGTCGGCGCGACGCACGGCGCCCCGATCATCGTCGAGGATTTCTCCGAAGCGGTGCTCGCCGAAAGTCTCGCGCGCTTCGATCCGATCGCGCGGCGGCTCTGCCGCGCGGCGGTCAGGCGCGCCCTCGCCGAGGCCGACGCATGAAGGATGTATCGCTCACCGTCAACGGCAACCCGGTCGCGGCGCGGGTCGAGCCGCGCTTGAGCCTCGCCGATTTCCTGCGCGAGCACGAGCTCCTCACCGGCACGCATTTGGGCTGCGAGCATGGGGTGTGCGGCGCCTGCACGATCCTCATCGACGGGGCGCCGGCGCGCTCGTGCATCGCCTATGCCGTCGCCTGCGAAGGCGCCGACATCCGCACGATCGAAGGCCTCGACGACGATCCCGTCACGGCGGAGCTGCGCGCCGCCTTTTCAGCCGAGCATGCCCTCCAATGCGGCTACTGCACGCCCGCCATGCTGGTGACGGCGCGCGACATCGTGCTGCGCCTGCCACATGCCGACGAGGCCCGCATCCGCCGCGAGCTCGCCGGCAATCTCTGCCGCTGCACCGGCTATCTCGGCATCGTGCGGGCCATCGAACGGGTCATCGCGGCCCGCAAGCCGCGATGAAGATCGAGAAGGAATTCATTGTCCCATTCCCGGGAGAGCGGGTCTGGGCGTTTTTTCACGACACCGCGGCGGTGGGAAATTGCCTCCCCGGCGCCGAATTGAACGAAGCGGGCGAGGACGGCGCGCTCAAAGGCCGGTTTCGCGTCAAGCTCGGACCGATTGCCGCCTCCTTCGCCGGCGAGGGCAGGGTGGCGCTCGACGAGGCGGCTCGCGCCGGCATGATCGAAGGCGCCGGCAGCGACCGCGCCACGGGCACGCGCGCCAGGGGCGCGGCGCATTTCGCGCTGGCCGAGACGGCGGGCGGCACGCGCGTCACGGTCACGGTCGACTACACGCTCGCCGGCACGCTCGCCCAGTTCGGCCGCGGCGCCATCGTCGAGAATCTTGCGACCCGGCTCGCCGGCGAGTTCGCCGCCAATCTGGAAAGGGCGCTGTCGGCTGAAACCTCCGTCGCGCCGGCCGCGGCGCCGCCGATCAGTGCGGGAAAGCTGATTTCCGGCGCGATCCGCGACCGCCTGCGTCGGCGCCGCAAGACGGGCGAATGTTGATGCCGAAGAACAGATCCTCGGCACCTGGTTTCCCGAAACGCCGAAACCCGCGCCCTGACCCTCCCGGGGCCGGGATGAAGCCGTTCGCGATTACCTTCGTCGCGCCGCTCCCCGCAATGACCGCCCTGCGGGGGTCATTGCGAGCGAAGCGAAGCAATCTCGTCTCCCTCTGAACGCGGCTGCGACCTACCCCAGCTGCTTTTTGAAGAAGGCGGCGATCGGGTCGAACGAGGCGCGCGTCGAACGCTGCTCATAATCGACGTAGTAGAGTTCGATCTCGCCGCCGGCCTTCCGGTAGTTCGAGACGAAACGCTCCGGCTCGTTGCCGGGGAAGCCGCCGTCGGGATCGTGATAGTCGTGCACGATGTCGGGCCTGCCCTGCACCCAGAGAGCGGGCGGGGTCGGCACCTTCTCGCCGCGCTCGAGGATCAGCATCGGGTTGCCCTCGGCCATGTTGGCCTCGGTCTTCCAGTAGAGGTCGTGCTTTTCTTTCATGCCGATCGAGAAAGAGGGCGGGTTCGGCTCCTGCGCGGCGCGCTGCGCGTGGCGGTAGCGCGACAGCGGATTGATGACCGGCCACGACATCGCGACGCATTTGACGCTGGCATCGACCGCGCGCGAGCCGGCCGGCAGCTGGATCGCCGCATAGCGCGGGTCATTGGGCCGCATCGCCGCCAGCATCGCCAGGTGGCCGCCCGAGGACTGGCCGGCGATGCCGACGCGGTCGGGGCGGATCTTGAAGTCGCCGGCCCGCGCCTTCAGCCAGCGGATCGCGTAATTGATGTCGGCGAGCGAGGTGGGGTAGCCGTCCCCGGCGTGGCGGAAGTTGAGCGAGGCGACGAAGAAGCCGTTCCGCGCCAAGGTCTCGTCGAGGCCCTGCGTGCCGGAGAGCTCGCCGCTCGTCCAGGCGCCGCCGTGCAGATCGACGACGGCCGCGAAGGGGCCCGCGCCGTCGGGCCGATAGAGGCGGGCGGAGAGCGCCTTCTCGCCATGGCGCAGATATTGGGCGTCCTCGGTGGTGAATTGACTGCTCGGCATGATCACTCCCTCGTGTCGAAGCGGAATTCTGGGATGAGCCTACTCGCTCGCAGGCAAACGGGGAAGGCTTGCAATTCTCTCTCAGAGGGACGCGGCAAGCCCGGGAACGAGCGCGGCGAGGCCCGCCCCGAGGGCACCGAGGATGACGACCAGCCATGGCGGCGCCGCCCACAGTGCCAAGAGCAGGAAGGCGACGACGCCGATCGCGAAATCGGCTGGCGCGAGAATGGCGCTCGTCCATACCGGGCGGTAGAGGGCGGCGAGCAGCAGCCCGACGACGGCCGCGTTGACGCCGCGCAGCGCCTTGACGACGGCGGTGCGGCGGCGCAGCCCGTCCCAGAACGGCAGGATGCCGATCAGCAAGAGAAAGGACGGCAGAAAGACCGCGACGAGGCAGAGAAACCCGCCGGCCCAGCCATTGGGCGGCTCTCGCATGACGGCGCCGAGATAGGCGGAAAAAGTGAAGAGCGGCCCCGGCACCGCCTGCGCCGCGCCGTAGCCGGCGAGGAAGGTGTCGTTCGTCACCCAATGCGGCGGCACGACGGCGGCCTGCAACAGCGGCAGCACGACGTGCCCGCCGCCGAAGACGAGCGCGCCCGAGCGGTAGAACGAAGCGAAAAGCTGCAGCGCGTGCGAGGGGACGAGCGCCGCCAGGAGCGGCAGGCCGAAGAGGAGGCCGACAAAGAGAAGCGCCGCGGCGATCGACAGGCCGCGCGGCAAATGCACGGCGAGCGGCGCGCCGGAGAGACGCGGCTGGCCGGCGGCCGGCAACGCCCAGCCGGCGAGCCCGCCCAACAGGATCGCGCCGATCTGCCCGACCGAGGACGGCAATGCCAAGGTCGCGACCGTCGCCGCGACCGCGATCGTTGCCCGCTCGCGGTCGGGGCAGAGGTTGCGCGCCATGCCCCAAACGGCTTGCGCCACGACCGCGACGGCGACGATCTTGAGGCCATGCAGCCAGGCCGCGCCGGCGATATCGCCGAAAGCGGCGACGCCATAGGCGAAAAGGATCATCGCCACGGCCGAGGGCATCGTGAAACCGAGCCAGGCAGCGAGCCCTCCGGGCAGCCCCGCCCGCAGGATCCCGAGGCTGATCCCGGTCTGGCTCGAGGCCGGTCCAGGCAGGAACTGGCAGAGCGCCACGATATCGGCGTAGGAGCGCTCGTCGAGCCATTTGCGGCGCTCGACGAGCTCGGCCCGGTAATAGCCGAGATGGGCGACCGGTCCGCCGAAGGAAGTGAGGCCGAGCCGCAAAAAGACCCGCAGCACCTCGAAGAACGAGCCCTGCTCGGGGGCCGTGGCCGGCACGTCGCGATGCCGCGGTTGCCCGCCGCCCGGGCGCCGGCCGAGAGGCATCGAGATTGCCGCCGAACCGATGCCTATGGCGCCGCCGCCGTGGCAGGCGAGGCGCGCTCGTCCGAGAGCGCCGCGATCAGCGGACACCTCGGCTGCTGCCCGGCGGCGCATTCGCGCAGCGCATCCGCGAGAACGCACTCCAACGCCCGCAGGTCGGCAATCTTGGTCCGCACCTCCGTCAGGTGGGCGGCGGCGATCCCGCGCATTTCCGCGCGTATGCCCTCGCCGTCCTCCGCCGATAGGCGCAACAGGGCGCGCACCCCGTCCAGCGTGAAACCCAGCTCACGGGCGCGCCGAATGAATCTGAGGCGAGCAATGTCCTCGGCGTCGTAGCGGCGAGACCGTCCGGCGCTGCGTCGCGGCCGCGGCACCAGGCCGATGCGCTCGTAATAGCGGATCGTCTCGATATTGCACTGGGTCCGGCGGGACAGTTCGCCGATCGCGATTTCCGTGGGCATGGCGAAGATTCCGCTTGCATCTGTAGCGACTACAGATCGTAACCTCGCTTTCGGTCGCAATCAAGGAGGAGAACCGACATGGAACCCGTCAAAATCACCCTGTGCCCGCATTGCACGGAATGTCCCTCGGTCGAGATCACGCAGCAGCAGGTCACGATCGGCGAGGACGAGAATGCCGTTCGGCTGACCCATGCCGAATGGAACGAACTCGTCCGCCTCGTCAAACTGGGCGAGCTTCCCGAAGTCTGAGCGGTCGGCCGAGCGCGCAGACTGCCGCACGACCCGGCAGCTTGCGCGCTTGCGTGAATGGGGCCGCGGAACCAATTCTTTTTGCGCAATCCGGAGCAGAAGGACAGGCGATGACCGCGGCCGACGAGACGCCCCGCCACACGCATCACCACGACCGCTCGCAGCATCGGGGCGCAGGTCTGCTCCAAGATCCGGTCTGCGGCATGAGCGTAGATCCGGCGACCGCGGCGGAGCAGGCCGAGCATCAGGGGCGCAGCTATTTCTTCTGCGGCGCGCATTGCCGCACGCGGTTCCTCGCCAACCCGTTGCAATTCCTGTCGCCCGGCGCTGCCGCCTCGCCTCCGCCGAGCGGCGCAAAGGTGCAGTGGACCTGCCCGATGCACCCGCAGATCGTGCGCGACGGGCCGGGCAGCTGCCCGATCTGCGGCATGGCGCTCGAGCCTTTGACGCCGGTGGCGGGCGAAGCGGAAAACCCGGAATTGCGCGACATGACTCGCCGCTTTTGGGTTTCGGCGGCGTTGTCGGCGCCGCTCGTCGCGATGGCGATGGCCGACCACTTCGCCAGAGGCCCTCTCGATGCGCTGCTGCCGCCGCGGGCGCAAGTCTGGCTGCAGCTCATGCTCGCGACGCCGGCGGTATTGTGGGGCGGCTGGCCGTTTTTCGTGCGCGGCTGGGCCTCGATCACGGGCCGCAGCCTCAACATGTTCACGCTGATCGCGCTCGGCACCGGGGTCGCCTATTTCTATAGCCTTGTCGCGGCGCTCTTCCCCGGCGTCTTCCCGGCGTCGTTCCGCTCGGCGGGCGGCGATGTCGATCTCTATTTCGAGGCGGCCGCCGTCATCACGACGCTGGTGCTCTTGGGCCAGGTGCTCGAATTGCGGGCGCGCTCGCAGACGTCGAGCGCCATCCGGGCGCTGCTCGATCTGGCGCCGAAAGAGGCCCGGCTGATCCGGGCGGACGGCTCCGAAGAAGACGTGCCGCTCGACCGGGTGGCGGTCGGCGACCGGCTGCGCGTGCGGCCCGGCGAGAAGGTGCCGGTGGACGGCACCGTGCTCGAAGGCAAGAGCGCCGTCGACGAGGCGATGATCACCGGCGAGCCGGTGCCGGCCGAAAAGGCGCCGGGCGACAAGGTGACCGGCGCGACGATCAACGCGACGGGCAGCTTCGTCATGCGCGCCGATCGGGTCGGCGCCGACACGCTGCTCGCGCAGATCGTCCACATGGTCGCCGAAGCGCAGCGCTCGCGGGCGCCGATCCAGCGTCTCGCCGATGTGATCGCCGGCTGGTTCGTGCCGGCGGTCGTCGCCGTCGCCGTGTTGACCTTCATCGCCTGGTCGCTGCTCGGCCCGCCGCCGGCGATGGGCTACGCGCTCGTCAACGCGGTCGCGGTCTTGATCATCGCCTGCCCTTGCGCGCTCGGGCTCGCGACGCCGATGTCGATCATGGTCGGCACCGGGCGCGGCGCCCGCGCCGGGGTGCTGTTGAAAAATGCCGAGGCGCTCGAACTCCTCGAAAAGGTCGATACCCTCGTCGTCGACAAGACCGGCACGCTCACCCTCGGCAAACCCACCCTCGCCGGGGTGATCGCGACCGGCGAGACCGGCGAGAACGAGCTTCTGCGGCTCGTCGCGAGCCTGGAGCGCGGCAGCGAGCATCCGCTCGCCGCCGCCATCGTCGAGGGCGCCGAGGAGCGCGGCCTCGCGCTTGCCGAGCCCAGCGAATTCCGCTCCGAGACCGGCAAAGGCGTCGTCGGTATCGTCGGGGGCAGGCGCGTCGCCGCCGGCAACCAGGCGCTTTTCGAAGCGCTCGGCATCGATCCGGGCGAGCTTGGCCCCCGCGCCGAGGCGCTGCGCCGGGAAGGCCAAGGGGTGATGCTGGTCGCGGTCGATAGCCGCGCGGCGGGGCTCGTCGCGGTCGCCGACCCGGTCAAGGAAAGCGCCGCCGAGGCGCTCGCGACGCTCAAGGGGGAAGGCATCCGGGTCGTCATGCTGACCGGCGACAGCCGCACAACGGCGGAGGCGGTCGCCCGCCGGCTCCAAATCGACGAGGTCGTCGCCGAGGTATTGCCGCAGGAGAAGGCCGCGTCGGTCAAAAAGCTGCAAGCCGCCGGCCGCTTCGTCGCGATGGCCGGCGACGGCATCAACGACGCCCCGGCGCTGGCGCAGGCGGCGGTCGGCATCGCCATGGGCACCGGCGCCGACGTGGCGATGGAGAGCGCCGGCGTGACGCTCCTCAAGGGCGACCTCCAGGGCATCGCGCGGGCGCGGCTGTTGTCCCGCGCGGTCATGCGCAACATCCGGCAGAACCTGTTTTTCGCCTTTGTCTTCAACGCGCTCGCGATCCCGATCGCGGCCGGGGTGCTGTATCCCTGGCTGGGGCTGCTGCTCAATCCGATGATCGCCAGCGCGGCGATGAGCTTCAGCTCGGTGACGGTCGTCGGCAATGCGCTGCGGCTGCGCGGCGTTCGTCTCTGAGGAGTCCCGGCTCGCTTGCGGCGGACTCTGGTATACCGTATACCTGTCCCATGAGCGAAGCCGCGCACCGTCCCGCCCCGAGGCTCGAAATCAAGCGGCTCGACGCCGCGGCGAGCTTTCGCGATCGCGCCTATTCGGCCTTGAAAGAGGCGATCACGGCGATGGACATCTACGACCATCCGCAGGAGCTGCGGCTCGACGAGCGGCGCCTCTCGCTCGAATTGGGGATCAGCCGCACGCCGATCCGCGAGGCGATGACGCTGCTCGAACAGGAGGGGTTCGTCCGCACCTTGCCGCGGCGCGGCATCTTCGTCGTCAAGAAGACGAAGCGGGAACTGGTCGAGATGATCACCGTCTGGGCAGGGCTCGAAAGCATGGCGGCGCGGCTCGTCACCCTGCATGCCTCGGACCGCGAGATCGCCGGCTTGCGGCGGCTGATGGACGCCTTCGAGAGCGGCAATGAGGGCCACATCGAGGAATATTCCGACGCCAACATCGCCTTCCACCAGGCGATCATCCGGATGAGCGGCTGCGCCCTCCTTTCCGAGTTGACGGAGAACCTGTTCATCCACGTGCGGGCGATCCGCAAGATCACGATCCACCAGGACAACCGCGCGGCGCGCTCGATCACGGACCACATGCGCATCATCGAGGCGCTCGAGGCGCGCGACACCGAGCTGGCCGAGAGCCTGGTGCGCAAGCACACCCTCGACCTCGCCGCGCATGTCGAGCGGCACGGCGACTTTCTCGAGGCGCCGTAGACCGCTCTGCCCTCACCCTCCCGCTGCGCGGGTCCCTCCCTCTCCCCGCATTGCGGGGAGAGGGTCGCGGTGAGGGGCCGTCACGTCTTCGCCGCGGCGGCGCTCTTCGGGTTGAGGCTCTGGATGTGGCCGCTCTCGGTGCCGGCGGTCGGATCGATGACGGCGTTGATCAGCGCCGGCTTGCCCGAGGCGAGCGCCTCGCCGACCGCCGCGGTGAGGCCCGGCGTGTCGGTGACGTGCCAGCCCCTGCCGCCGAAGGCCTCGATGATCCGGTCGTAGCGCGCGCCGCGCAAGAGGCCCGTCGGCGAATAGGGGCGGCCCTCCGGGTCGCCGCGGTAGACGCCGTTGTTGTTGAAGATCACGGTCACGACCGGCAGCCCGTAGCGGCAGATCGTCTCGATCTCCATGCCGCTGAAGCCGAAGGCGCTGTCGCCCTCGATGGCGACGACGGGCTTGCCCGTCACCGCGGCGGCGCCGACCGCGTAGCCCATGCCGATCCCCATGACGCCCCAGGTGCCGCTGTCGAGGCGGTGGCGCGGCAGGCTCATGTCGATGATGTTGCGCCCGAAATCGAGCGTGTTGGCGCCCTCGTTGACGATGTAGACGTCGGGGCGGGCGGCGATGGCGTTGCGCACCGCCCGCAGCGCGGAAGAAAAGTTCAT
>DASYYD010000451.1:0-7573 GCA_035934195.1 Allostellaceae bacterium | reverse complement strand
ATCTGCCGGCGGGCGGCTTTGTCGGCTTCCTGCTGCTGGCGGAGCTGTTGCTGATCTTCGGAAACTGGACGCTGGCGTCGCAGGCCGCCGGCGCGCCGCAGCCCGCCGGCGGCGTCGGCCTCACCAATACCCGCGCCCTCGGCGACGTCCTCTATACGCAGTACCTGCTCGCCTTCCAGGCCGCGGGCCTCATCCTGCTCGTCGCGATGATCGGCGCGATCGTCCTGACGCTGCGGCGTCGGCCCGATGTGCGCCGGCAGCGGATCGGGGTGCAGATCGCCCGCACCCGGACGCAGTCGGTCGAGGTGGTCAAGCTGCCGATCGGCGGTGGGGTTTCGGGCCAATGACGATCGGCCTCACGCATTACCTGACCGTCGCCGCGGTCCTCTTCACGCTCGGCGTCTTCGGGATTTTTCTCAACCGCAAGAACGTCATCATCATCATGATGTCGATCGAACTGATGCTGCTCGCGGTCAACATCAACCTCGTCGCCTTCTCGGTCTTTCTCAACGATCTGACGGGCCAGGCCTTCGCCATGTTTGTGCTTACCGTCGCCGCCGCCGAGTCGGCGATCGGGCTCGCCATCCTCGTCGTCTATTTCAGGAACCGCGGCACGATCCGGGTCGAGGACATCCATCTGATGAAAGGCTGAGGCGTGGCCGTCGCCATCGTGTTCCTGCCGCTCCTGGCGGCCATCGTCGCCGGCCTCTTCGGCCGCGCGATCGGCGACCGCGGCGCGCAGATCGTCACCTGCGGCGCGGTCTGCATCGCGGCGGTGCTGGGCGTCCTGGTGTTCCGCGACGTCCTCGCGAATTCCGGGCCGCAGGTTATCCCGCTCGCCAACTGGATCTCGGCCGGCGGGGTCGATGTCGCCTGGTCGATCCGGCTCGACACCCTCTCCGGCGTCATGATCCTCGCCGTCACGATCGTGTCGGCGACGGTGCACGTCTATTCGGTCGGCTACATGGCCGAGGATCCTTCGATCCCGCGCTTCATGGCCTATCTGAGCCTGTTCACCTTCTTCATGCTGTTCCTCGCGACGGCCGACAATTTCGTGCAGCTGTTCTTCGGCTGGGAAGGGGTGGGGCTGCTCTCGTATCTGCTGATCGGCTTCTGGTACGACCGGGCTTCGGCCAACGACGCGGCGATCAAGGCCTTCATCGTCAACCGGGTCGGTGATTTCGGCTTCGCGCTCGGCATCTTCGCCGTGTTCGTGATCTTCGGCAGCCTCGATTTCGGCACCGTCTTTTCGAAGGCGCCCGGCGCCGCCGCGACGACGATCGATTTTCTCGGCTGGCAATTGCCCTCCCTGACCCTCGCCGCGATCCTCTTCTTCATCGGCGCGATGGGTAAGTCGGCGCAGATCGGCCTGCACACCTGGCTGCCCGACGCGATGGAGGGGCCGACGCCGGTCTCCGCCCTGATCCACGCCGCGACGATGGTGACGGCAGGCGTCTTCATGGTCGCGCGGCTGTCGCCGATCTTCGAATACGCCCCCGGCGCGCTCGCCTTCGTCGGCATCGTCGGCGGCACCACCGCGATCTTCGCCGCCAGCGTCGGCATGGCGCAGAACGACATCAAGCGGGTCATCGCCTATTCGACCTGCAGCCAGCTCGGCTACATGTTCTTTGCCGCCGGCGTCTCGGCCTATGCCGCGGGCATGTTCCACCTCTTCACGCACGCCTTCTTCAAGGCGCTGTTGTTCCTCGCCTCGGGCTCGGTCATCCACGCGATGGGCGGCGAGCAGGACATGCGGCGGATGGGAGGCCTGTGGCGCAAGATCCCGATCACCTACGCGCTGATGTGGATCGGTAGCCTGTCGCTCGCCGGCATTCCGTTCTTCGCCGGGTATTATTCGAAGGACACGATCCTTGCCGCGGCCTGGGCATCGGGGACGGCGGTCGGGCGCTATTCCTTCGTGCTCGGAACCTTCGCCGCGTTCATGACCGCGTTTTATTCCTGGCGGCTCATTTTCATGACCTTTCACGGCGCGCCGCGGGCCGACGAAGAGACGATGCATCATGCCCACGAGAGCCCGTGGGTCATGCTGATCCCGCTCTTCGTGCTGGCGGCGGGGGCGATTTTCGCCGGCTATTTCTTTTACGGAGATTTCGTCGGCGCGGCGCGCGGCGCGTTCTGGAAAAGCTCGATCCTGGTGCTGCCGCGCCACGATTCGATCGCCTCTGCCGACAGTGTCCCCGGTTACATCGCGCTGATGCCCTTCGTCCTCGCGCTCGCCGGCATCGCGACCGCCTATGTCGCTTATATTGCGAAGCCTGATCTGCCAGGGCTCTTCGTCAAGCGCTTCCGCGCCCTCTATTTGTTCGTGCTCAACAAATGGTACTTCGACGAGCTCTATGACTGGCTGTTCGTCCGGCCGGCCTTCCGGGTCGGCGACGGCTTGTGGAAATCGGGCGACGGGGCGGTCATCGACGGGCTCGGGCCGGACGGCATCGCGGCGGCGACGCGCGACCTCGCCCGCCAGGTGAGCCGGTTCCAAACGGGCTATGTCTACCACTACGCCTTCGTCATGCTGATCGGCGTCGTCGCGCTGGTCACCTGGTACCTGTTCCCGCGGTGAGCCGCGCGATGTTTGCCTCTCGTTGCGGTAGAAACCCTGCGTGCTTCGAGACGCGCCCTGCGGGCGCTCCGCAGCATGAGGAACTTCTTTGATGGCACTAAGGACAGTCCTCATCCTGAGGCGCCTCGCGCAGCGAGGCCTCGAAGGACGCATTGCGGGCGGGCCGGGGGCGGCGGCATGACCCACTGGCCGCTGCTTTCGCTCGTCACCTTCCTGCCGCTCGTCGGCGCCGCCTTCGTTCTGGCGGCGCGCGGCGAGGAGGCGGTTGTCGCCCGCAACGCCCGCTGGATCGCGCTGTGGACGGCGCTGATCGACTTCGCGCTGTCGCTCGCCTTGTGGGTTGATTTCGATCCGCACACGGCGGATTTCCAGTTCGTCGAGCGCGCCGACTGGATTAGCTTCGGCGGCTTCAAGATCCAGTATCACATGGGGATCGACGGCATCTCGCTGTTCTTCATCCTGCTGTCGACCCTGCTCACCCTGATCTGCGTTGTCGCCAGCTGGGAATCGGTCACCAGCCGGGTCAAGGAATACATGGTCGCGTTTCTGATCCAGGAAACGCTGATGGTCGGGATGTTCTGTGCCCTCGACTTCATCCTTTTCTACATGTTCTTCGAGGGCGTCTTGATCCCGATGTTCCTGATCATCGGGGTATGGGGCGGGCCGCGCCGCATCTACGCGGCGTTCAAGTTCTTCCTCTATACGCTGTTGGGCTCGGTCTTGATGCTGTTGGCGATCCTCGCCGTCTATTTCCAGACCGGGACGACCGACATCACGGTGGCGCTCCACCACGCCTTCCCGTTCGCTTTGCAGAAATGGCTGTGGCTCGCCTTCTTCGCCTCCTTCGCCGTCAAGGTGCCGATGTGGCCGGTGCACACCTGGCTGCCGGACGCGCATGTCGAGGCGCCGACGGCCGGTTCGGTCATCCTCGCCGGCATCCTCCTGAAGATGGGCGGTTACGGCTTCGTCCGCTTCTCGCTGCCGATGTTCCCGCTCGCCTCGCATTACTTCACGCCGCTCATTTTCAGCCTGAGCGCCATCGCCGTCATCTACACCTCGCTCGTCGCGCTGGCGCAGACCGACATGAAGAAGCTGGTCGCCTATTCCTCGATCGCGCATATGGGCTTCGTGACGATGGGCATCTTTGCGGCGACGAGCGAGGCGGTCGCCGGCTCGATCATCCAGATGCTGAGCCACGGCATCGTTTCCGCCGCGCTCTTTCTCGTCGTCGGCGTCGTCTACGACCGGCTGCACACGCGCGACATCGCGCGCTACGGCGGGCTCGCCGACCGCATGCCGGCCTATGCCTTTGTCTTCATGGCCTTCACCCTCGCCGCCGTCGGGCTGCCCGGCACGAGCGGCTTTGTCGGCGAGTTCCTGATCCTGCTCGGCACCTTCCGGGTCAGCACGCTCGAATGCACCCTCGCGGCGACGGCGATGTTCCTCGGCGCGGCCTACATGCTCTATCTCTACCGCCGCATCATCTACGGCGCGATCAGCCACCCCGACCTGCGCGCGATGCTCGATCTGAGCCTCCGGGAAAAGCTCGTCTTCGCGCCGCTCGTCCTTGTCGTCTTGTGGATGGGGGTCTATCCCGAATCCTTCCTGCGGCCGATCCGCGCCTCGGTCGACCATCTCGTGCGGCAGGTCGCCGCCGCCAACGCGGCGGCCGGCATCCGCGAGGCGAGCCGCTAGACGATGCCCGCCATCCCGCTACCCGATCTGACGCCGGCCTGGCCGGAGATGCTTCTCGCCGCCGCCGCGATGGCGCTCCTCGTCTTCGGCGTCTTGCGCGGCGAGGGTTCGACGCGGCTCGTCTCCTGGCTCTCCGTGCTGGCGTTGCTGTTGGCGCTTTTCGCCGAATTGAGCCTCGGGCCGGCGCCTCGGGTCGGCTATTACGGCATGTTCGTCACCGACGCCTTCGCCCTCTTCATGAAGTCGCTGGTGCTGGTCGGCTCCGCCGCCGCCATCATCATGGCATTGCGCTACAACGAGGACCATGGGGTGGCGCGCTTCGAGTTTCCGGTGCTGATCCTCTTGTCGGCGACCGGCATGATGGTGATGGTCTCGGCCGACAACCTCATCACCCTCTATGTCGGGCTCGAATTGCAGAGCCTTGCGCTTTACGTCGTCGCCGCCTTCGAGCGCGATTCGGAGCGCTCGACCGAGGCCGGGCTCAAATATTTCGTGCTCGGGGCGCTCGCCTCCGGGATGCTGCTCTACGGCGCTTCGCTGATCTACGGCTTCACCGGCACGACGGATTTCGCAGCGATCGCCAAATCATTGGGCGGCGCGGCGGCGCCCGGGGCGGGCCTCGTCATCGGCATGGTGTTCGTCGTCGTCGGCCTCGCTTTCAAGGTCTCGGCGGTGCCCTTCCATATGTGGACCCCGGACGTCTACGAAGGGGCGCCGACGCCGGTCACCGCCTTCTTTTCGGTGGCGCCGAAGATGGCGGCGATCGCGCTCTTCATCCGCTTCATGATCGCGCCGTTCGGGCCGCTTTTGGCCGAGTGGCGGCAGATCATCATCTTTTTGTCGATCGCCTCGATGGTGTTGGGCGCCGTCGCCGCGATCGCGCAAGAGAACATGAAGCGGCTGATGGCCTACAGCTCGATCGGCCACGTCGGCTATGCGCTGATCGGGCTCGCCGCCGGCACCGAGAACGGGATTCGCGGCGTCCTCGTCTATATGGCGATCTACCTCTTCATGAATGTCGGCACCTTCTCGGTGATCCTGTGCATGCGGCGCGACGGGCATATGGTCGAAGGGATCAGCGACCTCGCCGGGTTGTCGCGCACTCGGCCGGCGCTCGCGCTCGCGCTCGCAATCTTCATGTTCGCGCTCGCGGGCATCCCGCCGACCGCCGGCTTCTTCGCCAAGGTCTATGTTTTCCTCGCCGCCATCGACGCGAAGCTGGCGTGGCTCGCCGTCATCGGTGTCATCACCAGCGTCGTTGGCGCCTATTACTATCTGCGCATCGTCAAGACGATGTATTTCGATGAGCCGGTTGCCCCCTTCGACCGCCCGATCGGCCCGGAATTGAAGGCCGTGCTCGTCGTCACCGCGGTCGTGACGCTCTTCTTTTTCCTGCTGCCGGGGCCGCTCGTCGGCGGCGCCGAGGCGGCGGCGGCCTCGCTGTTTCTGCGATGACCGCGCCCGAGCCGATCCTGCCCCCCGGCTATCGGCTCGCGCGGTACGATCGGATCGCGAGCACGAACGAAGAGGCAAAGCGCCTCGGTCGCGATCGCTCGCGGCCGCCGATTGTCGTCTGGGCGTCGGAACAGACGGCCGGCCGCGGCCGCCGCGGCCGCGCCTGGGCCTCGCCGCCCGGAAACCTTTACCTCTCGCTATTGCTGAGGCCCGACTGCGCCGCGAAGAGGGCGCCGCAATTGAGCTTCGTCGCCGCCGTCGCGCTCGCCGACAGCCTCGCCGACTTTCTGCCGGAAGAGGCGCCGGTCTCGTGCAAATGGCCGAACGACATTCTGCTCGGCGGTCGCAAGACCGCCGGCATCCTCCTCGAATCCGAGACGGGAGAGGGCGGCGGGCTGGCTTTTCTCATTGTCGGCGTCGGCGTCAACCTCGTCTCGTCGCCGCGCGACAGCGAGTTTCCGGCAACCTCGCTCGCCGAGGCGGGGGCGCCGCCGGTCGCGCCGGCGCGGCTGCTGGAGCGCTTCGTCGCCGATTTTGACCGTTGGCAACGGCGCTGGCGCGAAGAGGGGTTCGCGCCGGTGCGCGAGAGGTGGCTCGCGCGGGCGAGCTTTCTCGGGCAGAGGATCCGGGTGCGGCTGGACACGGTTGGCTTGTGCGGCCGTTTCCTCGATATAGATGCGGAGGGGGCATTGCTGCTGGAGGCGGGCGGCGAACGCCGCCGGGTCGCGGCCGGCGCGGTGTTTCCGGCAACCGGCGGATGAGGACAGATGCTGCTCGCGATCAACGCCAACAATACGAACACGGTATTTTCCGTCTGGGAGGGCGACCAGCTCAAGGGCAGTTGGCGCGCCGCCACCGAGCCCCGCCGGACCGCCGATGAATACGTCGTATGGTTCGACCACCTCTTGGCCCTCGAAGGGCTTAGCCGGCGGCAGCTCACCGGCGCGATCATCGCGAGCGTCGTGCCGGAGGCAAATTTCAACCTGTTGCGGCTGTGCCGCCGATATTGCGGCAGCGAGCCGCTGGTGGTCGGCGAGGCTGGCGTCGCGCTGGGCGCGCAGGCGCTGGTCGACCGCCCGGAAGAGGTTGGCGCCGATCGGCTGTGCAACACCGTGGCGGCGCATGATCGCTATGGCGGTCCGCTTGTCGTCGTCGATTTCGGCACCGCCACGAATTTCGACGTGGTCGATGCCGACGGCAATTATCGCGGCGGCGTCATCGCGCCGGGCATCACCCTGTCGCTGCGCGCTCTCGCCATGGCGGCGGCGAAGCTGCCGAGCGTGCCGATCGAGCGCACGCAGACCGTGATCGGCACCTCGACCGTCGCCTGCATGCAGTCGGGCATCTTCTGGGGCTATGTCGGGCTGATCGAAGGGATCGTCGCGCGCATCCGCGCCGAGCGCGGCGAAGCGATGAACGTGATCGCCACCGGCGGGCTGGCGCCGCTGTTCGTCGGCGCCACCGCGGTGATCGAGCAAGTCGATCCCGATCTGACCCTCTGGGGGCTGCGCCTCATCTACCGGCGAAACCGCAACCAATGAGGGGTCGCGCGCCGAACCCGGGCATGGCCGCATACGAGCACGACCCCGACGCCCTCTTTTTCGTGCCCCTCGGCGGCTCGGGCGAGATCGGCATGAACCTGAACCTCTATGGCTACGGCGGAGAGTGGCTGATCCTCGATTGCGGCGTCACTTTCGGCGACGATTCGCAGCCGGGGCTCGAAGTCGTGATGCCCGACCCGGGGTTTATCGTCGAGCGCCGCGACCGGCTCCTCGGCATCGTCGCGACGCATGCCCACGAGGACCATATCGGCGCCATCCCCTATCTGTGGTCGCGGCTCAA
>DASYYD010000210.1:0-2209 GCA_035934195.1 Allostellaceae bacterium | reverse complement strand
GGCAATACGCCCGTTTTCACCTGCCCCTATCACGGCTGGAGCTACGGCCTCGACGGCCGGCTCGTCGGCGTCCCCTATTTCAAGGAAGCCTACGAGAGCCGCCTCGACAAATCGCGCTTCGGGCTCGTCGAGGTCGCGCAGTGCGAGAACTACCACGGCTCGATCTGGGCCTGCTGGGACCGCGCGGCGCCGCCTCTCGCCGAATATCTCGGCGATTTCACGCGCTATCTCGACCTCGTGCTCGACGGCTGGGACGGGCGCGAGGGGCAGGCCGAGGTGCTGGGCGGCGTGCAGAAATGGCTGATGCCGTGCAACTGGAAATTCCCGGCCGAGAACTTCAGCGGCGACACCTACCACAACATCAGCCATCGCTCGGTCGATCTCGCCGGCATCGGGCCGTCGGGCAGCGGCCGGCGCGACATGCAGGAGCGGCTGATCGGCCGCCGGCTGCAGGTTTGCGAGCCGGAGCGCGGCCATCAGACGATCCTCTATCTGTTGCCGCACGACCAGCCGACGCCGGCCGCCTATGCGCAGGCACCGGTGGTCGCCGAGTATTTCCGCCATTGCGAAGGGGAAAAACGCCGCCGCGGCGGCGAGCGGGCGCGGCTCGTCGGCGCCCCCGGCGAGATCTTCCCCAATGCCGCGCTGCATCCGCGCCAGCCGCGCTCGATCGCGGTGTGGCACCCGCGCGGGGCGCACCAGACCGAGGCGTGGCGCTGGTATTTCGTCGACCGCGAGGCGCCCGCCGAGGTCAAGCAATTCCTGCGCGATTATTACATCCGCTATTCCGGGCCGGCGGGGCTGACCGAGCAGGACGACATGGAGAACTGGAACTACGCGCACGCCGCGAGCCGCGGGGTGATCGCGCGGCGCCATCCCTATTGCTACGCGCAAGGAGTGGGCCGCGCGGTCGCGGATTACGAATGGGACGGGCTCACAGTGCCGGGCGCGGTCATCGACATTACCGAGGCGCAGTCGAGCGAAGAGCCGATGCGCAACCTCTACCGGCGATGGGCGGAATTCATGGAGGCGCCGAGCTGGGTGGAATTGGCGAGTTGGCGCATGAGGGCGGCGGCGGAGTGACACAGGGTGTCATTTCGGGTGGGTTGAAGCTCCTCTGCGCGCTCCTTGCGCTCGCGCTTCTCGCCCACCCGGCAACCGCCGCCGAGAGCGCCGGCCTGCACGGCTCGGCGCCGCCGCCCTCCGAGCACTTCGTCCCGCCGGCGGGGGTTGGCCCGTCCTATCAAGCGACCGCGATCGTCACCGGCACGGACATGCGGCAGCGCCCTTGGGGCCTCGCCTATTGCCTCGAGGAAGTCCTCGTCAAGGTGTCGGGCGACCCGCGATTGAAACACGATCCCCGCGTCGAAGAGCTCGGCAAAGAGGCCGACCGCTTCGTCGCCGCCTTTCACTACGTCGACATGATGGCCGGGATTCCCTATCACGACGACCAGGGGACCTCCGACCGGCCGCACGCGCTGACCGTCTGGTTCGATCCGAAAAAGATCGACGCGGCGCTCGCGAGGTTCGGCGACAAGCCGTGGCGCGGCGAGCGGCCGGTCGTTGTGCCGGCATTGCTGGTGCGGGGCCCGAAGCCGCCGCCGTATCTTCTGACCGCGCAGACGCCGCGCGGCGCCGAGCAGCGCGATGCCTTCGCCAACGCCGCGAGCGGCTACGGGTTGAAGATGCGCGTGCCCACCGCGGCGGAATTCGAGGCTTGGGGCATCGGCCCCGACCACGTTGCCTTGCCGGCCGGCAAGACCCCGCCGGGCGAGGCGGTCGTCGTCGGCACGCTGACCTGGAGCGAGAGCCTGCCCGGCTGGATCGGCAAGTGGCGCATGCGCTGGCATGGCGCCGCGCACGAATGGGGGATCAGCGGCGTCAATTACGACGCCGCCTTTCGCGATATCGTGCGCGGCGTCGAGCTCGTTGCCTCCGGCAGCGGCGCGCCCGGTAACTGAAGCCTACCCGATCCCCAAGAGCCGCGCGGCGGTGCCGCCGAGAATCGCGGTGCGGTCGGCGTCCGACAGGCCCGGCGTCTCCAGGATGTGGTCGACCGAGGTGCTCGTCCACGGATAGGGATAGTCGGTCCCCATCATGATCTGGCCGGGGCCGGCCTCGGCGGCGAGATGGCGCAACGCTTCGGGCGTGAAGACGATCGTGTCGAAATAGAGCTGCCGCAGATATTCGGTCGGCCGCTTTTTCGGCA
>DASYYD010000438.1:0-8196 GCA_035934195.1 Allostellaceae bacterium | reverse complement strand
TTCGAGATCGTGCCGGGGGTGAAGCGGTAGTGGCCGTGCTCGCCGATGATCTCGCCGACCGGCGTCACCTCGGCGGCGGAGCCCGTGAGGAACACTTCCGTGGCCTGGCCCAGCTCCCGTGGCAGGATCGCCCGCTCGACGACCTTGATGCCGCGGCTCTTCGCCAGCCCGATCACGGTCTGCCGCGTGATGCCGTTGAGGAAGCAGTCCGGCGTCGGGGTGTGCAGTTCGCCGTTGATCACGAGGAAGATGTTGGCGCCGGTGCCCTCGGCGAGCCGGCCGCGCCAGTCGAGCATCAGGGCGTCGTCGCAGCCCTCGGCCTCGGCCAGGTGCTTCGCCATCGTGCAGATCATGTAGAGCCCCGAGGCCTTCGCCTGCGTCGGCGCCGTGTTCGGCGCCGGGCGCGCCCATTTCGACCACAGCATGCGGATGCCCTTGGCGCGCGCCTCCGGCGAGAAATAGGCCGGCCAATCCCAGCAGGCCAGCGCCAGGTGGATCTTGCTCGCCTGTGCCGAGACGCCCATCTGCTCGGCGCCGCGCCAGGCGATCGGCCGCACATAGCCGTCGCGGATGTTGTTCGCCCGGACGACTTCGAGGGTCGCGGCGCGCAAATCGTCCATGCTGGCCGGCACCTCGAAGCCGAGGATCTTGGCGGAATGGACGAGACGCTGGTTATGATCGTCGAGGCGGAATACCTTGCCCTGGTAGACGCGCTCGCCTTCGAAGACGCAGCTCGCATAATGCAGCCCGTGGTTCAGGACGTGCAGCCGGGCGTCGCGCCAGGGTACCAGCCGGCCGTCGTACCAGATGAAGCCGTCGCGGTCGTCGAAGGGGTTGAGGGGGGGTTCGGCCATGAGGGTCTTCCTTGCGCGGAAATCTCGGGCGTTCGGCCGGTCGCGCCGCGGCCGGCAGGCGATCCGGGAACTTTATATCCCAGATGACGCCGGCAATGTACCGATGGTTGCGAAATAAGTCAACATGGCTGACATAAAATTATCGGCTGATGCGGAGTCCGCCGGCGACGAGCAGGTGCGCCAGGGGATCGAGCTGTTGTTCTTCGCCTATCGCGACTTCACCGCCGAGCCCGACGCGATCCTCGCGCGCCACGGCTTCGGGCGCGCCCATCACCGCGTCGTGCATTTCGTCGGCCGGCATCCGCAGCTGACCGTCAGCGAACTGTTGCAGATCCTGCGCATCACCAAGCAGAGCCTCGGCCGCGTCCTGGGGCAATTGGTGCGGCAGGGCTTCATCACCGTGCGCTCCGGCGCGCGCGACCGCCGGCAGCGGCTGCTCGAACTGACCGAGAAGGGCCGCGAGCTCGAGCGCCAGCTTTCCGAGCCGCAGCGGGCGCGCATCGGCAACGCCTATCGCCAGGCCGGCGCCGCGGCGGTCGAAGGCTTCCGCAAGGTGATGCTCGCGGTGATCGCCGGCGATGCCGACCGCCGGCGTTTCGAGCGCCTGCCGGGCGCCGAGCGATGACGGAAGACGAGCCGCATCTTCTCGTCGTCGACGACGATGCGCGCCTCAGGGATCTGTTGCGCCGCTATCTGACGGAGAGCGGCTTTCGCGTGACGACCGCCGGCAATGCCGCCGAGGCGCGCGCGAACCTCGCGAGCCTCGCCTTCGATCTCGTCGTCCTCGACGTGATGATGCCGGGGGAAAGCGGCCTCGACCTGACGCGCGCGCTGCGCGCCGAGCGCACCGTGCCGGTCCTCCTCTTGACCGCGATGGCCGAGCCCGAGGACCGCGTCAACGGGCTCGAGCACGGCGCCGAGGACTACCTGTCGAAGCCGTTCGAGCCGCGCGAGCTGGTGCTGCGCATCCGCAACATCCTGCAGCGCCGCCCGGCCACCGACGGAGCGGCGCGCGAGATCCGCTTCGGCGACTGCCGCTTCGATCTCGCGCGCGGCGAACTGTTGCGCGGCGGCGATGTCGTGCATCTAACGACCGCCGAGGCGGGGCTCCTCGCGGCGCTCGCGCAGAATGCCGGAGAGCCGCTTTCGCGCGAGGAGCTGTCGCAAGGGGCGCAATTCAGCGGCAACGTCCGCAACGTCGATGTGCAGATGACGCGGCTCAGGCGCAAGATCGAGCGCGACCCGCGCTTCCCGCGCTATCTGCAGACCGTGCGCGGCACCGGCTATGTCCTCAAGCCGGATTGAGAGCGCTGCGGTCGCGCGGGATGCCGGCGGCCCGAGCGCCGCCGCCACCCCCTCGCTCGAACTCGACAATCAGAGCTGGGTCAAGCGGGTGCTGCCGCGCACGATGTTCGGGCGCTCGCTGTTGATCGTCCTCATGCCGCTCGTCCTGTTGCAGGCGATCGCCACCTGGATCTTCTACGACCGCCATTGGGCGGCGATATCGTGGCGGCTCGCCAACGGGGTGGCGAGCAATGTCGGCCTGTTGATCGAGGCGACGCGCTACGCCGCGACGCCCGCCGACACCGCGCGCCTGTTGGAGCGCGCCGGGGCGATGACCGATTTGCGCTTCACGCTCGAACCCAAGGCGCACCTCTCGCCGCCGCCGCCGCCGAGCGGCACCTTGCTCGAATCGCAGCTGCGAATCGCGCTGCAGCAGCGCCTCGCCTTTCCATACCGGATCGATGCGGTGAGCCGCGCGCGGGCCGTCATGATCGACATTCAGCTGCCGCAGGGCGTGCTCGCCGTCGTCGCCCCGCGCGATCTCCTCTACAGCTCGACCACCTACATCTTCGTCTTATGGATGGTCGGCTCCTCGCTGGTGCTGCTCGCCGTCGCGATCCTCTTTCTGCGCAACCAGGTCCGCTCGCTGCGGCGGCTCGCCGCCGCCGCCGACAGTTTCGGCAAGGGCCGCCCGGTGCCGTTCTTCAAGGTCGAGGGGGCAGTGGAAATCCGCCGCGCCGCGGTCGCCTTCATGACGATGCGCGACCGCATCGAGCGTCAGATCCGGCAGCGCACCGAGATGCTGGCCGGCGTGTCGCACGATCTGCGCACGCCGTTGACGCGCATGAAGCTCGCCCTCGAACTGGTGCGCCCCGATGCCGCCGTCGAGGAGCTGCGCTCGGACGTCGCCGAGATGGAGCACATGGTCAACGGCTACCTCGATTTCGTGCGCGGCGAGGGCGGCGAAGAGCCGGCCGAGACCGATTTCGCGCTGCTCCTCGACGATTTCGCCCAGACGATGCGGCGCGAGGGAACGCCGCTGTCGCTCGCCGCCCCGCCGGAATACGTGATCCCGGTGCGGCCGAACGCGATCCGCCGCTGCCTTGCCAATCTGGTCGGCAATGCGCGCCGCCACGGCAGCCATGTGTGGCTGACGGGGCTCGTCGTCGTCGGTGGCATCGACATCATCGTCGATGACGACGGGCCGGGCATCGCGCCGGCCGACCGGGAGCGCGTTTTCCAACCGTTCATCCGGCTCGATCCCTCGCGGAGCCCCGGAACCGGCGGCATCGGTCTCGGCCTCACGATCGCGCGCGACGTGGCGCGCGGCCATGGCGGCGAAGTTTATCTCGAAACCTCGCCGCAGGGCGGGCTCAGGGCCCGCCTGCACCTGCCGCGGTGACCGGCTCCGTGTCATTGCGAGGAGCCGGAAGGCGACGAAGCAATCCCGTCGGGATTGCTTCGCTGCGCTCGCAATGACGACCGATCAGAACAATTTCCCGCCGTTGGGGACGGGCCGGTCGGGGCCGATCAGCACGACCTCGCCCGCGGCGTCGGGAAAGCCGAGAACGAGGACTTCCGAAACAAAAGGACCGATGCGCTTCTCCCCGAGATTGACCGCCGCCGCGACCTGCCGGCCGAGAAGCGCGTCCGCCGGGTAATTCCGGGTGAGCTGGGCCGAGGACCGCTTGACGCCCAATTCCGCGCCGAAGTCGATCGTCAGCTTGAAGGCGGGCCGGTGCGCCTGCGGAAACGGCTCGACCGCGAGGATCGTGCCGACCCTGATATCGACCCCGGCGAAGTCGTCGTCGCCGGTCGGCATCGACGATCGCCCGGCTTGCCTTTAGCGGGCGGTCTGCGGCTTCGCCAGTTCGCGCAGCTCGTCGAGGCCTTCGGTGGCGCGCTTGCGCAACACGTCGGCGGCCTCGGTGCCGGCCTTGGTGGCGAGCTGCACGATCTCGCGGCCTTGCGTCACGCTCTTTTCGAGCATCTGCTTCGCATATTCGGTGTTTTTGGCGATACGCTCCTCGTTCGAGGCCGGCTGCGCGAGGTCGCGCAGCAGCGCCGACATGTCGTCGAGCGCCTGCCGGGCGATCTCGATCTGGCGGCGGGCGACCGCCTGCACGCCCTCGACGGCGAGCTGGCTCGCCTGGCTCATCGCCTCGACGTTGCGCCGCTGCGCCGCCATCACGGTCTCGAAATCGAACGGCCGGAAACGGAAATCGGCCATCAGCTTGGTCACGTCGTAATCGAAGAAGCTGGGACGGGCATCGGGCATTGGGTCCTCCGGGGCATGAGCCTTATTGTGCAGTGCACAATGAGCCGTATATCGCCTCTCCCCCAACCCCCGTCAAGCCCCATTTTTGTGCAACGCAACAAAGTTAGCCGGCAATGGGAGCCTCGCGAGCGGGCGGCCGATACCCCGGAGCGAGCCACCGTTCGATGCGCCGCAACGCGGCGTCGAGCGCCGCCATCGTGCGCCCGAGATCGGGCGAGTCGTCGCGGCCCCAGACGCGCATCGCCGAGAGATAGGCAGCCGCCGCGAGCTTGACCGCGAGCGCGCCGCCGAGCCCGCTCGTCGCGATGTCCGCCGCCTCCAGCATCCAGCGCATCGAGCGCAAGAGCGCGGCGCCGAGGCACAGCGCGCTCGCCGGATCGGCGGGGAGTTCGCGGCGCAGCACCGCGAAAGCCGGGCGATAGGGAAGAAGCGCGTCAAAACGCCGCATCATCAGATCGAACAGCCGATCGCGAGGCCGCTCGTCGGGCTCCGGGGCCGGCGGGTCGGCGAGGACCTTTTCGTCGATCCGCCGCATCAGCCCGGCGAGGATCGCCTGCTTCGATCCGAAGACCCGGTAGACGGCGAGGATCGGCAGCCCAGCCTCGGCGGCGATCGCGGCGAGCGAGAGGCGCCGCCAGCCCTCGCGTTCGATTGCCGCGATGGCGGCGTCGATGATCCGCTGCGCCTCGTCCGGCCGGGCCCCCCGGCCGCCCGGCGAACTCGCGGCCCGCGCCCGCGCCACGGCTATCCCGCCAATTCGCGCGAGCGCGCCGTGGCGGCGGCGACGGCGCGGGCCAGGAGGCGCTCGAGCCCGTCCGGCGCCATCAGCACGTCGAGGGCGGCGCGCGTCGTGCCGCCGGGGCTCGTCACCATCTCGCGCAGCCGCGAGGGGTGCTCGGGCGAGGCGAGCGCGAGCGCCCCCGAGCCGGCGACCGTGGCGCGCGCCAGCCGCAAGGCGAGAGCGGCCGGCAGCCCCGCCTTTTCACCGGCCTCGGCCAGCGCCTCGATCAACAGAAAGACGTAAGCCGGGCCGCTCCCGGAGACCGCGGTCACCGCATCGAGGAGCCCCTCCTCCTCGACCCAGGCGCTCTCCCCGATCGCGGCGAGGAGGGTGTCGCACAGGGAGCGCTGTTCCGGCGTCACCGCCGGGCTCGCGCAGGCGACGGTGATCGCCCGGCCGATGGCGGCGGGCGTGTTCGGCATCGAGCGCACGATCGCCGCCGGGCCGAGATGGCGGGCGAGACCCCTGATCGTCTTGCCGGCGATGATCGAGAGAAAGAGCGTCCGCGGCTGGACAAGCGGGCGATACGCCGGCACGGCCTCGTCGACGCTCTGCGGCTTGATCGCGAAGACGACGGCATCGAGCGGCAGATCGGCCGGCAGGCTCGCGGCCGAAGGGTGCCAGGATATGCCGGGCGTCGCGGCAAATTCGGCCGGCAGTCCGGCGGGCTCGACGACGAAAAAGCGCGACGCGTCGCCGCCGCCGAGCCAGCCGCGCAACAGGGCGCGGCCCATATTGCCGCAGCCGACGAGCAGAAGCGTACGGTTGGAAGCCTGCGCGCCCGTCACGGCGGACGCCCCGTCAGGCTTCTCCCACGGGATCGATCATCACCGCCGCCACCGCTTCCTCGGCGCGTTTGCCGCCCCACACGACGAGCTGGAAGGCCGGATAGAAGCGCTCGCATTCCGAGACGGCGATATCGACGAGGTCCTCGACCTGCTCGGCGCTCGCCGCCAACAGGCCGCGCAACAGCACGGCGTGGCGGAAGGCGGGCGAATTGTCCTCGGCCGACAGGTCGAAATGCCCGAGCCACAGCTTCTCGTTGGCGAGCGCCAGCAGCTCGTAGACGGCGGCGCGCCGGTTCTTCGGCACCTTCATGTCGAAACCGCAGGAGAAGTGCATCGCGCAGATCTCCTCCTGCCACACGAAATAAAGGCGATAGGCGCACCAACGGCCGGAAATCTCGACCATCAACTCCTCTTCGCTCGCCCGGTCGTGCACCCAGTCGTTGGCGAGCACGACTTCTTCGACGAGGTCGATCGGATTCCCGGCGAACGGGGTCGGTTCGGCAATCGAAACAGAAGTCATAGCGCCTTCCTCGACGGGCCCGGCGCCGCGTGCCGCCGAGCCCTCAGAAAATCTCCGGCGGCCAAGTGCTCGCGACCCTCCGGAAGGGCATACTTCACGACATCGAAGCTGCCAAACGCGAAGGGCGGTGGCAAGTCACTCTTGCGGCGTCGCCGATCGGGCGGCCGCGCCGGCTTCCGGCGGCGCCGCCGGGCGGGCTTCGAGCGCGGCCACCCGCCGCTCCAGATCCTCCTGCTCGGCGCGCGCCTTTGCCGCCATTTCCTTGACCGCCTCGAATTCCTCGCGGCGCACGAGGTCCATGCCGGCCAGCACGCGTTCGAGCTGATCGCGCAGCCGCGCCTCGACCTCGCCCTTGACCCCGGCGAGCGTCCCCAGCGCCCCCGAGGCGACCCGCGAGAGGTCGTCGAAGAATCGGTTCTGGCCCTGCATCCCGCGCTCCTTCGCACCAGCCCGGCGGCACGGACCGGGCAACCAGCCATCAATATGGCGACGGCATGCCCAGAAGTCGAAGGGTGCCCTATTCCGCGGCGCTGCGCTTCGCTTCGGCGGCGCGGCGCGCGGCGTGGCGGTCGATCTCGGCCTGCACCGCGGCGCTCGCCCGGCCGATGAAATCCTCGTGGTGGTTGGCGGCGAAGTCGTAAGAGTGGCGCAGCAGTTCCCGGCTCTTCTGGAAATGCGGATGGACATAGCGCGCCATCAGCTCGTAATGCCGCTGCGTCGCACCCCAATCGGCCCAGTTGTGCGCCAGTTCGGTAATGACGCCGAAGCCGCCCGTCCCTTCGACGAGGCGCTCGATATACCGGATCGCGTCGTCGGGCGTGCCGATGCAGGCGGTGCCGGTCTCGATCATGAAATTGTACGGGTCGGCGACGTCGGGCGGCAGGATCGGGAAGGTCGCGACGTCGCGGTAATAGTCGCAATATCGCTGGAGGCCGAACTCGACGTTCTTCTTCGCCTGTTCGCGGGTCTCGGCGATGTGGTACATGCCGACGAGCCGCCAGTTCTTGCGGTCGGGTACATGCCCGCCCTTTCGCGCCTCCTCCTCGTAGAGCCCCCAATTCGCCTTGTGGCGTTCGACCGCGGCGGGCGCCGTGCCGCCGATCGAGAGGATGCCGATGCCGTACTTGCCGGCGGCCAACGAGCCGGCGGGCGAGCGCGCCGCGGCGACCGCCAATTCCATATGCGGGCGCGTATAGGAGCGCAGCTGCAGTTGCGCCCGGTCGAGGTGGAACCAGTCGGTCTCCTTCGTCACCTCCTCGCCCCTGAGCAGCGGCACGATGACCTCGAGCGCCTCGTTCATCATGCGGCGCTGCTCCGAAGGGGCGATGCCGATCTTCAAGGCGTCGTGCACCAAGGCCCCGGGCCCGACCCCGAACATCGCCCGGCCGCGCGTCATGTGGTCGAGCTGCACCATGCGGTCGGCGAGGATGAAGGGGTTGTGGTAAGGGAGCGACACGACCCCGGTGCCGAGCCGGATGTGGCGGGTGCGCTCGGCCGCGGCGGCGATGAACATCTCGGGGCACGCGACGACCTCGAAGCCGCCCGAATGGTGCTCGCCGATCCAGGCTTCGTCATAGTTGAGCTTGTCGAGCAGCTCGACGAGTTCCATGTCGCGGGCGATCGACAGCGTCGGGTTCTCGTCGTGGTAATGGAACGGCGCGAGAAAGATGCCGCTGCGCAGATAAGCCTCA
>DASYYD010000428.1:0-6525 GCA_035934195.1 Allostellaceae bacterium | reverse complement strand
ACCGCCGCCGGAGCGGCGCCGGCTTCGAAAGCGGCGATGCCGCCGCCGGCGCCCGCTCCGAGGGCCCCGGCGCCGGCGGCATCGAGGGCGGCAGGGGCAGCGCCCGCTCCCGCCGCGACCGCAGTGGTGCCGGCAAGGGCGTACCACGCGGCACCGGCGGCGGCGGCGGCAACGATCACCAGGGCGACGATCTCGCCTCCGGTAAGGCCGCTCGGCGGCGGCGGCGCCGGCTGCTGGGCGCGGCTCGCGACCGGCACGAAGGCGATCAACGCGACGACGGCAACACAGAAGAGTCTGCGCATCATTTCCCCCAGCGCGGGCGACAATTGCGATGTCTTCGGCAAGACATTCGCGCCTGGCCCGGGAAAGGTGCGGCGGAACGCCAGCCTGTGGATTTCACCGCCTAACCTAACGCAGCGCGAGCCCCCCGTCACGCCGATTTTTCCGCGATGACGAGGGAGCGCGCAGGCGGCGTCCGGTCATTGCGGGCGCCAGTCGCGCGCCATGCGCTGCGCCTCGGCGATCTGCGCCGGGGTCATCAGCCGGGCCACGATCGCGCGGTTCTTGACGGCGATGTCGCGGTCCCGGCCGGGCGGCAGGCGGGCGGCGGCGAGGTTGGTGTAGAAATGCGATTTAACGTAGTTCTGCTTGACGCCGTCGCCGTTCGCATACATGACGCCGAGGTTGAGCTGCGCGACGGCGACGCCCTGGGCGGCGGCCAGCCGCCACCATTTCACGGCTTCCACATAGTCCTGCGGCACGCCGCGGCCATAATAATAAATGTCGCCGAGCGTGCTTTCGGCGAGCGGATTGCCCTTGGCCGCGGCGAGGCGATACCAGCCCACCGACGCCGTATAGTCGCGCGGCACGCCGTGGCCGTAATAATAAGCGTCCCCGATCAGCGCCTCGGCGGTGCCGAGGCCGCGCACGATCGGGACCCACGTTCGCTCGGCCGCGCTGCCGATCGCGTCTTCGATCGGGGCCAGCCGCGAGCGCCCCGCCGCCGCCCCGCCGGCGGGCGACGAATTCTTGTCGCTGCCCGCGCGCGCCACGGGTGCCGTCGCGAGCACCAGAACCAACGCCACGATAAGACGCGTCATCGCATAGGCGCGCGCTTCCGGTTATTCGACGCCGACGGGGACGGGCGGGACTATCGGGAACCGAGGCCTACAGGGCCATTGAAATCCGCTGCGCCTGCGGCGGATCGAGCCGGAACAGCGATTGCCGCAAACCGGCGGGCTTCGCGCCTCCCGCCGCTTCACCATACCACCAGGCGGCGATCACGCCGCCGGCGATCCCGCCGACGAGGGCGACGCCGTCGCCGACGACGATCGCCTGCGCCGCCGCCACCCCGAGGATCGCCCCGATGCCGATCGCCAATACCTTGGCGGTGCCGACGTCGGCGCTCGGTTGCGGCGGCGCCGCCGCCGACTGCGCGGATGCTCCGAGAGGAACCAGGAACAAAAGGGCGAACACGCTGCCGAGCAATAGCTTACGCATTATCTTATCCCCCTTCCGAAGCAAGTGCGCCGCGGCCGCAAAGCCGACGGAGGTCATCTTCGAACAACGATAGCACAGGGCTCGCCGGCCGGAGAGATAAATCGCGGTGAACGCGTTCGATCGCGCCGTGGCTTGCCCGCAGGAAAGCGCGTCCCGAAGCAATGACTCGCGCATCGACGCATATTATGATGCGGCAACATCGCGAGATTGCGCGGCCGAGCGCCGCCGGTTGGGCGGCCTGCGCCGCGGCGCTGATGTCGAGGCGGGACAAGGTTTCGCGAGAGGGCGTCGGATGGGATTTTGCGCCGCGACGGGGGCCGGCGGCACAGGCGCCGCCAGGCCTGCCCGCGCGCTTTTGCGGCTGTGCCTCGTCGCCGCATCGGCGATCCTTTCGGCACGCGCGCCCGGCGCCGCGGCGGCGGGCGGCGCCGTCTATGTGAGCGCCGGACAGGCGGGCGCGCTCGCCGCGCTGTCGGCGATCTTCCGGCAGGATCTCGCCGGGACATTCTATTTTTCGCTCGCCACCGCCGAGAGCGAGCGCGCGGTCATGCAGCGGGTCGCGGCGCGCCCCGGCGACATCGGCCTCGCCGAGCGCGATCTTTATTTGCGCTATCGCCGCGAAGACCCGAAGGGCGCCGCGGCGCTCGAATTCTACGGCTATGTCCCGGCTTGCCTCGTCGCGGTCGTGCGCCGGGGCAGCGCGATCCGCGGCTTCGGCGATCTCGTCGAGGCGCGCGCCGATCGCCGCCTGACGCTCGATGTCGGCCCGGTGGCCGGGGCGGTCGCGGCGAGCTACGCGAATTTGCGGCGCCTCGACGCCGCGCTCGACCATCTCGAGCTCGAGCATCGCGGCGGCTCGCTCGCCCTCGAACGCGTCGTCAACGGCGCCACCGATGCGGCATTGCGCTTCGTCACGCCGCCCTTTGTCGACAGCGGGCTCGAAGCGTTGCGCGAAAGCGGCAAGATAAGGCTGGTGCCGTTCGCGTCGGAAGCGATCGCGCTGGCCTTGGCCCGCGGCAAGCTGCCGTATACGCGGCGGCGGATCGCGTTTCCGCCTGCCGGCTGGTTCGCGGGCGAGCGCTCCTATGAGGCCACCTGCACCGAACTCGGCGTGGTGGTGAACGCGCGCGCCGACCCGAGCCTCACCGAAGCGATCGCCGGCATCATCTTGCGCGAGGCACGCGCCGCCGGCGAGCGCCCGTGGTACCGGCCACTCGAGAATGCCGTCGCTGCGATGCTCGACGGGTTCGGCGCGCTCGCCCGCAACGCCGTCGCGACCGTCGCCGACTGGCTCGGATGGCCGCCGTGGCCCCCGCCCGGCGTCGCGCTTGTCCACGATGCCGCCGGCGGCCGGTAGCGCGCCGCTTTCGGCCGCAAACCACCGAGGCGCGGGGGGACGCAGGTTTCGATGGCCCGATCGGCCGGAAGCCACTAGACTGCCCCGATAATGACAGGGCGGGCGGACGATGGCGGTCGCAGAGCACAGGCATACGGAGCGGGGCATGTCTGCGGGGGAGCATGACAAAAAGCAATTCGTGGACTTCGTCCGGATTCATGCGATCAGCGGCAAGCTGATCACGCGCGACGACGAGATGAAGGTCCTCAAAGAGGGGATCACGCGGTTCGGCATGAACCTCGACGAGGCGACGGGCGTCCTGTTGAGCGCCGCCGCGGACCGCCGCATCGCGCTCGTCAGCCAGGCCGAGGAGCATCTCGCGACGATGCTCGAACAACTCGTCAAGCGCAGCAAGATCGGACAAAAGGAGTTCGACGATGTCTGCGCCGTCTATGCCAAGCTGACGAACGGCATCCTGCCGACCCCCGAAATCCGCAAGCGCGTAAAGCAAATGGTCCAGGAGCGCGGCTGCAACGGGCGCCGGACGCATTGGCTGTTCGGCTCGCGAAAATGGTTCAAGAGGATTTGAAATTCCGCGCGCGTCGCGGCGTCTTTCATTTCGAAAAAAATTCCCGGTCGCGCGCGGCTTGCTCGCCGCAGCTCAGTTCGCGCGCAGTCAGGTAGAGCGCGCGCTGCGCGACATAAGGATCGCGGGAGAGCGAGTTGATGAAAGCTGTGCGGTCGCGTCGATCGGCGTTTTGCAGAGCGAGATCGCTCAAGCGATAGGGCACGTATAGGTAAACCCCCATGACCTCGAAATAGGCGACGACGGTGGCCAGCCGGCCAGCGGCGTCGCGCACCGTCGCGGGCCCGAGGACCGGCAGCACCAGATACGGCCCCGCCGGCAGCCCGGAATGGCACAGCGCCTGCTCGAGGCTTCTCGCTTTCACCCTCAGCCCGAACCGCGCCGCCGCCGGATCGAACAGGCCGCCGACGCCGAGCGTCGTATTGATGCCGAAGCGCGCCGCCGCGGTGCCGGCGTCGGCAAACCGGCCTTCGAAGGCGCTCGCGACGACGGTCAGCGGCTCGTGCAGATTGCCGAAGAAATTGCGCACGCTCGCCTGCACCGCCGGGGTCGCGTGCGCCAGGTAAAAGCCCGTGACCGGGTCGAACACGGCGGTCTGCAGCTCGCCGTTCATATCGAAGACGATCCGATTGACGGGCTCGAAGGGATCCTCGCCCTTGGCGTTTTTCAACAAATCCGGTCGCGGCAGAGGGGTCGCCGCGATCGCCGCACCGGCCGTCTTGACTTCGGTTTGGGGCGGCTTGCCGAACGGGTTCATCAACTCCCGCCGGACCCACTCTTCGACCGCCCGCCGCGCGTTGCCGAGGAATTTCGCCAGGCCTGCGGCGGCGGGCCGCAGAACCCGGCTTGTTGCGCTCTCGCCGAACTGCCGCAGCCGATCGCGGACAGCGCGATAAATCTGCGCGGGGCGCGGATCGGCGAGGATCGCCGCCGCTTCCCGGCGGGCGGGCGCGAGGATGCCGCGCTCGGCCGCGGCGTAGAGGTTTTCGGCGAGGGCGGAAAGCCGCCCCTCGAGGCTCGGCGGGCCGGCCTCTTTGGGCGGCGCGGAGGCGGCCGGCGCCGCGAGCGGCAGGCAGGCGGCGACAAGGAAGAGAACGGCGACGAGCGACCGCCGGCGACCGTCGCGTCGGGCGGGGGGCGTCACGCCCGCCGCCCGGCGTTATGCGGTCGCGCGGCCGACATTCGAGATCGGCGCACGGGCAGCGAGCGGCGCGCTTTGCAAGCGTTCGATGCGCTGCTTGACCTGGTAGAACCGGCGGTTGTCGAAGAGGTTCATGACCAGCGCATTCTCCGCCAGCGCATCGCCGAGGAAACGCCCGGTCGGCGTCGGGCCGCCGGCGTAGGAGATACGGATGAAGCTCGGCAGCAGCATCGTCGCGACGATTTCTACCGCGGTGATCTGTTCGATCGCGATGCTGTTCTCGATGACGCCGTGGCCGAGCCGCAACAGCTCGACGAGATGGCCGAAGACGCCGCCCTTGCGGAGGCGCACGCGGTCGCCGGCGAGTTCGACCCGGCCGCCGATCCCGCGCGCGACAAGCGCGGCGGGGTCGCCCGGTGACCGCCCGTCGGCGGCGCGGACCGCCGGCCCGCTCTCGTCGGCCGAGGGGAAGTGCGCGGTCTCGTCGCTCATGGCGGTGCCCTCAATAGCGCACGTAGCGCTTCTGCAGTTGCCCGGTCAACCGCTCGATCAGCGACGACCAGGAGACGCCGAAGGCGATGACGAGGGCAAAGGCGATCAAGAGGACATACTGGGCGAGCATGAGGATGAAGCCGAGCGAGCGGTAGCTCTTCGCGGCGACCGTCAGCGAGACGAGCTCGGTGGCGAAGAGCAGCGCGGCGATGCCGCCGAAGATCAGGCCCGAGCGGCGCAGCGCGCCGTAAACGATGCGCAGAACCGCGTAATAAACAATGACGAGCCCGAGCCCGACCGTCACCTTGAGCGACAGCGGGCCGCGGCCGCCGTCGGCCACCCAGTCGAAATACGAATAGCCCGACGGGTTGTAGGTCGAAAGCACGATGAAGAGGCTGAGGCAGAGGCGGGCGAAAAAATACCCCACGACGCTCGCCCCTATCGCCCCCGGAGCGCGGCCGAGCGGCGGCAAAAGGCGCTTGGCACGCCCGGGCCCTTGGCGCATAACCAAGGCGGTCGGCGGCAACAATACCCATCCGGCATCGGATCACGGTCGCGCTGATGTGGCGGGGAGAGCGTATATCATGACTTGGGAGAACGACTCAAACGGCACGGTAGTGTCTCAGTTTGATGTTGCACAGGCGCCCTGCGCGCTTCGAGACGCGTCCTTCGGGCGCTCCTCAGCATGAGGATGTCCTTGATGGCATTAAGAAGAGTCCTCATCCTGAGGTGCCTCGCGCAGCGAGGCCTCGAAGGACGCAGGACGGATCCCCCGCCAAACCGAAACACTACCAACGACACGCCGGCCGCGGCCAGGGATGCTGTCGCGCCGGCCCGCAGCGAGCGTCTCGCGGCCGCCGCGGATTGAGCGCGGCATATGGCGCAGTCGTTGGAATCGTTCGGCTTTCAGGGGTTCGTCAGCCGCTGGCTGATGGCGATGTTCCTGGTCCTCGCAACCTATAATCCGAGCGGCTATTCCTATGTCGGCTGGGTCACCCAGCCGACGGGCGAGGACTGGATCCTGAAGCTCCTCGTCGGCATCGTGCTGGCGATCCTGTACGCGACCTTCGGCCTCGCGACGCAGCGCTCGCTCGGCCGCATCGGCGTCGCGGCGTGGCTGTCGTTCTTCGCCGCGGTCACCTGGCTGTTGATCGACATCGGGGTGCTCCGGGTGAGGAGCTCCGGGGCGGTGATGACGCTGGTGCTCGTCGCCATCGCCAATGTGCTCGCGGTCGGCCTGTCGTGGTCCTATATCCGGGCGCGCTTGTCCGGGCAGGCCGACACCAACAACGTCACGCTGCCATAACGCGGCGTCAGGGGCCGCCGAGTTCGCGGTAGACCCAGACCGCGCCGAGGCTGGTCGCCGCGGTCGCGCCGCCGAGCAGACAGCCGCGGCCGAGCGCGGACAGGATGCCCGCCGCCGCCGCCGGTGCCGCGGCGGCGGCGGCGGGCGCCGCGACCGGTGCCGCC
>DASYYD010000207.1:0-6377 GCA_035934195.1 Allostellaceae bacterium | reverse complement strand
CGCGCACCGCCAGATCCTGCAAGGCGCGGGCGGTCTCGGCGCAGATGTGGTCGTAATGCGTCGTCTCGCCGCGGATCACGCAGGCGAGCGCGACGAAGCCGTCGAAACGCCGGCTCACCCGCGCCGCGAGGGCGATGGCGCCCGGCACCTCGAAGGCGCCGGGCACCGCGACGGCCTCGAAGGTGGCGCCGGCGGCGGCGAGCGCCCGCTCGGCGCCGCGCCGCAAGGCCTCGGTGATATGCGGGTAGAAGGGGGCCTCGACGAGGAGGACATGCGGCGGTCGCATCAGCGGTTCCGAAGGTTGGGGTCGATGAGCCGGGCGACGTAGCGGGCGATCAAATCGGCTTCGAAATTCATGCCCTGCCCGACCGTCGCGCGGCCCAAATTGGTGACCGCGAGGGTGTGCGGGATGATGTTGACGCCGAAGCGGCGGCCCTCGACCTCGTTGACCGTCAGGCTGACGCCGTCGAGGGCGACCGAGCCCTTCGGCGCGACATAGGGCGCGAGCGCCTCGGGCAATTCGAAGAGGAAACGCACCGAGCCCGCCTCCTCGCGCCGCTCGACGATGTGCGCGACGCCGTCCACATGCCCCTGCACGAGATGGCCGCCGAGCTCGTCGCCGAGCCGGGCTGCGCGTTCGAGGTTGACGGGCGTGCCCTCGCGCCACTCCCCGAGCGTCGTCGAGAGGAGGGTTTCGCGCGAGGCCTGCACGGTGAAGGCATGGGGCTCGACGGCGACGACGGTCAGGCACGCGCCGCAGCAGGCGATCGAGGCGCCGATCGCGATTCCAGAGGTGTCGTATTTCGTCGCGATCGTCAGATCGAGCATGTCGCCGCGAACGAGCCGCCGCACCACTCCAAGGTCGCTGATGATGCCGGTGAACATGGTGCTAACCTAAGGGTCGGCTCGGCCGTTGGCCAGACGAAACCGAGGTGCCGCTTGGACAAACCATCCGCAAGGCCGGCTTCACGCCGGCCGAAGGCCTATCAGGACACGCGCTTTCTCGAGAGCAGGGACGCCCGCGCGCTGCGCATCCTCGCCGAGTACCTCGAGCCGCTCTTTCGCTTTCAGCGGCACAACGTGCAGGACACGATCGTCTTCATGGGCTCGGCGCGGCTGCTCTCGGAAGAAGCGGCGGCGGGCGCGCTGAAGAAAGCCGAGCGATCGGGAGAGGGGATCGAGGCGGCCCGCATCGCCCTCGATCTCTCGGCTTATTACGAGGCGGCGCGCCAACTGGCGCATCGCCTGACGGAGTGGTCGAAAAAGCTGAGCCAGGAGGAGCGGCGCTTCGTCGTCTGCACCGGCGGCGGCCCCGGCATCATGGAGGCGGCCAACCGCGGCGCCTCGGAGGCGCGCGGCCTCAATGTCGGGCTGACGATCTCGATCCCGAACGAAGAGTTCGACAATCCCTACGTCAGCCGGGAACTGCACTTCCACTTTCATTATTTCTTCATGCGCAAGTTCTGGTTCGTCTATCTGGCGAAGGCGGTCGTCCTGTTTCCCGGCGGCTTCGGCACGCTCGACGAACTGTTCGAGATCCTGACGCTGGTGCAGACGAGGAAGATGCGCAAGCGCGTGCCGATCGTCCTCTTCGGCGCCAAGTATTGGGACGAGGTCATCAATTTCGACGCCCTCGTCAAATACGGCACGATCAGCCCGCAAGACGTCGAACTGTTCCACCGCACCGATTCTGTCGACGAAGCCTATGAGATCGTCATCAAGGCGCTTGCCGAAAATGCCCTCGGCAGCCCCGGCGCCGTGCTGTAGCCTCCCCCGGCACCGCGAGTCCGTCGCGGGCCGGACGTGAACGGGAGGTCGCCATGGCAGAGAGGTTGGGGCTCGGGTTGATCCCGGGGACGGGGTGGCGCGCCGGCGAGATCCAGGATGTCGCACGGGCCGCCGAGGATGCCGGGTTCAACGCCGTGTTCTGCACCGAAGTCAACAACGACGCGATCGCCACCGCGCTGCTGATGGGCCTGGCGACGCGGCGCATCAAGGTCGGGACCTGGGTGGCGCACATCTATCTGCGCCTGCCCTATCTTTGCGCGAAGACCGCAGCGCTCGCGGCGGATGCGACCGGGGGCCGGATGATCCTCGGCCTCGGCGTCAGCCATGGGCCGGTCAACCGCGCGCTCGGCATCGAGATGCCCGACCCGGCCGGGGCGCTGCGCAATTACGCCGTCGAAGTGGCGAGCTGGCTGCGCGGCGAAGGCCCCGCCACCCACCTGCCGCAGCGGCCCTCGGCTTATCCGGTGCCGATCTACCTTGCGGCGCTGACCTCGCAGAATGTCGAGCTGGCCGGGGAGATCGCCGACGGCGTGATGCCGCTCTGGTGGTCGGTCGAGCGCGTCGCCCGCAGCAAAGTCTGGGTCGAGCGGGGCCGCGCCAGATCCGGCGGGCGGGGCAAGTTGGAGATGACGCTCGGCCTGCCGACCTTTGTCGGCGCCGACATCGACGCGCTGCGCGCGGCGGCGCGCGCCAATCTCGGCTTCTTCACCGCGCTGCCGTTCTTTCAGCGCCTCTTGCGGGCGAGCGGCTTTGCCGCGGAAGCCGACCGGGCGGAGCAAGGCGCCGGCGGCGACGCGCTCAGCGACCGGGTGCTCGACGCGATCTGCCTGTTGGGACCGGTCGGGCATTGCCGCGAGCGGCTGGCGGCCTATCGCGAGGCCGGGCTCGACCTGCCGATCCTGTGGCCGGCGCTCGGGATCGAGGCGGCGCGCGAGGTCGTCTCCGCCTTTGCTCAGTAGCGGACGCGGCAGCTCGTCAGTACGTCTTCGCCGACCGTCTCGACGCCGGTGCGCTCGAAGCGGGGCACCTCGGCGAGGGCGGCGATCCCCAGCGCCGCGGCTGCCGGGATGCCGTCGCCGCCGAGGACCTTGGGCGCGTGAAACCAGAGAAGGCGGTCGACGAGCCGGGCGCGCAGAAGCGTGGCGGCGAGCCGCGCCCCGCCCTCGACGAGAAGCCGCGTCAGGCCGCGGCTGCCGAGCGCGGCGAGCCCGGCGGCGAGGTCGAGCCCCTCTTCGCCGGCCGGATCGATCTCGATCGGCGTGGCGCCGGCCGCGGCAAGCGCTTGGCGGCGCACCGGATCGGCGGCGGTGGCGGTCAGCACCCAGGTCGGCAGCGCGCGCGCCTCGGCAAAGATGCGGGCGGAAAGCGGAATGCGCAACCGCCGGTCGAGGACGACCCGCACCGGCGAGCGGTGCGCAAGGCCGGGGAGCCGGCAGGTCAACAGCGGATCGTCGGCGAGAACCGTGCCGGTGCCGACCATGACCGCGTCGTGCTCGCTGCGCAGCAGATGCGCGCGCTCGCGCGCCGCGGGCCCGGTGATCCAGCGGCTCTCGCCCGAATGGGTGGCGATGCGGCCGTCGAGCGAGGTCGCGAGCTTCAAGGTCACGAGCGGCCGGCCCTGCGCGAGGCGCGTCAGGAACCCGGCGTTGATTTCGGCCGCCTCCTCGGCGAGAAGGCCCGTTTCGACGGAAATCCCCGCCTCGCGCAGCCGGGCGAGGCCGCCGCCCGCGACGCGCGGGTCGGGGTCGGCGAGCGCCGCGACGACGCGCTTGACGCCCGCCGCCGCGAGCGCATCGGCGCAGGGCGGGGTTTTGCCCCAGTGGCAGCAGGGTTCGAGCGAGGCATAGGCGGTGGCGCCGCGCGCCGCTTCGCCGGCTCGCCGTAGCGCTTCGGTCTCGGCGTGCGGCCGGCCGCCCTTTCCCGTCCAGCCGCGCCCGACGACGCGGCCGTCCTTGGCGATGACACAGCCGACCGCCGGGTTCGGCCATACGTTGCCGAGGCCGCGCCGGGCGAGCCCCAGCGCGGCGCGCATCATCGCGTGGTCGCCCTCGAACGTGGTCATTGCGAGGCGGCGTCAGCCGCCGCGGCAATCTCGCCGGGATTGCTTCGCTGCGCTCGCAATGACGACGCCGCTAGCAATCGCCATCCGCGGCGATCCGCCCGACGAAATCGCCGAAATCCTTGGCCTCGCGGAAATTGCGGTAGACCGAGGCGAAGCGGATATAGGCGACCTGGTCGAGGCTGGAGAGCGCATCCATGACAAGCCCGCCGATCATATCGCTCGGGATCTCGGTCTCGCCCGAGCTTTCGAGCTGGCGCACCAGCGAATTGATGATGCGCTCGACGCGCTCCGGCTCGACGGGCCGCTTGCGCAGCGCGACATAGAGCGAGCGCGCGAGCTTGTCGCGCTCGAACGGCTCGCGCTGGCCGTTTTTCTTGACGACGGTCAATTCGCGCAGCTGCACCCGCTCGAAAGTCGTGAAGCGGGCCGCGCAATTCGGGCAAAAGCGGCGGCGCCGGATTGCGCCGCGGTCGTCGGTCGGCCGCGAATCCTTGACCTGCGTGTCGTCGGTGCCGCAAAACGGACAGCGCATCTCCCCCTCCCTAATCCGCCCGCCTTCTCGGGGTGGGCTTCGTCATCGGCCGGCGCCATAGATCGGGAAGCGCGCGCACAGCGCCTCGACCTTGCCGCGCACCCGCGCCTCGGCGGCGCCGTTGTCGTCGGGGCGCTGCGCGAGGCCTTCGAGCACCTCGACGACCGCTTCGCCGACGGCGGCGAACTCGTCCGCGCCGAAGCCGCGCGTCGTCGCCGCCGGCGAGCCGAGCCGGACGCCGGAAGTCACGGTCGGCTTTTCCGGATCGAACGGGATGCCGTTCTTGTTGCAGGTGATGCCGGCGCGCTCGAGGCTCTTCTCGGCGTTGCGCCCGGTGAGGCGCAGCGGCCGCAGATCGACGAGCAGCAGGTGGGTATCGGTGCCGCCCGAGACGATGTCGAGGCCGCGCCGCGCCAGAGTCGCGGCGAGCATCTTGGCGTTCTCGACGACGCGCGCGGCATAGTGCCGGAAGGCCGGTTCCAGCGCCTCGCGCAGCGCCACCGCCTTGGCGGCGATCACGTGCATCAGCGGCCCGCCCTGCAGCCCGGGAAAGACGGCCGAATTGATCCGGCGGCCGATTTCCTCGTCCGCGGCGAGGATCATCCCGCCGCGCGGGCCGCGCAGCGTCTTGTGGGTCGTCGTCGTGACGACATGGGCGTGCGGCAGCGGGCTCGGATGCACGCCGCCGGCGACGAGCCCGGCGAAATGCGCCATGTCGACCATCAGATAGGCGCCGACCGCGTCGGCGATCGCGCGGAAGCGGGCGAAGTCGATGATCCGCGGATAGGCGCTGCCGCCGGCGATGATCAGCTTCGGCCGGTGCCGGCGGGCGAGCGCCTCGACCTCGTCATAGTCGATGCGCGCGTCCTGCCGGCGCACGCCGTAGGGGACCGCCGCGAACCATTTGCCCGAGAGGTTGGGCGGCGCGCCGTGCGTCAGGTGGCCGCCGGCGGCGAGCGACATGCCAAGGACGGTGTCGCCGGGCTGCAGCAGCGCCAGAAACACCGCCTGGTTCGCCTGCGCCCCGGCATGCGGCTGGACGTTGGCGAAGGCGCAGCCGAAGAGCCGCTTTGCCCGCTCGACCGCGAGACTCTCGGCGACATCGACGAATTCGCAGCCGCCGTAGTATCGCCGGCCGGGATAGCCCTCGGCATATTTGTTGGTCAAGAGCGAGCCCTGCGCCTCGAGCACCGCCCGCGAGACGATGTTCTCGCTGGCGATCAGCTCGATCTGCGACTGCTCGCGCCACAACTCGCCGGCGATCGCGGCGGCAATCTCGGGGTCGGCGTCGGCGAGAGGGTCGTCGAAAAAGCCGTTGCTGGGCGCTCGCTGCATCGGCAAATGACCGTCGGACAGTTGGGGAGCGGCACAGCGAGCCTCGCCGGAACTCGGCGTCGAAGGCCGTCAACGCAAAATCATACCAAATCTCGGGGCGCGCCGCCAGCCGCATACCATTAGCTCGCTCATCGCCGGTTCAACAAATGATAAGCCGGCCGGCCGCGAGGGAGCAGGCCGCCTATTCGTCTCCGCGCGCAACTTCGAAGTCGTCGGGGAGAAGGCCGACTGGCGATTACTATATACTCGCGCAACTTTCTATTGACAGGCGAAACCCCTGCGTTTATGCGTCACTCGGCGAACGTTTCGAGATCGATCGAGGCAACAGATGACGGAAACTGCTGCGCCGAAATTGGCGGAGGAAGAACTTCTGCGGATGACCGCAGACGTGGTGGCGGCCTATGTCAGCAACAACACGCTGCCGACGGCTCAGTTGGGCGAAGTGATCAACGCGGTCTACAGCTCGCTGCGCGGGCTCGAAGGCCGCGCCGCCGAGCCGCCGGCGGAGCCGGTGAAGCCGGCGGTGCCGATCCGCAAGTCGATCACTCCCGATTATCTGATCTGCCTGGAAGACGGCAAGAAGCTGAAGATGCTGAAGCGGCATCTGCGCTCGACCTACCACATGACGCCCGACGAATACCGGGCGAAATGGGGCCTCGG
>DASYYD010000411.1:0-3228 GCA_035934195.1 Allostellaceae bacterium | reverse complement strand
CCCCATCGCCATGCGGGCCGCGTTGGTGCCGGCGATGCCGCCGCCGAGGATCACGACCTTGGCCGCCGGCACGCCGGGGACGCCGCCCAGCAGCACACCGATGCCGCCCTGCTCCTTTTCGAGGCAATGCGCCCCGACCTGCACCGCCATGCGCCCCGCGACCTCGCTCATCGGCGCGAGCAGGGGCAGACCGCCGCGCGCGTCGGTGACGGTCTCGTAGGCGATCGCGACGACGCCGGCGCGCATCAGCGCCTCGGTCAAATGCTTGTCGGCGGCGAGATGGAGATAGGTGAACAGGACCTGACCCGGACGCAGCGCCGCGACCTCCGGCGGTTGCGGCTCCTTGACCTTGACGATCATGTGCGCGGTGGCGAACACCTCGGCCGGGCTCGCGGCCACGCGGGCGCCCGCCGCCTGGTAGGCGGCGTCGTCGAAGCCGATCCCGGCGCCGGCCCCCGACTCGACGACGACCTCGTGCCCGCGGTGGGAAAGTTCCCGCACGCTCGCCGGCATAAGGCCGACGCGGTATTCATGCGACTTCACCTCTCGGGGCACGCCGACCAGCATCGTAACCTCCCAATTTGCTCGCCGCTCCCACCGATCCGTCGTCCCGGCGAAAGTCGGGACCCAGGGCAGCCATGGATACCGGCCTTCGCCGGCAGGACGAGGAGGAGCGGGCAGGTCGACCCAATCCCTGTCGCAAAGCTAATCCCCCGCGGCCAATTTGGCGACGACCGCGTCGGCGAGCGGCAGCGAGGCGGTCAGTCCCGGCGACTCGATGCCGAACAGATTGACGAGCCCCGGCAAACCGTGGATCTCCGGCCCCTGCACGACGAAATCGGCGGCCGGCTCGGCGGGCCCGCTGATCTTCGGACGAATGCCGGCGTAGCCCGGCTGCAGCCGGCCGTCTTTCAGACGCGGCCAGTAGCGGCGGATCGCCGCGTAAAACTTGTCGCCGCGGCGCGGATCGACCGCGTAGTCGATGCCGGCGATCCATTCGACGTCGGGGCCGAAGCGCGCCTGGCCGGCGAGGTCGAGGGTGATGTGGACGCCGAGCCCGCCCGGCTCCGGCACCGGATAGACGAGGCGGCGAAAGGGGGCGCGGCCGGACAAGGTGAAATAGACGCCGCGGCAGAAATAGGCGGGCGGGACGTGGTCGCCCGGCATGCCCACGATCGCGCGGGCGAATGCCGGCGCCGCGAGCCCCGCCGAATTGACGAGGAACCGGCAGGAGATCGTCGCCGGCTCGCCGCCGCCGAGCCGCAGCTCGAAACCGCGATTGGTGGCGTGCGCGCCGATGACCGGCGTGCGCAAGGCGACGATCGCGCCCATGGCTTCCGCCTCGCCTTGATACGCGAGCATCAGCGCATGGCTGTCGATGATCCCGGTCGAGGGCGAGAGGACCGCCGCGACGCAGGCAAGCTCGGGTTCGAGCCGGCGCGCCTGCGACCCCTCCAGCCATTCGAGATCGAGGACGCCGTTCGCCCGTCCCGCCGCCACGATCTTTTCGAGGGCCGGGATCTCTTCTTGCCGCGCCGCCACGATCAGCTTGCCGAGCCGGTCATGCGGAACGCCGCGCGCCCCGCAATAGCGGTAGAGCCGCGCCCGCCCTTCGACGCAGGCGCGCGCCTTCAAACTCCCTTTCGGATAATAGATGCCGCTGTGGATCACTTCGCTGTTGCGCGATGAGGTCTCGAAGCCGATCGTCGGCGCGCGCTCGACGACGACGACCTCACGGCCCTGGAGCGCCAGTGCGCGGGCGACCGCGAGGCCGAGAACGCCGGCCCCGACGACGATGCACTCGATCTCGTCCAATCTCTACGGCCCTGCGCCAACCCGGCCCGCGAAATCGCGGCGCAACAGCCTTGCCAGCGGCACGACCGTCAGCACGACGCCGGCGATGATGACCATCATCGTGCCCACCCCGACGAAATTGGCGAAAAGCCCATAGACCACCGGCGACAAAGCGCCGCCGCCGACGGTCCCGGTGTAGAAGATGCCGAAGGCGTGCTCGCGGCGCGCGGCGGGCGCCAGCTCGGGAACCGTCCCGTAGAGGACCGAGGAGGTGCCGTTGAGCGCGACCCCGATCACCGGCAGCAGTGTCAGGCTCGTCGCCAGCGACAGCGGCAGGAGCGCCAGGATCCCGGCCGCGGTCAGCCCTTCGGTCAGGTAAACGGCGCCCAACAGCCCGAGGCGCTCGCCGAGGAAGCCGCAGACGAACTTGCCGGCCGCACCCCCCGCGAAAACGAGCGTCAGCGCGAGGCCGACAGTCGCGAGATCCGCGCCCTTGCCGCGCAACAGAAAAGGCAGGAAGGTCAGGAACCCCATCCGCGTCGCGCTGTCGATGACGCCGATCGCGAGCAGGATGGAGAAGCCGCGGCTCATCACCGCCGTCGCCGGCCCGGCGGCGGTGGCGTGCGCCGGCCCGGCGGCGCGCGCCGGCCCGGACGGCACGGCATCCGTTTCCGTGGCGCGCAAACGAAGCGCGATCAGCACCGCCGCGGCGAGCGCGAGCGCGCCGACGAGCGCGATCGCGGGCCGCCAGCCCAAAAGGGTGATCAGCCAGGCGGTCGCCGCCGGCAGGGCCATCTTCCCGATGTCGCCCGAAAAATTGTAGGTGCCGAGCGCGATGCGCGAACGCGCGCCCGGGAAGCTTCGCGCCACGAGCGAGGAGGCGATCGGATGCTGCGTGCTTAGCCCGACGCCGCCGAGCGCGAGCGCGGCGGCGAGGCTCGTCAGGCCGGCGCCGAACCCCGCCGCCATATAGGCGAGACCGACGAGCGCCGTGCCGGCGGCGAGCACGATGGCGCCACCGAGGCGCCTCCCGAGCCAGCCCGAAGGCACCTGCAATGCCGCCATGGTACCGGCGGCGAGCGCGCGCAACAGCCCGACCGAGGCGTAGTCCAGGCCGAAGCCGACCTGCCAGATCGGCAGCAGAACGTAGAGGAGGTCAGTGAGGCCGTCGTGCAGCGCATGCGCGCCGCAGGCGACGGCGAGCGCCTCTGAGGCGGCGAGCTTCTTCGGCGGACGGGTGAGGGCGGCGGCGGTCTCGGCCATGATCGCGAATGCGACAGTAGCATGACCGGCCGATTGCGCGCCAAGTTCGCCGCGCGTCGGCGAGCGCCGTCAGGATTGCTGTTCCGGGAATTTGAACCCGAGATAAGTGGCGGAGCTGATGCCGCGCAAGGTCAACAGGTTGGCGTCGAAATCCGGCGCCGCCAGCGTCTC
>DASYYD010000303.1:0-3024 GCA_035934195.1 Allostellaceae bacterium | reverse complement strand
CCGACTATATCGGCCCCAACAAGATCCTGTGGGCGACCGATTACCCGCACCCCGACGGCTTCTTCCCGGGCGCGCCGCAGATGGTGCTCGACCGCCTTGGGGACGCCTCGCCCGAAACGAGGCACGCGGTCATGGCCGGCGGCGCCATGGGCTTTTACGGGCTGAACTAGAGGCTCACACCGTCGTCGGGTCGCGCGTCTCCTGGTGCCAGGCGAGCAGGCGGTGGCGCAATAGGGCCATGCCCTTGACGAGGGCGAGCCCAGCGACCGCGATCTCGAGGATGCCGGCGAAGACGCCGGGCGAGTCGGCAAAGCGCGAACTTTGGATCATCGCGCCGCCGAGCCCGGCGCCGCCCATCAGCATCTCGGTGACGATCGTGACGATCATCGCGACCGGGAGCGCCACCTGCAGGCCGGTCAGGATCTGCGGCGAGGCCGAGGGCAGGATGATTTCCCACAAGAGCTGGCGCCGGCTCGCGCCGAGGCTCTCGGCCGACCACAGCATCTCGCGCTCGACCCCTTCGGTCGCCGCCATCGTCGCGGTGATCACGGGGAAGATCGCGTTGAACACGGTCATCGAGATCTTCGAGAAATCGTAGAGGCCGAACCACAGCATGAAGATCGGCAGAAAGGCGATCTTCGGCATCGGAAAGCCGACCGAGACGATCGGATCGAAGAACCAGCGAACGACGGCGTTCTTCGCCATCAGGATGCCGATGACGATGCCCGCCGCGCCGGCGACGAAGAACCCGACCATGGTGCGGTAGAGGGTCAGGCCCAGATTGACCGCGAGATCGCCCGAGAGCGCGTCCTGCCAGATCCGCTCGAGGACGGACGAGATCGGCGGCAACAGAAAGGGCGTTACGAGCCCGCTCGTCGAGGCGAGCTGCCAGGCGAGGACGATGACGATCAGCGACAGCGAGCCGAGCAGGCGCGTCAACGCGCCGCGGCCGAGGGCGCCGAGGCGCAGCCCCTCGCGCGGCAGAGTCTCCGCTTCGCTCAGCCGCGCCACGCGAGCCCCCGCCGCATCAGCATCAGATAGAGCCGGTCGGCGACGAAGCCGAGCGCCGCCACCGTCAGCACCACCGCGAACATCGCGTCGTAGACGCCGCCGTCGCCGAGCCAGCCGATCATGTAGCCGAGCCCGTGCCTCGCGGCGATCAATTCGGAGGCGACGAGCAGCACGAAGGAGAGCGCGAGGGCGGTGCGCACGCCCGAGAGCAGCTCGGGCATCGCGCTCGGCACGACGACCTCCCAGAGGACGCGGGTGCGGCTCGCCCCCATGCTGCGCGCCGACCAGATGAGGACCTCCTCGGCGCCGCGCGCGCCGTTGAAGGCCGACAAGGTCACCGGCAGCATGCAGCCGAGAAAAATCGTCGTGATCTTGGAGGCGTCGCCGAAGCCGAGCCACAGCACCATGACCGGGATCAACGCCGATTTCGGCATCGGGTAGAAGAACTGCACGACCGGGTTGACGATGCGCTGGACCGGCTTGTACCAGGCCATCAGGATGCCGACGGCGCCGCCGACCAGGATCGCGAGCGCGAGGCCGGCGACGAGCCGCCAGATCGAGGCGAGGCTGTTCGTCCAAAGATCGCCGCCGCGCAAGAGGCCCCACCAGGCGTCCGCCACCGTGTCGAGCGGTGGCAAGGCCGCGGGCGAAACAAGGCCGAGCCGGGTCGCCGCTTCCCACGCCGCCGCGAGCAGGATCAACGGCGTATAGCGCCACAGCAGCGCGAGCCGGCCGGTCATTGGCCGCGCTCGGCGCGGATCGCCTCGCCGCGCACCAGGCTCCAGACGTGATCGACCAGCTCGACGAAGCGCGGGCTCTTCATCAGCCCCGGGTCGTCGCGGTCGAGGCGCGCCTCGACGATTTCCTTGATGCGGCCGGGCCGCGCCGACATGACGGCGATCCGCTCGGCGAGATAGACCGCCTCCTGCACGTCGTGGGTAACGAAGATGACGGTCTTCTTCGAGCGCTCCCAGATGCGCAGCAGCTCCTCCTGCATCAGGCTCCGGGTCTGCGCGTCGAGCGCGCCGAAGGGTTCGTCCATCAACAGGATGCGCGGGTCGATCGCGAGCGTCCTCGCTAGCGCGGCGCGCTGCTTCATGCCGCCCGAGAGCTGCGAGGGATAGCTGTCCTCGAAGCCGGACAGCCCGACGAGCTCGATGAAGTCCTGCGCGTGGCGGCGCCGTTCCTCCTTCGGCAGGTCCTGCTTTTCGAGGCCGTAGAGGACGTTCTGCATGACCGTCTTCCAGGGGAAGAGGGCGAAATGCTGAAAAACGACGCCGCGGTCGGGGCCGGGGCCGGCAATCGGCCGGTCATCGACGAGGATCCGCCCTTCCTCGACCGGCAGAAAGCCGCCGATCAGGTACAGAAGCGTGCTCTTGCCGCAGCCGGAGGGCCCCAAAAGCGCCACGAACTCGCGCTCGCGCACCGCGAGCGAGAGGTTGTCGAGCGCCAAGACCGGGCGGCCGCGCGGCGGGCGGTAGCGGTGGCTGACCCCCTCGATGACGATCTGCGCGGCAGCCGCGGCGCGGCCGGCGACCCGCTCGGCCGCGCTCTCAACGCTTGCCTCGGACGGCATCGCGCGCGCTTCCTCCCTCAGATGGCGGCGCTACCATAAAGAGCACGGGCCGGGGCGCAAGGGCGGTCGTGAGCGGCGCCTCGCCGGCATGACGAGGAATATTACTTCCCGATGCGGCGCTTCGCGTCCGCGATCAGCGACAGATCGACATAGGTCGGGCTGATCGTCACCGGTTTCGGCAAGACCTTGAGCTTGACGCTCTCGTTTATCTCTTTCTGGATCAGCGCGATGTCCGGCCGCATGTCGGGCGAGCGGTAGAAATCCTGTTTCGTGAAGGCGTATTGCAGCCGGCTCTGCGGCAGTTTCGTCACTCGGGCAGCGAGCGCCAGCGCCGCCGCGTGGTTCTTCGGATCGAGAAACCAGCGCCGGGCGCGGATCTGGTCCTCGAAGAAATCGACGAGCGCCTTGCGGTGCGCCTTGATGAAGGAGGCGCGCAT
>DASYYD010000259.1:0-14064 GCA_035934195.1 Allostellaceae bacterium | reverse complement strand
GCCGCCGGCGATGGCGCCCAGGGCGGCGCCGGTGCCGGCGCCGATCGCCGCGCCGCCGACCGCGCGCTGACCCGGGTCATAGGGGTTCGTGCAGCCGGCCAACGCCAGCGCGATTGCCGCGGCGAGCCCGCAGGATACGATCCGCCTTCGTGCCATCTGGTTCGTCCTCCACGCCGCCGCCTCGATGAAAGGTTGCGGCGGCCTCGGCTGAATACCAGAGATAGTGCGCCCTGCCGCGGCTTCCTATCCCAGCGGCACGTCGTAGCTCGCGAGGAGCCCGTCCGCGATCTGATGCAGCTCGTCCCACGGCGCCTCGCGGTAATTGTGATTGCGCACGATGAACGAGGCGCCGGCATAGAATTTCTCGTATTGCAGATGCCGGCCGGCGAATTCCGAGCCGACGAGATCCCAGACCAGCTTGAAGAGCTTGAGGCGGTCGAGCGCGGCGAGCTGCGGCGTCTGCCAATAGGCCTCGAAGAGGCCGCGCAACGCGGGGTCGTGCACGACATCGACGCTCGCCGGCATCTGGAAGACGCCGCCGCCCGACAGCTCGCGCAACATGTCGACGAGCTGCCCGTACGTCTCGGTGCCCCAATTGAGCGCGGCATACATGTAGCGCCGGTTGAAGGTGGCGTAGCCCTCGGGCCAGGCCTCCCACGCCTCGATCTGGCCGTCGATCATGCCGGCCAGTGCCGCCTCCAATGCCGCGAGCCGCCCGAGCAGCTCGCGCACCGCCGGCACATCGCCGGCGCCCGTCCCCTGCGCGAGGCGGCTCGAAAGCCCGACGATCAGCCGCACCTTCGCCAAGAGCCGCACGTTCGACTGGTGATTGCCGTAGCAGTGGCTCGGCGTCTTTATGTAGATGTCGCGCGACAGGACCGCGTCATCCATGACGAAGACGCGCTCCCACGGCACCTTGACATCCTCGCACATGACCATGCAGTCGCTTTCGTCGAAGCGCCAGGCGAGCGGGCCGTCGAATTCGCTCCTGGCGTGGACCAGCGGCTGGCGCGACCAGAGGCTCAATCCCGGCGCATTGCACGGCACCGCGCAGGTGACCGCCTGCTTCACCTGGTCGGGGGCCAGCGGCAACAGATTGCCGATCCAGATCTCGTCGGCGAAGGCGGCCGCGGTCGCCAGCATCTTCATGCCGCTCAAGACGACCCCGCCATCCTCCTCGCGCACGACCTTGAGGCTCGGCACCGGCAGGTTCTGCTTTTGGTAGAAGGTGGGATCGCGCGCCGCCGCCGGCGGCACCACCGCATAGGCGGCGTAAATATCGTTCTCGCGCATGTGCCGGTAATAGGCGAGGAGGTTTTCGGCATAGGGCCGGCCGCCCGCCTCGAACACGCGCGGGTTCATCGCCATGCCGGTGACGAAGCTCGAAACATGGTCCGGCGAGCGCCCGAGCAGGCCATAGGTCATCTCGGCGATCATGCGGTGCGCCGCCATGCGCCGGCGCAGATCCTGCGGCCCGCGCGCCCGCAGGAAATACATCGAATAGCGCCCGCCATCTTCCTCGAACGACATCGTCTGCCGGTTCGCGGGATCGGCCTTCATGTCGTAGATCGCCGCCACCGTGCGCGCGGCGTTGGCAAAAGCGGGGTGCGCCGTCACGTCGTCCACCCGCTCGCCGCCGATATAGACGATGCGGCCGTCGCGCAGGCGCTCGAGATGCTCGGCGCCGGTCCTCAGCATGTCCCGCTCCCGGCGCCCTCGGCGCGCTAGAGCCCCTCGCGCACGACCGGGTTCGAGAGCACCCCGATGCCGGTGATCTCGATCTCGACGGTATCGCCGTGCTTCAGGTTTTTCGGCGCCCCCTCGGTGCCCATCCACACGACGTCGCCGGGGTAGAGCGTCAGATAGCGCGACATGCGGGCGAGAAAGGTGGCGACGCCGTAGATCCAGGAACTCGTCTTGAAGCGCTCGACCTCGGCGCCGTTGACGCGGACGATCGTCTCGAGTTTGTCGAGATCGACCTCCGTCTCGATCCACGGCCCCATCGGCTTGAAGGTGTCGGTGTTCTTGGCGCGCCAGAGCGTCCTGTCCTTCGCCTGCCAGTCGCGCTCGCTCATGTCGTTGCCGATCGTGTAGCCGAGGATAGAGGAGAGCGCGTCCTTCTCGGTCAGGTTCTTCGCGCGTCTGCCGATGACCGCGACGAGTTCGGCCTCGTACTGCACGCGCTCGCCGGCGTCGGCCGGGATGACGATTCGCTCGCCGTGCGCGACAAGGGCGTTGTTGGCGCGGTAGCCGATGTCGGCGGCCGGCGGCAATTTCGCCTCCTCGCCGCGGCGGCGCGCCATCGCGGTGACGTGTTCGGCATAGTTGAGCCCCGCCGCGTAGAAGGTGCGCGGCTCGACCGGCGCGAGAAGCTTCAGCGCAGCGAGCGGCCGCTGCCGCGCGGTCTTCTCGTAGCCGGCGAAGGGGTCGCCCGCGACCTCAGTCACGAGGCCGCCCTCGAAGATGCCGTAAAGCGGCTTGCCGTCGGCTTCGTAGCGGACCCAGCGCATCTCGTCCTCCGCGCTTCTGCCCGCTTGCCGGCGGGCGCGGCTTTGGGGTTTATTCGGGCGAGAGCTTAGCGGGAGCCTCGATGCGACAACAGGAGAAAAGAGCGCGGCTGCGCGACATCATCCGCGCCAACTCGCTCCTCGCGGAAGGCGAGTTCCGCCTCGCCTCGGGCGGCTCGAGCAGCTACTTCTTCGACATGAAAAAGACGATGTTCGACCCCGAGGGCTCCGCGCTCCTCGCCGATCTGCTCTACGACGGCATCGCGCACGAGGCGGTCGATTACGTCGGCGGCATCGAGACCGGCGCCATCCCGCTCGTCTCGCTGGTCTGCCGGCGCAGCTGGCCCGAGCGCCCGCTCAAGGGCTTTTTCGTGCGCAAGGCGATGAAGGGCCACGGCACCGACCGCCGCATCGACGGCTATGTCGAGGAGGGCGCCCGGGTCGTCCTCTTCGACGACGTGACGACGACCGGCGGCTCGGTGATGACGGCGGTCGAGGCGGCGCGCGAGCGGGGCTGCGCCATCGTCAAGGTGCTGACCGTCGTCGACCGCCTCGAAGGCGCCGCCGAGAACTTCGCGCGCGCCGGGATCAGGTTCGAGGCGCTCTATACGCGGCGCGATTTCGAGTGAGCGATCCCCTGGCGGCGCGCCCGGCCGCTCTTGATCTCGTCCGCGGATCGCCTATCATCCGGCGGGCCGCGGGTGTAGCTCAATGGCAGAGCAGAAGCTTCCCAAGCTTACGACGAGGGTTCGATTCCCTTCACCCGCTCCAATCAAGCCGGCGGTTGATCCTCGGGCCTATTCCGCCGCGGCCGCGATCTTGGCGTCGCGGAAGGCCGGGATCACTTCCTTCGCAAACCGGTCGAGGTCTTCGAGCTGAACGGCGAGCGGGGTGCCGAGGGGCGTCGCGCAAATGACGCGGTCGAGGCCGGGATAGCGCTTCTCGACCGCCTTCAGCTGCTCGACGACGTCCTCCGGCCGGCCCGCCAGAAAGCCGCCCGCCTTCACCGCATCCTCGATCGTCGGCAATCTGACAGTAGCGGCGAGCCGCGGGTCGCGCATCGCCGCGATCTGCTCGTCGTTGAGCGCCCGCACGAGGCGTAATTCGCCGAACATCTTCATGTTCTCTTCGTAATGCGGCGCGGCCTCGCGCATCGCCTCTTCGCGGCTCGACGCGATGTGGAACTGGTAGCCGAGCGCGAGGCGCTCGCCGAGTTCGAGCGTGATGCCGCGCCGGGCGTAGGCCGACTGGAAGCCGAGCATGTGCCGCTCGACCGCGCCGCCTTCGGCCGAGCCGCCGCCGATGACGCCGCTGATGCCGTATTTCGCCATGAAGTCGAAGGCGCGCTCGGAGCCGCTCTGGATCGGCTGCCAGCATTCGACCGGCAGTCGCTGCGGCGCCGGCACCAGCGTGATCTCCTTCAGCGTGTAGCCGCGATACGGCACTTCGGGCGGGATCGTCCAGTGCTTGCCCTGGTGCGAAAACGGCTTGCCTTCGAATGCCTTGAACAGGATCTCGACGCCCTCCTCGAAGATCTCGCGGTTGGCGTTCTGGTCGATGAGCGGGGCGCCGAAAGTCTCGACTTCGCGGGTGTGGTAGCCGCGCCCGACGCCGAAGACGACCCGTCCGCCGGTCAGGACGTCCGCCATCGCGTAATCCTCGGCGAGGCGCAGCGGATGCCACATCGGCACGATGTTGAAGCCGCAGCCGATTTTTATGTTCTTGGTGACGCCGCACAGGTGCATCGCCATCATCAAGAGATTGGGGATCAATTCCGTGCCTTCGGGCTGGAAATGGTGCTCGGCCATCCAAAAGGTGTCGTAGCCGCGCTCGTCCATGCACTGGGCGTAGGCCACCACCTTGTGCAGCGCCTTCGCCAACTCCGATTTCGAATAGCGGCGCTCGTTGATCGGCGTGCCGGCATAGCCGAGGTTTTCCATCTCGGCGGTGCCGTAATAGGAGCTGTCGAACTTCGTGATCATCGGGCTGGTCCCTCGCCGTTGCGGCCGGCATCATAGCCGAGGCCGATTGCGGTGCCCATTTCCCTCGCTCGGGCGATGCCGCGACGAAGCCTTCGGCTCGGCCGGCAAACCGCAGATCGGCTCACCGCCGCCGCGCCGGCGGCGGCCCGGTCGTCCACGGGGCCGCGCCGGCGACGAAGCGGGCCACCAGAAAATCGAGCAGCGCCTCGACCCGCGGCGGGCGCGGCCGGCCCGCCGGGGTCAGGATGTTGAGGGCGAGCGGCGGGGCGCTCCAGTCGCCGAGGACGGCGATGAGCCGGCCGTCGCGCAACGCCTCCCAGGCGAGGAAATCGGGCTGCAGCGCGATCCCGATTCCGGCGGCGAGCGCAAACTCGAGGGCTTCCGCGTTGGTGGCGCTGAGCGGCCCTTTGACCCTCGCCGCCTCTTCGATCCCGGCATCGTTGGTGAACCGCCATCTCTCGCCGGTGGCGAGATAGCTGTAGCCGAGGCAGGCATGCCCTTCGAGCTCGCTCGGCCGCCGCGGCGTGCCGTGGCGGGCAAAATAAGCGGGCGCCCCGACGACCCAGCGCCGCACCGGGCAGAGCCGACGCGCGAGCAGGCTCGAATCCGGCAGCTCGGCGATGCGCACCGCGACGTCGATGCCGCCCGCGACGACATCGACGACCCGGTCGTCGAGCTGCAGATCGATCGACACTTCCGGGTAGGCGGCGAGAAAATCGGGCAAGACCGGCGCGACGTGTTTGAGCCCGAACGACATCGGCGCGGCGAGCCGCACGCGGCCGCGCGGCGCCGCCGATTTGGCCTGCGCCTCGGCCTCGACCGCCTCGCCCTCGGCGAGGATCTGGGCCGCGCGCACCGCCAGCACGCGGCCGGTCTCGGTCAGCGCAAAGCGGCGCGAAGTGCGGTGGATCAGCCGCTCGCCGATGCGCGCCTCGAGCCGCGAGAGCGCCTTCGACACGGTCGCGCCCGAGAGCCCGAGTTCGGCGGCGGCGCGGGCGAAGGAGCCGGCTTGCGCGAGCTTCGCAAAGATCGCCCAGGCTTCGAGATCCGGGAGCGGCATAGCCAAACCTTAGAAATGGAAATGATGCCTTTCCATGCTTTCTCTTCTCGGCACCGGCGTCCAGCACCATCTTCAGCGCGACACCGGGCGAGACCCGATACCGAACCGGAGTTTTGCGAGATGATCGAGTTGCGACCGTTTGCCGAGCTGGGCGGCGCCGACCACGGCTGGCTCAAAGCCCGGCATCATTTTTCCTTCGCCGAATATTACGACGCCGAGCGGATGGGGTGGGGGAGGCTGCGCGTCTGGAACGACGACGAGATCGCCGCCGGCTCCGGCTTTCCGCTCCATCCGCACGCCGATATGGAGATCGTCACCTACGTCCGCGACGGCGCGATCACGCACCGCGATTCGGCGGGCAACAGCGGCCGCACCGAAGCCGGCGACGTGCAGGTGATGTCGGCGGGCTCGGGCATCCGCCATTCCGAATACAATCTCGAAGGCAAGACCAGCCGCATCTTTCAGATCTGGATCGAGCCGACGACGCGCGGCGGCCCGCCGTCCTGGGGCGCGAAGCCTTTTCCGAAGGCCGATCGTTCCGGCCGTTTCGTGACGCTCGCGAGCGGCTTTCCGGCTGACGAAGGGGCCTTGCCGATCCGCACCGACGCGCGCGTCCTGGGCGCGACGATCAGAGCCGGCGAGCGCGTGACGCTCGATCTCGACCCGCGGCGGCACGCCTATCTGGTGCCCGCGACGGGCGCGGTGGAGGTCGGCGGCGTCCGCGTCGCGGCGCGCGACGGCGCCGCGATCACGGCGCTGCCGAGCGTCGAGATCGTCGGGATCGAGGACGCCGAAGTGGTGCTGGTCGACGCCGCCTAGTCATCGTCACCCGGGCAACCGGCGGCGCGCCGGCGACCACCCACGCGGCGGCGTGATCGTGGCCGTGCACGCCGCAACCGACCTGGCGCCCACCGTCCCGTAACGCGCCGGCGCCGGCCTGTCGAAAAACGGCTTGCATTATGAAAGTTGCTTCTCATATGACTTGCATAATGCAAGTTGAGTGAGGCAACCCCATGCGGCACAAGAGCTTCGGCAACATGCAGTGCCCGATCGCGCGCAGCCTCGAGCGGGTCGGGGAATGGTGGAGCATCCTCGTTCTGCGGGACGCGTTTCACGGCCTGACGCGCTTCGATCAGTTTGAGGAGAGCCTCGGGATCGCGCCCAACATCCTGACGCGGCGCTTGAAGGCGCTGGTCGAGGCGGGGCTGCTCGCGCGCCGCCGCTACAGCGACCGGCCGCCGCGCGACGAATACGTGCTGACGGAGGCCGGCCGCGACTTCCGGCCGGTGCTGTGGGCGCTCCTCGCCTGGGGCAACCGGCATTTCGCCCCCGAGGGGCCGAGCGTCGTCATCGTCGACAGCCGGACCGGGGCGGCAGCGGAGCCGATGCTGATCGACCGCAATAGCGGCCGGCCGCTCTTGCCGCCGGATTTCCGTTCGGCCGCAGGACCCGCCGCCGACGCCCGCACGCGCGGGCGGCACGCCCCTCCCGCCGAGCAGCAGGCATCCGTTCAACCGGCCGACGGACGGGTTGGCTAGGCAGGCGATGGAGAGTGTGATGGATACCATCGTGCTCGAACGGGCGGCGGCCGGCGCCACGGTCAAAACCCGGTTCAAATTTTCGCGCAAGACGTTGGCGTCCACCGGCCTGGCGCTGGCGCTCGCGTTCGGCGGCGTCGCATACGGCCGCTACTGGTGGGACGAGGGCCGCTTCATCGAGACGACCGACGACGCCTATGCCGGCGGCAACGTCACCGCCGTCTCGCCGCATGTCGCGGGCTTCGTCGCGCAGATCCTCGTCGCCGACAACCAGCACGTGCGTGCGGGGCAATTGCTGATCCGCCTCGATCCGCGCGACTTCGAGGCCGCCCTCGATCATGCCCGCGCGGTCGCGGCCGAGCGGCGCGCCGCGCTCGCCGGGCTCGAAGCGAAATATGTGCAGCAACAGTCGATGGTCCGGCAGGCGGCGGCGACCCTGAACGCCCAGGCCGCCCAGGCGAGATTTGCCGGCGAAGACGCCATTCGCTACCGCACCTTGGCGAAGACCAGCTTCGGGACGATGCAGAATGCCGAGCGGACATCCGCGCTCGACGCGGCGGCGCAGTCGGCCACAAAGGCTGCCAAGGCGGGGCTCGCCGCCGCCCGCCAGCAGCTCAGCGTGCTCGACGCCGAAATCGCCGAGGCCCGCGCCGAGGTCGCGCAGGCGAAGGCCGACCTCGAAACCGCCCGCCTCAACCTCGGCTATGCCGAGATCCGCTCGCCGATCGACGGCTATGTCGGCAACCGCAACGCGCAGGTCGGCGCCTATGCCACGAGCGGCTCCTACCTGTTGAGCGTGATCCCGGCAGATGGGCTCTGGGTCGACGCCAATTTCAAGGAGGACGAATTGGCGCGGATGCGGCCGGGGCAACGGGCGAGGGTCGTCGCCGACGTGCTGCCGGGCAAGGTCTTCCACGGCCATGTCGAGAGCCTGGCGCCCGGCACCGGCGCGGTGTTCAGCGTGATCCCGCCGGAAAACGCCACCGGCAACTTCACCAAGATCGTGCAGCGCGTGCCGGTGCGCATCGCGCTCGACGACGGCGGCGCGGCGCTCGGGCGCTTGCGGCCGGGCCTGTCGGCGACGGTCAGCGTCGATACGCGGCCGGGGCAAACCGGGGAGTGACCGCGATGCCCGCTTCCGCCGGTTGGCTGAAGAGCCTCCTGCCGTTCGTCGTGATGTGCTTCGGCGGCTTCATGGCGCTGCTCGACATCCAGATCGTCGCCTCTTCGTTGCAGCAGATCGGCGGTGGGTTGTCGGCGGCGCAGGACCAGATCGCCTGGGTGCAGACCGCCTATCTGATCGCCGAGATCATCGTCATCCCGCTGTCGGGCTGGCTGACGCGGGTGTTCTCGACGCGCTGGCTGTTCGCCGCCTCGGCCGCCGGGTTCACCGTGTCGAGCCTGCTGTGCGGCCTCGCCTGGAGCATCCAGAGCATGATCGTCTTCCGGGCATTGCAGGGGCTCCTCGGCGCCTCGATGATCCCGACCATGTTCACCTCGTCCTTCTATTTTTTCCAGGGCCGGCGCCGGGTCTATTCCGCCGCCGTGATCGGCACGATCGCCTCGGTCGCGCCGACCCTGGGGCCGGTGATCGGCGGCTGGATCACCGACACCCTGGATTGGCACTGGCTGTTCTACGTCAACCTCCTGCCGGGGGTCGCGGTCACCATCCTCGTCGTGCTCACGGTCGAGATCGACGAGCCGGATTGGAAGCTCCTGAAGGATGCCGACTACCCCGGCATCGCGCTCTTGGCGATCGCCCTCGGCACCCTTGAATACGTGCTCGAAGAAGGCTCGCGCTGGAACTGGTTCGACGACCGCACGATCCGCAACTGCGCCTGGGTCGCGGCGATCACCGGCGCCCTGTTCGTGATCCGCAGCCTGACGTTCGCGCGCCCGGTCGTCGATCTGCGGGCGTTGAAGAACCGCAACTTCGCGGTCGGCTGCTTTCTCTCCTTCGTCACCGGCGTCGGCATTTTCTCGACGATCTACCTGACGCCGCTCTTCCTCGGCTATGTGCGCGGGTTCAGCGCCTGGCAGACCGGCGTCGCGATCTTCTCGACCGGCGCCGCCTCGCTCGCCGGCGTGCCCGTCTACATCATCCTCGCGCGCCGCTTCGACACGCGCTGGCTGATGATGTTCGGGCTCGCCTCGTTCGGCTTCGCGATGTGGAGCTTCAGCTACATAACCCATGACTGGGGCGGCAGGGAGCTGCTCGTGCCGCAGATCCTGCGCGGCTTCCCGCAGGTCTTCGCGGTCGCCCCGGCGGTGACCCTCGGCCTCGGCAGCCTGTCGCCGGAGCGGCTGAAATACGCCAGCGGCCTCTTCAACATGATGCGCAATTTGGGCGGCGCCGTCGGCATCGCGGTGTGCGGCGCGATCCTCAATGCGCGGACCAATTTCCACTTCGAGGCGATCGCTTCGCACCTGACCCCGGCGAACGCCCCGATGGAGCGGCTGCTCGCCGGCCTCGCGACGCGCTATGCCGCGCTGCCGGGCAACCTCGATGCCGGTCGCCTCGCCGCCTTGAAGCAGCTCTGGCAGCTCGCCTATCGCGAAGCCGCCACGCTCGCCTTCGCCGATGCGTTCCGCGCCATCATGGTCGCCTTCGTCGCCGCCACCCTGCTCGTGCCGCTGTTGCGCCAGGTCGCCCCGATGGCCCCCGCCAGAGCCTCGCACTGAGCGGTCAGGCCCCGCCGCGCTGCGGCATTTGGCCGCCGCCCGCCCGCTCGGATGCTCCTCCTCCTTCGCCCCGGCAATCGCTGCCGTTTTCCGCGAGATCGCTGCCGCCGAAATAGCTCTTGGCGCGGGCGAAAGTCATAAATGTTTCATTAACCATGGCTAAGGTGCGGCCGACCCGGGCCCGCGTCGGCGCGGTGCCGCGGTATTGGGGAGCACGGCCGGATCCGGCCTGTTGCAATCAACGGAGGGGGCAGATGAGCGTAAATCGGGTGAGAAACCTTTGCCGGCTTGAGAGAGGCCGCGCGCACCGGCCGGCACTCGGCCTTGTCGGTGCGTCGCTGGTCTTTGCCGCCGCGCAGACAGCGCTTGCGGCGACCCAGATCACCGGCGCCGGCTCGACCTTCGATTATCCGTTCTTTGAAAAGGCCTTCTACGTCTACAACCAGAAAAACCCGGCCGTCGCGGTCAACTATCAGGCGATCGGCAGCGGCGGCGGCATCCAGCAATTCACCGCCAAGACGGTCGATTTCGGGGCGACCGACGTGCCGATGGATGCAAAGGAGCTGGCGCGGGCGAAGGGCGCCGTCCTGCAGATCCCGATTACCCTCGGCGGCGCCGGGGTGGCGTACAATCTGCCCGGGCTCAAGAAGGGGCTTCGCCTGACGCGCGAGATCGTCGCCGACATCTACCTCGGCAAGATCGCCAAGTGGGGCGATCCCGCGATCGCCAAGCTCAATCCCGGGGTCAAGCTGCCGAACATGGCGATCACCGTCGTGCACCGCTCCGACGGATCGGGCACCACCTATATCTTCACGGATTTCCTGAGCCGGGTTTCGCCCGCATGGAAACAAAAGGTCGGCACCGGCAAGAGCGTGCAATGGCCGGCGCCGAGCAGCGTCGGCGGCAAGGGCAACGAGGGCGTCGCCGGGCTGGTGCGCCAGACGCCGGGGTCGATCGGCTATGTCGAGCTCGCCTACCTGCTGCAGAACAATATGGCCTATGCGCTGCTGCAGAACCGCGCGGGCAAGTATCTGTTCCCCACCATCGCGACCGTTCGGGCGGCGGCGGCGACGAAGCCCAACGTGTCCTCCACGGACTTCTCGATCGTTGATGCCGCGTGCGCGAATTGCTATCCGATCAGCGGCTATTCGTGGGTGCTCCTCTACCAGAAGCCCGATGACCAGACGCGCGGCGCGATGACCAAGAAGATCATGGTTTGGCTGGCCACCGAGGCGCAGCCGATGGCCGAGAGCGTCGACTATGTGCCGCTCCCGCCGAACGTGCAAAAAGAGGCCCTGAAGGTCCTCGGCGAAATGCACGAGTAGATCCTCGGCAAGGTGCACCGGTCGTGGCAGTAGATGCGCCAATCTCGCGGCCCGCCTGGGCCTCTTCCCACCGCGGCCGCGACTGGTTCGCCTCCAGGCTATATGCGGCCGCGCTCTATTGTGCCTGCGGCGTCTTCATCGCGGTCGTCGGCGGCTTGGTGATCGAGTTGGCCTGGGGCTCGGCGCCGTCGCTGCGCGAATTCGGCGTCAGCTTTCTGTGGGGGACGGAGTGGAATCCCGTAGCCGGCCGGTTCGGGGCGGCCCCCTTCATCTACGGCACCGTCGTAAGTTCGGTGATCGCCTTGGTGCTGGCCGGGGCGATCGGCATTCTCGCGGGGGTCTTTCTCGCGGAGTTCTGCCCGCCGCGGCTGTCGGCGGTGCTGAGCGCGTTGATCGAGCTGCTCGCCGCCGTCCCGAGCATCGTTTACGGCCTGTGGGGGCTGTTTGTGCTGGCGCCTTTCGTCAGCGCCTGGATCGGCCCCGCATTGCAGACGGCCTTTGGCTTTCTGCCGGTCTTTCAGGGCACGATATACGGCGTCAACATGTTGACCGCGGCGCTGATCCTGGCGCTGATGATCGTGCCGACGATCACCGCCATCACGCGCGATCTGGTGGCGATGATCCCGGCCGGATATCGCGAAGCGGCGTTGTCGCTCGGCGCGACCAGGTGGGAGACGGTGCGCAGCGTCGTCCTGCCGTTCGCCCGCCGCGGCATCTTCGGCGCCTGCATGTTGGGCCTCGGGCGGGCGCTCGGCGAAACCATCGCGACGACGATGGTGATCGGCAACCGGCCGGCCATCTCCGCCTCGTTGTTCGCGCCGGGATACACGGTCGCCAGCGTCATCGCCAACGAGTTCACCGAGGCCACCAGCGAGATCTATCTGAGTGCGCTGATCGAACTCGGCCTCATTCTGCTGCTCGTCAGCGTCGTCGTCATCGCGCTCGGGCGGCTGATGGTGCGGTTTCTGCTGGATTAGGCGGCAAAGGGTCCCGGCATGGCGTCACGATTGTCGATCCCGCGGCGACGCTACCTCCTGGATGCGTGCTGGCGCGCCTTCAGCGCCGCCTGTGCGCTCGGCGTCGCCGCGCTTCTTTTGTTGATCATAGGCTACATCGTCGAGAAGGGGGTTGGCGCCCTCTCGCTCTCCTTCCTGATCCACTTGCCGCGCCCGGTCGGGATTCCGGGCGGCGGGGTGGTGAACGGCATCGTCGGCTCGTTCATCACCGTCGGCATCGCGGCGCTGATGGCGTTCCCGGTCGGCATCCTCGTCGGGATTTATCTCGCCGGCAACCGCCACCGGCGCGGCGCTCAAACACTGAGCTTCATCGCCGACGTCCTGGCCGGCGTGCCGAGCATCGCGATCGGCATTTTCGCCTATACGTTGTTGGTGGCGCCGTTCCGCCATTTTTCGGCGTTCTCGGCTTCCTTCGCCTTCGCGGTGCTGATGCTGCCGCTGGTGGTGCGCGCGACCGAAGCCGCGATCGCCTTGGTCCCGACGGAGCTCAAGGAAGCCACCATGGCGCTCGGCGCCTCGGAATATCGCACGATGATCGGGTGCCTCGTGGTCGCCGCCCGTCCGGGCATCGTGACGGGCTTGCTCTTGGCGCTGGCGCGGGTGACGGGCGAGACGGCGCCGCTCTTGTTCACCGCCTTCGGCAGCCAGTATTGGGAGATCGACCCGCGAAACCCGATGGCGGAACTCTCGCTTCAGGTGTTCAACTACGCGATATCTCCCTACGACGAGTGGCATCGGCAGGCATGGGCGGGGGCGCTGCTGCTGGTTTTTGCGGTGTTCTTGTTCAGCATCGCGGCCCGCCTGTCGCTGCGCCGGCGATACTGAGCCGGCTGAGCGCGTCTTCAGCCGCCGCCTTTGGGCGCGACACCCAGGAACGTCGCGAGATCGGCCATCCGCGCGAACACGAGCGAGCATCCCGCCTCGGCGAGCCGCTCGGCGTGGCCCGGCCGGCAATGGCTGCCGCCGCAAAAGCCGACGACCGCCATGCCGGCGGCGCGGGCCGCCTCGACGCCGCCGGCGCTGTCCTCGACGACGAGCGCCGCGCCGGGCGGCGCGCCGAGGCTCTGCGCGGCATGGAGAAACAAGTCCGGCGCGGGCTTGCCGCGCGCCACCTGCGAGGCGCTGTACACATGCGGCTCGAAGAAGGGTAACAGGCCCGTCAGCGCGAGCGCGTGCCGCACGCGCTCCAACTGGCTGTTGGAGGCGACGCAGCGCGGCAGCGGCAGCCCGGCGAGCAGTTCGACGACCCCGGCGACCGGGCGCAATTCCTTCTCGAAGGCCGCCGCCGTGCGGCGGCGCATCGCCGGGAAGAAGCCTTCCGGCAGGCTGCGGCCATAGCGGCTTTCGACCTCGGCGGACAATGTCAGGGCGTTGCGCCCGAAGCCGAGCGAGAGCGCCTCTTCGAGGGTCACCGGGAGATCGGCCGCGGCGAGGCACTCGCCGAGGATGCGCGCGAAGATCATCTCGCTGTCGATCAGGACGCCGTCGCAGTCGAAGATGACGAGCGCGGGCGGCGTCTGGATCAACCGGCCGGCGGACGGGTAGGATCGGTTCCCGTCATCCGCAGGGGAGCGTCCGATGCCGCGCCTATGTGCCAATCTCGGTTTCCTCTTTCCCGAAATGCCGTTTCTCGACCGCTTCGCGGCGGTCGCGCATGCCGGCTTCGCGGGGGTCGAATACGCCGCCCCCTACGACTATCCGGTGCGCGAGCTGCGCACCCGCCTCGACGATCTCGGGCTCGTCCAGGTGCTGATCAACAGTCCCGCGGGCGACCCCGCGAAGGGCGAGCGGGGCCTCGCCTCGCTGCCCGGCCGAACGCAGGACTTTCGCGACAGCATCAAGCTGGCGCTCGATTATGCGCAGGCGCTCGGCTGCCGGATGGTGCATGTGACGGCCGGCAACCCGCCCGCCGACGCAGCCCGCGATACCGCCGCCGCGGTCTATGCGGTGAACC
>DASYYD010000236.1:0-3639 GCA_035934195.1 Allostellaceae bacterium | reverse complement strand
CGGCACGCAAACCGGCGGCTCGGTGATCCGCCCCGCCGCCTATTGCGGCGTCGTCGGCTTCAAGCCGAGCTTCGGCCTCTTTCCGCCGGCCGGCATGCGGATCAACACCGACGCCCTCGACACGGTCGGCATCATGGCGCGCTCGGTCGCGGACATCGCGCTCTTTCGCGCCGCGATGATGGCGATCCCGTACGAGCCGCCGGCCATGCCCGAGACGGCGCCGCGCCTCGCGCTCTGCCGCGCCCCCGCCTGGGACAGGGCGCTGCCCGAGGGTGTGGCGGCGCTCGAAGCGGCGGCCGAGCGGCTTGCCGCAGCGGGCGCCCGGGTCGTCGAGAGCGCACCGCCGCCGGAATGCGCTTCCGGGCTCGATACGCAGGCGACGCTCAGCGATTTCGAAGGCGCGCGCAACCACATGCCGGAGCTGCATCGCCACGCGGCGCTGTTGAGCCCGGATTTGCGCGATCAAAAGGTCGCGCGCGGCAAGAGGCTGCGGGTCGAGGATTTCCGCCAGGCGCGCGAAGGCGCGGAGCGGGCGCGCCTGGCGGCGCGAGCCTGGGCAGGCGGGTTCGACGCGGTTCTGACGCTGCCGGCGCCGGGCGAGCCGCCGAAGGGCCTCGCCGATACCGGTCCGGCAACCTTCAACGCGCTGTGGACGATGCTTTACATGCCGTGCCTGACCCTGCCGGCCGGCAAAGGTCCGCGCGGACTGCCGCTCGGCATCCAACTCGTCGGCCGGCGGCACGCCGATCTTCGCCTGCTCGCCACCGGGCTCTGGGTCGAGCGGCATCTGGGAGGCGCCCGATGAGCGGCCCCGAGAGCTTGTCGCTCGCCGAGGCGGTGGCGGCACTCGCCGAGGGCCGCCTCTCGGCCGAGGCGCTCGTCCGCGCCTCGCTCGACCGCATCGCGGCCGGCGCCGCGATCAAGGCCTGGACGTTCCTCGACCCCGAGCGCGCGCTTTCCGAGGCGCGCGCGATCGACCATGCCGGGCGGCCGGGCCGCCTCAAAGGCGCCCCGATCGGGGTCAAGGACGTCATCGACACGAGCCAATTGCCGACCGAGCACGGCTCGCCCATCTATCGCGGCAACCGGCCCGTCGCCGACGCCGCCTGCGTCGCCCTGGTGCGCGGCGAAGGCGGCATCATGCTCGGCAAGACGGCGACGACGGAATTCGCCAACCGATTTCCGGGGCCGACGGTCAACCCGCACAATCACGCCCGCACCCCCGGCGGCTCGTCGAGCGGCTCGGCCGCCGCGGTCGCCGATTTCGAGGTGCCGGCGGCCTTCGGCACGCAGACCGGCGGCTCGGTCATCCGCCCCGCCGCGTTCTGCGGCGTCATCGGCTACAAGCCGAGCTTCGGCGAATTCAGCCGCGTCGGCATCAAGATGCAGTCGCACACCCTCGACACGCTCGGCATCATCTGTCGCAGCCTCGACGATCTGGCGCTGCTGCGCGGGGTGCTGTTGGCCGAGGCTATGCCGGCGATCGACCGCGCGAGCGCGGCGCCGCGCATCGGGCTTTGCCGCACCCCCGCCTGGGAAGCCGCCGACCCGGCGACGAAGGCCTTGATCGAAGAGGCGGCCTCGCGCCTTTCCGCGGCCGGGGCGGCGGTGAGCGCGGCGGGTTTCGCGCCGGAGTTCGCCGACATCCTCGACCGGCACCGCGACATCTTCTATTTCGAGGCCTCGCGCAACTACGCTTATGAATACGATTTCCACCGCGACCAGCTCTCGCCCGTACTGCGCGACACGGTGCTCGCGGCAGGGCGCGCCGTGCCGCTGTCGCGCTATGTCGAGGCGATCGAAGCGGCCGAGGCCTATCGCGCCCACCTCGACGACCTCCTCGGCGAATTCGACCTGCTGCTGACGCCGAGCGCGGTCGGCGAAGCGCCGGCAGGGCTCGCCACCACCGGCGACGCGCGCTTCAACGGCATGTGGACGCTGGCGCACACGCCCTGCCTGACCTTGCCGGCCGGCACCGGGCCCAACGGGCTGCCGCTCGGCGTCCAGCTCGTCGGCCGGCGCGGTTGCGACGAAAAACTCTTCGACGCCGCCGCCTGGGTCGAGAGGCACCTTGGTTGAAGCAGCTGTAACTTCAGGTTTTCCGTCATACTGGCGACGGCCGGTATCCACGGCATCCCTGGGTCCCGACCGTCGGCGGGACGACGAGCAGTTGGGTGAGGAGACCAACTTTCATTGCCGATTCCGGAGAGGAGGAAACCAGATGATCTACGAGCTTCGCGTCTATCACTGCGTCCCCGGCCGATTGCCGGATTTGCTGAAGCGTTTCGACAAGATCACCCTGCCGCTGTGGGAAAAGCACGGCATCCGCCAGGCCGGGTTCTGGACCGTCGCGATCGGCGATTCGAACCAGGACCTCTATTACCTGCTGCAATGGGAATCGCTCGACGACCGCGCCCGCCGCTTCGCCGGCTTCCAGGCAGATCCGGAATGGATCGCGGCGCGCGCCGAAACCGAGAAGAACGGGCAGATCGTCGCCTCGATCACGAACACGATCCTGCAGCCGACGAGCTTCTCGTCGGTCAAATAGGAGGGGGAAATGCTCTACGAACTGCGCGTCTATCACTGCGTGCCGGGAAAGCTGCCGGATCTGCTGAAACGCTTCGAGACGATCACGCTTCCCATCTGGAAGCGGCACGGCATCGAGCAGGCTGGCTTCTGGACGGTCGGGATCGGCGATTCGAACCAGGCCCTCTATTATTTCCTCAAATGGGATTCGCTCGCCGAGCGCGAGCGCAAATGGGCGGCTTTTCAAGCCGACCCCGAATGGATCGAGAAGCGGGCGCAAACCGAGCGGGCCGGTGCGATCGTCGCGCGCGTCGAGAACAGCATCCTGCAGCCGACCGGCTTCTCGGCGGTGAAGTAGGATTCGCCACGCGGGCGCGGAGGGCACGCAGGGAAGCGGCCGTCATTGCGAGGCACGCAGCGACGAAGCAATCCCGACGAGATTGCTTCGCGCTGCTCGCAATGACATTCCCTTCTGCGTCCTCCCGTCTCTGTGGTAGTTGAGAACAGGAAAAAGCGGGGGGACGCCAAATGGCAGAAATAACGCAAGCGCGCTCCGGCATCGGCCAGACGATCGAGGCTTTTGTCGGCGAGACAATGGACAACGCCCGGATGGGCCCCATTCATTGGCAGGTCCTGGCGCTCGTCGCGTCGGGCTATTTCGTCGACGTGATGGATTTCTCGATCCTCGGCGCCTTGATCCCGGACATGATCAAGAGCGGGTTCGTGACGGGCGGCCAGGTCGCCGCGGTCGGCAGCGCGACCGCTTTCGGGCTGCTCGTCGGCACGTTGGGCCAAGGCGAATTCACCGACCGGTTCGGGCGCAAGGCGGTCTACCAGTTCAACCTCTTGCTGTTCGGCATCGCGACGATCGGCGCCGCTCTCGCGCCGAGTCTGCTCTGGCTCTTGGTCGGCCGCTTTATCGCCGGCGTCGGGCTCGGCGCCGAGCAGCCGCTCTGCTTCTCGTATACGACCGAATATGCGCCAAAGAACATCCGCGGCCGGCTTACCGCCTTCATGCAATTTCTCGGCGGCGCCTGGCCGTGGCCGATCGGCGCGGCCTTCGCGCTCGGCTTCCGCGACATCATCGGCTGGCGCGGCATCTGGGTCGTCATC
>DASYYD010000176.1:0-22326 GCA_035934195.1 Allostellaceae bacterium | reverse complement strand
AAGATCCGGTCGTTTTTGGGCGAGGATTCGATATAGCAATGCCGGCAAGTCAGGTTGCACAGCGTGCCGGTGTTGAACCACAGTGTGTCGAGGGAGCGCAGCGCGACGCGCGCCCGCTTCTCGCCCTTGGCGGTCACGAGCGGATCGCGAAACTTGCGCGGGTCCAAAAGAGAAAGCTCGGCCATCGGCATCCGCCGGCAAGCGCTCGCCCAGTTTAGTACATTGCAGCGACGGGGGCGCGCCACTACCTTACCTTTTTACGTCTTTCCGTGGTGGAAGGCGACATGGACACCTCGATACCCCGACACATTCGGCTGACCTCGCATCCGGGTTCGGCCGGCCAGAGCGCCGTGCCGCTGCGCTGGGGGGCGGCCACCGCCGGCGAACGCGGCCCCGTCGTCGCGAGCCCGGCCGAGCCTCGGCACCGGAACGCGATCGGCTCCTGTTCCGGCAGCTATGCGGTCTATCGCGCGCTCGCCGTCGCGACCCGCGCGCTCGCCCGCGATCATCGCCCCGATCTCTCCGGCACCGCGCCGGCGGCGCTGTTGCCGTCGCGCCCGCAATGGGCCGACCCGCAAAAGATCGTCTCGCTCGACCCGTGGGGCCATCTGGTCGGCGAGGTCTTCGCCAAGGAGATCGCTTCCGGCATCGACGCGCGGCCGACGATCGCGGTAACGACCGCGCGCATCGCGATGCCCGAAATCGCCGGCCTCGTCGCCGCCGGCAGGCTGGTGCCGGACGGCACGGTGCTGCTCGCCGACGGCGAAGTCGCGGTCACCAAGACCGCGATCGATCCGGTGTGGCACCTGCCGGGGCTCGCCCAGCGCTTCGGCATCGCCGAGCACCAGCTGCGCCGCACCCTGTTCGAAGAGACGGGCGGCATGTTCCCCGAACTCGTCACCCGCCCGGACATGGAAGTCTTTCTGCCGCCGATCGGCGGCATGACGATCTATTTCTTCGGCGAGGTCGAGCGCATCGGCGATCCGAAGACAGTCATCGCCTGCCGCGTCCACGACGAGTGCAACGGCTCCGATGTCTTCGGCTCCGACATCTGCACCTGCCGGCCCTACCTCGTGCACGGCATCGAAGTGTGCATCGAGACGGCGCAGTCGGGCGGCGTCGGCATCGTCGTCTACAACCGCAAGGAAGGCCGGGCCCTGGGCGAGGTGACGAAGTTCCTCGTCTACAACGCCCGCCGGCGGCAGGAGGGCGGCGACCGCGCCGACACCTATTTCCGCCGCACCGAATGCGTCGCCGGGGTACCGGACATGCGCGTCCAGGAGCTGATGCCGGACGTCTTCCACTGGCTCGGCCTGAAGCGCATCGACCGCTGGGTGTCGATGTCGAACATGAAGCGCGACGCGCTCGCCGCGCAAGGCATCGAGGTCGTCGAGCAGGTGGCGATCCCCGAGGGTCTGATCCCGGCCGAGGCGGCGGTCGAGATCACCGCGAAAAAGGCCGCCGGCTATTTTACGCCGCTGCCGGCGGGGGATGTCGCCGCCTCCTGATGGCCCTTGACTTCCAGCGCTGATCCAGCGGCGCAAGAGGCCGCTTTCCTGCTGAGCGCCGCGGCGGTGCGGAGCCGCTGCCGGATCGTGCTCGAGGCGGCCGAGCGCGGCGCGGCGCCGCACTTTCGCCTCGACCCGAGCCGGCTCGACGAGGCGGCCGAGCGCGTCGCGGGGCTCACCCGCCGGCGCTTTCCCGATCTTTCCGTGCCGCTGCACAGCCGCTGGCGGCATTTTTCCGTCGGCGGGCATGATCGCGCCGGCCTTGTCGCGCCCGCCGCCGATGGGCCCGAGCGGGCGCGGGCGCAGATCGATCTGGCGATCGTTTCCGTCCTCCTCGACGCCGGGGCAGGTGGGCGCTGGAGCTACCGCGAAGCCGCCACCGGAGAGACGTTCTCCCGCTCCGAGGGGCTCGCCGTCGCGAGCCTCCGGGCGATGCAGGGGGGCCTCTTTTCGGCCGATCCCGAGAACCCTTGGCGGGCCGACGCCGCGGCTCTTCTCGCCGTCACGCCGGGGAGCCTCGGCCGCGCCTTGCAGCATGAGGCCGACAACCCGCTCGACGGGCTCGAGGGGCGCGCCCGGCTGTTACGCCGGCTCGGCGAGGTCGCCGCCGCCTCGCCGCACCATTTCGGCCGCCCGGCGCGGCTCGGCCGGCTCTATGATCACTGGCTGCCGCACCGCGAGGCGCTGACGGCCCCGGCGGTCCTCGAAACCCTGCTGCATGCGCTGGGGCCGATCTGGCCCGGCGGCGAGAGCCTTGCGGGCCTCTCGCTCGGCGATTGCGGCCGGCACTCCTGCGTGCCGGGCTCCGGCCTCGTGCCGTTTCACAAATTGAGCCAGTGGCTCGCCTATTCGCTCGTCGAGCCGCTCGCCGAGGCCGGGTTTCGCGTGACCGGTCTCGACGGCCTCACGGGCCTCGCCGAATACCGCAACGGCGGGCTCTTTCTCGATTGCGGCGTCCTCGAAGCGCGCGACCCGGGCCTCGCGCGGCGCATCCTCGAGGCCGCGAGCGAGCCCGTCGTCGAGTGGCGGGCCCTGACCGTGGCGCTCCTCGACCGGCTCGCCGGGCGGGTGCGCGAGCGGCTCGGCACAGCGGCGGCGCTGTCGCTGGGGCAAGTGCTCGAAGGCGGCAGCTGGCTCGCCGGCCGCGAGATCGCGCTGGAGCGCCGGGCCGGCGGCAGGCCGCCGCTGATGGTGGCGAGCGACGGCACGGTTTTTTGAGGGAGGCTGAAGGTGCAAGGGCAATATCCGAGCCTGACCGTCGTCGAGCATCCGCTCGTGCAGCACAAATTGTCGCTGATGCGCGACCGCAACACTTCGACCGCCGAGTTCCGCCGCCTGACGCGCGAGATCAGCCTGCTCCTCGCCTACGAGGCGACGCGCGACCTGCCGGTCGAGGCGATGCCGATCGACACGCCGCTTGAAAGCGCGAGCTTTCCTCTGCTCGCCGGCAAAAAGCTGTGCCTCGTCTCGATCCTGCGCGCCGGCAACGGCATCCTCGACGGCATGCTCGATCTGTTGCCCTCGGCGCGCGTCGGCCATATCGGCATCTACCGCGACCCGCGCACCCTACAGGCGGTCGAATATTATCTGAAGCTGCCCGAGGATCTCGCCGAGCGCGACGCGATCCTCGTCGACCCGATGCTGGCGACCGGCAATTCGGCGGTGGCGGCGATCTCGCGGCTCGTCGAATTGAAGGCGCGCTCGATCAAGTTCGTCTGCCTCGTCGCCGCCCCCGAAGGGGTGGCGCAGGTCGCCCAAGTCTTCCCCGACGTGGCGATCATCACCGCCTCGCTCGACCGCTGCCTCGACGCGCACGGCTACATCCTCCCGGGCCTCGGCGATGCCGGCGACCGCCTCTTCGGGACGAGGTAGGGAGCCGCTACCAGAGGCGCTTCAGACGATACATCAGCCGCTGCGCAAAGCCGGCGGGGCGGGCCGCGGCGAGCGCCACCGCCGGTACCGTCTCGATCGTCTTGCCCTGAAGGGTGATCGCCACCTTGCCGACAACCTCGCCTTTCGCGATCGGCCCCTGCAACCCGTTGCGTAAATTCAGCACTGCCGCCGGGTCCGTCTTTTGCGCTCCGTTGCCGCTCGCCGGCAGGGTCAGAAGCACGGTCTTCGCGGCGCCGACCGGCACGTGGGTCGGGTCGAGGAGGGGGTCGTCGATCGCGCCGATCGGCGCGCCCGCCGTCGTGACGGCGTCGTTCCGAAAGAACCGGTAGCCGTAGTCGAACAGGGCCTCGATGTCGGCCGTGCCGGCATGCCAGTTCGGGGTGCCCATGACGACGGCGATCAGGCGGCGCCCGCCGCGCACCGCCGTCGCATCGATGCAATGCCCGGAATCCTTGACGTAGCCGGTCTTCAGCCCGTCGGCCGACGAATCGCGAAAGATGACCGGGTTCCAGTTCCGCTGCGTGATGTTGTTGTAGGTAAAGGACTCTTCTTTGCTGATCTTCAGGATCCCGGGAAATTGCCGGATTATCGCGCGAGAGAGCAGCGCGACGTCTTTGGAGCTCGTGTAGATTGCCGGATCGGGCAGGCCGTCGACATTGTCGTAATGGGTATCGGCGAGGTGCAGCAGCTGCGCCCGGTTGTTCATCATCGCGACGAAGGCCTCGGCCGTCCCGGCCAAGGTTTCGGCGAGCGCGACGGCGGCGTCGTTGCCGGAATCGATGACGAGGCCCCGGACCAATTCTTCGATCGTCACCGGCAGGTTCGGTTCGATGAACATGCGCGAGCCGCCCGTCCGCCACGCCGCGTGGCTGACCGGCACCTGCTGGTCGAGCTTCAGCTTGCCGGCCTTCACCGCCTCGTAGGTCAGATACGCGGTCATCAGCTTGGCGAGGCTCGCCGGCGGCAGGTGAATGTCGGGCGCCTTCGCCGCGATGATCGCGCCGGTGGCGAAATCCAGCAGCACGTAGCTCGACGTGTCGGGCAGGAGCGGCGCGGGCGGAATATCCGCGGGAAGCGCGACCGCGCCGTCGAGAACGACCGGCGGCGGGCCCGGATTTGTCGGCATTGCCGCGGCCGCGGCCGCGGCGGTCGGCTTCTTCGCCGGCCGCGCCGACAGTGCCGCGCTCGTCGAAAGCAAAAGGACAAAAAGCAGAAGCGCGCAACGCGCCGGAGCCAGAAAGGGTTTCATGGCCCGTCCATCCCCCGATGTCACGGTGGCTCAGTTCTCTCTCGCCGGAGGGCGGTTTGTCCAGAAGACCCCTTCGCCCGCAGACCAGGTTGCGCTGTCGCCTGTCCCCGGATCCGAGCCGCCGACCCGGAGCCGCGAATCGATCGCTCGGCCCGCTACGGCTTCTTCGGCTGCCAAGCGGCGCCGCGCTTTTTCGCGGCGGCGAGTTCGGCGGGCGGCAGGCGCGCGGCGACGCGCCGCGCCGCCTCGGCCGCCCGATTGCGTAGCGCCTCGGGCGTCGTCGGCCGCGCCGCGATCGTGAACCATTCGAAAGCCCCGACCGGGTTGCGCCGCTGCAAGAGAAGCCCGAGGTTCAGCTGCGCATTGGGATAGCCTTTGACGGCGGCGCTGTGGAAAAGCGAAAGCGCCGTTTTCGCATTGCGCGGCACGCCTTCGCCCTTGGCGTAGAGGATGCCGAGGTTGTTCTGCGCCACCATGTTGCCCGCCGCCGCCGCGCGCTTGTACCAGCCGGCCGCCTTGGCCGCGTCCTTCGGCACGCCCTCGCCCACCTGGTAGAGCCGCCCGAGGTTGTTCTGCGCCGCCGCCAGGCCCTGGCGGGCGGCGCGGCGAAAGAGGTCGAATGCCTTTTTGGGGTCGCGCACGACGCCGAGCCCCTTCGCGTAGAAATCGCCGACGAGGTTCTGGCAGTTAGCGTCGCCCGCCGACATGTCGGGTTTGCACGCCGCCAAGGCGCCGGCGAAGTCGCCCAGGGCTTGCGCCTTCTTGGCGGCGGCGAAATCGGCGGCGGCCGGCCCCGCCGTCAGCAGGATCAGGAGAAAAGCGAGGAGACAGCGCATCGGCGCTTCCTTCATTTGTTGCCGCTGGCGGGGCAATAGCATGTTGCGAAGCCCGTTGCCGAGAGGTGTCCACCGGCGCAATAGGCCGCACGGCTGCGCTTGGCCCTCTCGGCGGCCTCGGCGGGCCAGAACGAGGCGTTGGAGAGCGCGTAGAGCGAGAGCCAGCGCGCCCGCGTCCGCGGCTCCCCGCCGATCCTTCGATACAGCCGATCGAGGCTCGCCAGATCGAGGCGCGGCAGCCGCCATTCGCTGGTGAAGCGGTATTCCTCGACCCACGCCGCGCCGCCGGAAAGGCTCGGCAGCTCGTAAGTCGTCGCGTCGTCGAGCCGCCCCGCCGAGTCGTAAGAGATGGTCTTGAACCCCGGGTTCTCGCCGAAGATCGGGCTTATCGCCGGGATCACCAGCGTCAAGGCGGTGCGGTCGGCGAGGCGAAACGCGTCGGTGTGCAGATGCCCGGCGAGGCTCGCCGCGATCGTGTCGGCGTACTCCTTGAGGAGCGCGGCGAAAGCCGTCTGGTAGGCCGGCTGCCACAGCGGCACGATGTTTTGCGGACAGGCGCCGAAGCGCGCCGTCGCGTAATCGTCGATGCCGGGCGGGACATGGTAAAGCAGCCAGACGCGCTCGTGCGCGCGCCGGGCGGCGGCAAGCGTGCCGGCGAGCCAGGCGAGGCTCGCCTTGCCCGGGTCACCCTTCGCCGCCCCGGCGCAGGCGGCGCTGTAGTGCGCCGAGAAGAACACCGTATCGAGGCCGGCGACCCGCACATGCGGCAGCCGCGGCAGGCGCACGGCGTAATTGCCGAGGCCGCGCCAATGGCCGGCGAAACCCGCGCCCGCCGCGCCGCCCAAGAGGCCGCGCATCGTCGGCTCGACGTCCTTCAAGAAGGCGCCGCCGGGGGTCAGCCGATAATCGCCGCAATAGCTGTCGTTGTTGCCGAGGACCGGCAGGATCGGGGTCTTCGGGAAAGCCCGCTCGAGCTGCAAGGCGAGAAACCGCATCGTGCGCTCGATAAAGGCGCGGTAGGCGGCGTCGGAATGGTTCCTGGCCGTCAGGTCGAAGTGCACGCGGAAACTGTGGGCGAGAAAATCGCCGGTCATGACGACGAAGTCGGGGTGCGGCAACGCCTCCTTCATCGCGGAAAGGGCCGAGGAGAGCAGCGGCCAATCGGTGTCGCGGCCGTAGCGGCCGAGGCTCTTGTCGGAGGAACTCGCGAAGATCTTGGCCCAATCCTCGGGCGCCGCCGCGTTCAGCCGGTCGACGAGGCTCGGATCGGCCATCGGGTCGAAATGAATATCGGAGAGCGCGAGAAACTGCCCGGCTGCCGCCGCCGGCGACGCGGCGCAGAGGGCGAGCAGAAGCCAGAGTAGGGCGCGCCGCATCAGCGCGCCATCAGCACCGGGAGCCCTGCCTCCATGATGATGTGACGCGTCGCGCCGCCGAAGATCATCTGGCGGATTCGGCTTTGCGTGTAGGCGCCCTTCAACAAGAGATCGGCGCCGGCGGCCAGGCTTTCGCGCAGGAACGATTCGCCCTGCACCTTGGCCCGGCCGCTCGCGCTGCGCACCGTCACGTCGAGGCCGTGCTGCTCGAGCGCGCGCGCCAACTCCTCGCCCGAGGGCCCGGGCTCGGGCATCAGCCCCGGCGCGACGCCGATCACGACGACCTGCCGCGCCTTTTTCAGCAGCGGCATGCCGAGCGCCACCGTCGCCGCCGTCTCGGTGCTGCCGTTCCAGGCGATGGCGACCGTGTCGCCGAGGCTCGGCGGGCACGCCTTCGGCACCATCAGCACCGGCCGCCCGCTTTCGAAGAGCGCGTCCTCGAGCGTCGCCTCGGCGATCGAAGCGAGCTTCTCCGGCTGCTCGACGAGCACCAGATCGTAGACCCGGCCGGTCATCCCGACGACCGCGTTCTGCCGCCCGTCCTCCTCGCGCCAGGCGGCGCTCGGGCCCTCGTGCCCGGCCGGCACCGGCTCTACGGGCACGCCGTGCGCGTCCATGAAGTCGCGAAACAGCCGGCGCGCCTGGTCGCGCCGGTCGTGGCCCTCGCGCTCGAGCGTGCGGTCGACCTCGGAGGAGATCGAAAACCCCATCTCGCCGCCGAACACGACGGCGTATTCGGTCGTCAGGCTGTGCAGCCCGACGATATGGCTGTCGAAGCGGCGCCCGACATGCAACGCGGCCTCGAGGACGTGCGCCGCGTTGCCATCCCCGACCACGGCCAGCAAATTTTTCATGTTGCGGCCCCTGCTCACCCCGGCCCGTTCGCCACGAGCCTCGTTATTTGTTGATCATACACGATCCTCGCGTTTTATACGAGGGTGGGCGGAGCGCTGGAAGCCGCCCGCGGCAAGGGGGACATACGCGCATGACAGAGTGGAAGACGCGCATCTGGGCGGGCCTCGGCCTGGCGATCGCCGCGCTCCTCGGCATCGGCCGGGCGGGGGCCGCCGACACCGTCCGCTTCGGCACCGACTGGAAGGCGGAGGCCGAGCACGGCGGCTACTACCAGGCGATCGCCACCGGCATCTACCGGCGCTACGGGCTCGAGGTCGAGCTGCGCGAGGGCGGTCCGCAGGTCAACCAGGCGCAGCTCCTGGCCGCCGGCCGGCTCGATTTCAACATCGCCTCGAACTCGTTTCTGCCATTGAATTTCCTGCGCGAAGGCGTGCCGATGGTCGCGGTCGCAGCGATGTTTCAAAAGGACCCGACGGTGCTGATCGCCCATCCCGGGGTCGGCAACGACAGCTTCGCCGCCCTCAAAGAGAAGCCGATCATGATCAGCGCCGACACCCGGATCGGCTTCTGGCAGTTCCTGAAAGAGAAGTTCGGCTACACCGACGCACAGATCCGCCCCTACGATTTCAGCGTCGCCCCGTTCCTCGCCGACAAAAACGCGGTGCAGCAGGGCTATCTGACGAGCGAGGTATTCACGATCGAAAGGGCCGGGGTGAAGCCGGTCGTGCTGCTCCTCGCCGATGCCGGCTATGCGAGCTATGGCGGCCTCATTCAGACGCGGCGCGACCTCATCCAGAAAAACCCCGACCTGGTGCGGCGTTTCGTCGAGGCGAGCATCGAGGGCTGGTACAGCTATCTCGACGGCGACCCCGCACCCGGCAACGCCCTCATCAAACGCGACAATCCGGAAATGACCGACCAACTCCTCGGCTTCGGCCGCGAACAGATGAGAAAGTACGGCATCCTCGACAGCGGCGATGCGAAGAAATTGGGGATCGGCGCGATGACGGAGGCGCGCTGGCGCGATTTCTACGAGACGATGGCGAAGGCGAAGGTCTATCCGCAAGGGCTCGATTTCCGCAAGGCGTTCAGCTTGAAATTCGTCGACAAAAAGGTCGGGATGACGCGCTGATGCGACGGGCTGATGTTCGACGCCTTCGCTCCAACCGGATTGCTTCGCTTTGCTCGCAATGACAGCCTAATCAAGTATCTGTCATTGCGAGGAGCGGAGCGACGAAGCAATCCCGACAATGCCGAACCTGCTGACGAGCGAGCGCGAGGGCAACCCGGTCGTCAGCCTGCGCGGTATCGAAAAGCGCTTCGGCGCAGTTTCGGCGCTTGCGGCGATCGACCTCGACATCGCGCGCGGCGAGTTTCTGAGCCTCCTCGGCCCCTCCGGCTGCGGCAAGACCACGCTGCTGCGCATCATCGCCGGCCTCGTCGAGCCCACTCATGGCGAGCGCCGCCTCGATATCGCGAGCGAGGCCGGGCGGATCGGCTTCGTCTTTCAGGACCCGACCCTGATGCCGTGGAACACGGTCGTCGACAACGTGCTCCTGCCGTTCCGCCTGTTGCGGCATGTCGGCCACAGGGAGCGCGAGCGGGTCGGCGCGGCGATCGCCGCGGTCGGCCTCGAAGGCTTCGCCCGCGCCTATCCCCGCCAGCTTTCGGGCGGCATGCGCATGCGCGTCTCGATCGCCCGCGCGCTTGTCACCGAGCCCGACCTCTTGCTGCTCGACGAACCTTTCGCGGCGCTCGACGAGATCACCAGAATGGCGCTCAACGACGATCTGTTGCGGCTCTGGGAGCGCTATCAGCCGACCATCGTCTTCGTCACCCACAGCGTTTTCGAATCGGCGTACCTGTCGAACCGCATCGCCCTCATGACGCCGCGGCCGGGGCATATCGCCGCCGACATCAGGGTCGATCTGCCGCAGCCGCGCGCGCGCGCGCTCAGAACTTCGCCCGAATATGCGGCGCTCTGCGCGCGCGTCTCGGGCGAACTCGCGCGTGCGATGGAAGGGGCGCCCGGATGAACCGGGCACGCCTCGCGCGCACCGCCGCGCCGCTCGCGGTCGGCCTCCTCTTTCTCTTGTTCTGGCAGGCGGTGGTCGAAATCGAGCAGATCCCGCCCTACATCCTGCCCGCCCCGATCGCGGTCGCGAAGAGCCTCTTGACCGACGGGCCGAGCCTTCTCGCTTCCCTCCTCGTCACCCTCAAAGTGACGCTCGCCGCGCTCGCCGCGGCGGCGTTCTTCGGCGGCGCGATCGCGCTTCTCTTCTCGCGCTCGCGGATCCTCGAATTGAGCCTTTTCCCCTATGCCGTCATTCTGCAGGTGACGCCGATCGTGGCGATCGCGCCCTTGATCATCATCTGGGTCAGGGAGCCTTTTCTCGCGCTTCTGGTGTGCGCCTGGATCGTCGCCTTCTTCCCGATCGTCTCGAACACGACATTGGGGCTCAACAGCGCCGACCGCAATCTGCTCGCGCTCTTTCGCCTCTACGGCGCGACGCCGGGCCAGACGCTGCTCTATTTGCGGCTGCCGACGGCGCTGCCTTATTTCCTCGCGGGCCTCAGAATCAGCGGCGGCCTCTCGCTGATCGGCGCCGTCGTCGCCGAGTTCGTCGCCGGCACCGGCGGCACGCAGACGGGCCTCGCCTTCCGCATCTTGGAGGCCGGCTACCGCCTCGCGATCCCGCGCCTCTTCGCCGCGCTCTTTCTGCTCTCGCTGACCGGCATCGTGATCTACCTCGCGCTCGACGGCCTGTCGCGCTTCCTCTTGCGCCATTGGCACGAGAGCGCGGTCGGCGAGGGCGAGGAGTAGGGCTACTCCTCGACGAGGATCTGCACCCGGCCGCCGGCAAAGGCGGCGACGCCGTATTCGATCGGCCGGCCCTCGCCGTCGATGTTGACGGCCTCGCTCTGCAGTACCGGCGTCGTCATCGGCTGGCGCAGGTGGCGTGCCTCCGCGACGGTCGGCGGGCGCGCGAGCAGCCGCGTCCATTTGCGCGTGTAGTCGCCGACCCCGTAGCGCGCGAAGGCATGGGTCAGGGAGCCGAGCTCGCGGTAGGCCTCGGCGAGGCCGGGAAAGCGCCTGAGCGGAACGAAGTGCCGCGAAAGGCTGATCGGCAGGCCGTTGGCTTCGCGCAAGGTGTCGAGCGCGAGGAGCGCGGTGCCGATCGGCAGCGCCAGGGCGCGCGCCGCCGCCCCCTCGGCCGGCAGCTCGACGGCGTCGAGCAGCCTGCCCCCGGGGGCGCGCTCCTGCCGGCGGATGTTCTCGCTGAAGCGGGTGCGCAGGCCGAGCGCGTATTCGATGATTTCTTCCTGCAGAAAGGCGCCGCGGCCCTGCTCGACCCTGACGAGCCCCTCGCCGACGAGCGCCCCGAGCGCGCGCCGCACGGTGTGCCGGTTGACCCCGAAGCGGCGGGCGAGCATCTGCTCGGTCGGCAGCCGCTCGCCGGGCCTGAGCGCGCCGGCGTCGATTGCCTCGCGCAGCCGCTCCTCGATCTGCCGCCACAGCGCGACGCCGCCGCCGCGCTCGATGCTCGTCTCGATGGTCTCGGCCATCACAAAACTTTTCACGCTGCGCGGCTTTACAATTGGCCGGCTGGGGTTAAACTGTGCGGAAGAGATACAGATGTCTAGACAAATTTCCGATTCGTCGATCGCCGCGCGGCGCCGCTGGATGGGCATCCTCGCGAAATCGCCGCGCACGGCGCTTGAACGCGCCTGGGACGAGATCGCCGACAAGCCCGCCTATCGCTTGCTGCGGGCGCCCGAGATCGGCCTCGCCATGGTCCGCGGGCGCATCGCCGGAACCGGCGAACCCTTCAATCTCGGCGAGCTGACGATGACCCGCGCCGCCGTGCAGATCACCGGGCCCGGCGGCCTAGGCGTCACCGGCTATGGCCACGTCGCCGGGCGCGATCCGCGTCACGCCGAGCTTGCCGCGCTCTTCGACGCGATGCTGCAGCGGGGCGACGGAAGGGTCGCGGCGGCGCTCGAGGATTTGGCCGCCGAACTCGCCGCCGCCCGCGCGGCAAAGGCCGCAAAGGTGGCGCCGAGCCGGGTCGAGTTCTTCACGCTGGTGCGCGGCGAGTGAGCGCCCTCCCCGACGCCGGCCTGCTCGCCCCCGGCTTCCGCGACCCGGTGCACGGCGCGCAGCGCGCCTTTCGGCGGCTGCTCGACGCGATGGCGCATCCCGGCCGCATCCACGACCTTTCGGGGCTCCTCGCGGCATCGCCCCCCGCCCCGCTCGGCGAAGCCGCGGCCGCCGTCCTCCTTGCGCTCTGCGACATCGAGACGCCGCTCTGGCTCCCCGCCGCGGCCGCCTCGGTGCTGCCTTATCTCGCCTTTCACCGCGGGATGCCTGTTGCCGCGGCGCCGGAAGAGGGGCGGTTCGCCTTTGTCCCCGACCCGGCGCTGCTGCCGCCGCTCGCCGGCTTCGGGCTCGGCAGCGACGAATACCCCGACCGCTCGACGACGCTCGTCCTGGAAGTCAAAAGCCTCGGCGGCAAGAACGGCGTGAGCCTCGGCGGGCCCGGCATCGAGAGCCGCGCGCGTCTCGCGGCCGGCGGATTCGGCGGCGAGTTTTGGCGGCAGCGGCAAGAGCTTGCGGCGCTGTTCCCGCGCGGCCTCGATATCTGCTTCACCTGCGGCGCGCGTCTCGCGGCGCTGCCGCGCAGCACGAAGGTGGAGATTGCCTGATGTATGTTGCGGTCAAGGGCGGCGAGCAGGCGATCGAGGCGGCGCACCGGCTCTTGGCCGAGGCGCGGCGCGGCGATCCCGAAGTCCCCGAGGTTTCGCTCGAGCAGATCACGGGGCAGCTCTCGCTCGCCGTCGACCGCGTCATGGCCGAAGGCTCGCTCTACGACCCGGAGCTCGCCGCGCTCGCCATCAAGCAGGCGCGCGGCGACCTCGTCGAAGCCGCGTTCCTCCTGCGCGCCTACCGCACGACCCTGCCGCGGCTCGCGCTGTCATGCCCGATCGAGACCGATAGGATGCTCTGCCGCCGGCGCGTTTCGGCGGTCTTCAAGGATCTGCCGGGCGGCCAGTTGCTCGGGCCGACCTTCGATTACACCCACCGGCTGCTCGATTTCGATTTGGCGGGATCAGATACCCCTCACCCCGACCCTCTCCCCGCCTGCGGGGAGAGGGAGGATGCCGCGATGCCGCGCGTGCTCGGGCTGCTCGACCGCGAGGGGCTGGTCGAAGCGGCGGGCGCAGGCGAGCAGCCGGCCGGCGATCTGACGCGCGAGCCGCTCGCCTTTCCAGCGCCGCGCGGCGTGCGATTGCAGAACCTCGCGCGCGGCGACGAAGGGTTTCTGTTGGCGCTCGGCTATTCGACGCAGCGCGGCTATGGCTGGACGCACCCCTTCGCCGGCGAATTGCGCATGGGCGAGGTCGAGGTTGAAATCGAGCCGGCCGAGCTTGGCTTTTCCGTCGCGATCGGCGAGATCACGCTCAGCGAATGCGAGATGGTGAACCAGTTCCGCGGCTCGGCGGCGGCGCCGCCGCAATTCACCCGCGGCTACGGCCTCGTCTTCGGCGAAAGCGAGAGGAAGGCGATGGCGATGGCCCTCGTCGACCGCGCCTTGCGCGCCGAAGAGCTGGGCGAGGAAAAAGCGGCGCCGGCGCAGGACGCCGAATTCGTCCTCTACCATTCGGACAATGTCGAAGCCTCGGGCTTCGTGCAGCATTTGAAACTGCCGCATTACGTCGATTTCCAGTCGGAGCTCTCGGTCATCCGCCGCTTGCGCCGCGAAGCCGCCGAACGGACGCGGCGGGAGGCGGCGGAATGAACCCCGGGCAATACAATTTTGCCTACCTCGACGAGCAGACGAAGCGGATGATCCGCCGCGCCCTCTTGAAGGCCGTCGCGATCCCCGGGTACCAGGTGCCGTTCGGCAGCCGCGAGATGCCGCTCCCCTATGGCTGGGGCACGGGCGGCATCCAGGTGACCGCCAGCATCATCGGCAAGGACGATGTCTTGAAGGTCATCGACCAGGGCGCCGACGACACGACGAACGCGATCTCGATCCGCCGTTTTTTCGCCCGCACCGCAGGTGTGCGGACGACCGAGCGCACCTCGCAAGCGACGATCATTCAGACCCGCCACCGGGTGCCCGAAACGCCGCTTCGGGGCGACCAGATCCTCGTCTATCAGGTGCCGATCCCGGAGCCCTTGCGCTGGCTCGAGCCGCGCGAGGCCGAGACCCGCAAGATGCACGCGCTCGCCGAATACGGCGCGATGCATGTGCGGCTCTACGAGGACATCACCCGCTACGGCAGGGTGGTGACGGCCTACGACTATCCGGTGCGGGTAGAGGGCCGCTATCTGATGCGCCCCTCGCCGATCCCGAAATTCGACAACCCGAAGCTCCATATGAACCCCGCCCTGCAACTCTTTGGCGCCGGCCGGGAAAAGCGCATCTACGCGGTGCCGCCCTGGACGCGTGTCGAAAGCCTCGATTTCGAGGACCATCCGTTCCGTGTCGAAAGCTGGGAGGAACGCTGCGCGCTGTGCGGCTCCGACAAATCCTTTCTCGACGAGGTCCTGACCGACGACAAGGGCGGGCGCATGTTCGTCTGCTCCGACACCGATTATTGCGCCGCCCGGCGCGCCGGGAGCGCCCGGTGAGCGAGGCCGCGCGTCTCGATTGCGCTGATGCGGTGACGGCGCTCGCCGAGCCGCCGCTCCTCGAGGTCGAGGGCCTCGGCAAATCCTTCGGCGCCGTCCTCGCCTGCGCCGGCATATCCTTTTCGCTGTGGCCGGGCGAAGTGCTCGGTGTCGTCGGCGAATCCGGTTCGGGCAAGACGACGCTCCTCAATTGCCTCGCCGGGCGGCTCCTCCCCGACGAGGGCCTTGTGCGCTACCGGCTCGCCGATGGCCGGATGGTGGATTTGTTCGCGCTTTCCGAGGCCGAGCGACGGCGCCTCGCCCGCACCGAATGGGGTTTCGTGCACCAGAACCCGCGCGACGGCTTGCGCCTTTCGGTCAGCGCCGGCGGCAATATCGGCGAGCGGCTGATGCTGGTCGGCGCGCGGCATTACGGGAATATTCGCGCCGCCGCGCGCGACTGGCTCGACAAGGTCGAGATCGACCTCGCCCGTCTCGACGACCGGCCGGCGCGCTTTTCGGGCGGCATGCAACAGCGCCTGCAGATCGCCCGCAACCTCGTGAGCAATCCGCGCCTCGTCCTGATGGACGAGCCGACCGGGAGCCTCGACGTCTCGGTGCAGGCGCGCCTGTTGGATCTGTTGCGCGGGCTCGTCGCCGGGCTCGGGCTCTCGGCGGTCGTCGTCACGCACGACCTCTCGGTGGCGCGGCTCCTCGCGCACCGCCTCCTCGTCATGCGCCGCGGCCGCGTCGTCGAGAGCGGGCTCACCGACCGGGTGCTCGACGATCCGCAGCACCCTTACACGCAGCTTCTCGCCGCTTCGATACTGCAGGCCTGAGCAATGCGCGAAACGCTGCGCGTTACCGGCCTCGCGAAAAGCTTCACCCTCCACAACCAGGGCGGCGCGCGCCTCGACGTATTGCGCCGCCTCGATCTCGTCCTCGGCGAGGGCGAATGCCTCGTCCTCGCCGGGCCTTCGGGATCGGGGAAATCGACCCTCTTGCGCGCGGTCTACGGCAACTACCTGCCGGACGCCGGCCACATTCTGCTGCGCCACGGCGGCGACACCGTCGACATGGCGCGCGCCAGCCCGCGCCTCGTGCTCGAGGTGCGGCGGCGCACGATTGGTTATGTCAGCCAGTTCCTGCGCGTCATCCCGCGCGTGCCGGCGCTCGACATCGTGGCCGAGCCGCTGCTTGCGCAAGGGATCGCGCCGCAGGCCGCGCGCGAGCGCGCCGCGGACATGCTGGCGCGCCTGTTGATCCCCGAGCGGCTGTGGCCGCTCGCCTCCGCGACCTTCTCGGGCGGCGAGCAGCAGCGGATCAATGTCGCGCGCGTCTTCGCCGCCGATTATCCTATCCTGCTGCTCGACGAGCCGACGGCGGCGCTCGACGACGCGAGCGCGGGGGTCGTCGCCGGCCTCGTCGAAGCGGCGCGCTCGCGCGGCGCGACGATCATCGGCGTTTTTCACGACGGCGAGACGAGACGCCGCCTCGCCGACCGGGTTTTCGACATGGCGTCACAACGAGCGATCGCCGCATGAGCGAGGAGCCCCTCTTCAAGAACGCCCGCATCGTCCTCGAGGACGGCATCCTCGAAGGTTCGCTCTCGGTATCGCAGGGCCGCATCGCCGATCTCGGCAACGGCCCGAGCCGGCTTCCCGGCGGCCTCGATTTCGAGGGCGACTATCTCCTGCCCGGGCTCATCGAACTCCATACCGACAATCTCGAAAAGCATTTCAGCCCGCGCCCGGGGGTGCGCTGGCCGGCCCTGCCGGCCGTCCTCGGGCACGACGCGCAGGTCGCCGCGGCCGGCATCACGACGGTCTACGACGCCGTCTCGCTCGGCGACGTGAGCGACGGCAGCGCGCGGCGCGCCTATCTCGAAAGCATGGTGCAATCGGTCAGCGCGGCGGTCGAGCGGGGGGCGCTGCGCGCCGAGCATCGGCTGCACCTGCGCTGCGAGGTCAGCGACCCGCAATGCCTCGACTATTGCCGCGCCTGCATCGACAACCCGCTCGTCGGCCTCGTCTCGGTGATGGACCACACGGGGGGCCAGCGGCAATTCGCCTCGATGGAGGTCTACCGCGCCTTCTACAAGAAGCAGCACCGGCTCGACGACGCGCAGTTCGACGCCCTGCATCAGCGCCGCCTCACGGCGCACAAGGAATTCAGCGGCCCCAACCGCCGCGCCGTCGTCGCCTTGTCGCGCGAGCGCGGGCATCCGCTCGCGAGCCACGACGACGCGACCCTCGAACACATCGCGGAAGCCGCGGCCGACGGCGTCGTCATCGCCGAGTTTCCGACGACGCAGGCCGCGGCGCGCGCCGCCCGCGAGGCGGGGCTCGCGGTCCTCATGGGCGCGCCCAACCTGATCCTCGGCGGCTCGCATACCGGCAACGCCGCGGCGCTCGATTTCGCGCGCGGCGGGCTCCTCGACATCCTCTCCTCGGACTACGTGCCGGGGGCGCTGATCGAGGCGGCGTTCCGCCTCTGCCGCGAGGTCGGCATCGCGCTTCCCGCCGCGCTCGCGACGGTGACGGCGAACCCGGCCCGCGCCATCGGGCTCGCCGACCGCGGCCGCATCGCGCCCGGCCTCGCCGCCGATCTCGTGCGGGTGCGCGAGATCGACGGGCTGCCGGTCGTGCGCGGCGTCTGGCGGCGCGGCGAGCGGGTCATCTGAGGGGAGCGGAATGCACGCGATCGACCGGCTGTTGACGCTGCTTTCGGAGAAGGGCGGCGCGCAATACGGCGAAGAAGCCGTCACGCAACTCGAGCACGCGCTGCAATGCGCCGCGCTCGCCGAGGCGGCGGGCGCGCCGGCCGCGACCGTCGCGGCGGCGCTCTTGCACGATATCGGCCACCTCTTGCACCGCTACGGCGACAGCCCGGCCTTGCGCGGCATCGACGACCGGCACGAGGCGATCGGCGGCAAGGCGCTGTCGCGCGATTTCGGCGCGGCCGTCGCCGAGCCGGCGCGCCTGCACGTCGACGCGAAGCGCTATCTGTGCGCCGCCGACCCCGACTATTTCGCCCGCCTCTCGCCGGCTTCGGTCAGAAGCCTCGCCCTGCAAGGCGGTCCGATGCCGGCGGAGGAAGCCGCCCGCTTTCTCGCGCTGCCGCACGCCGAGGCGGCGATCCGGGTGCGGCAATGGGACGACGCCGCCAAGGTCAGGGGCAAGCGGACGCCGCCGCTCGAACATTACCGGACCATTCTCGAAGCAGCGTTGTTGGCGGGATTTTGCAGCGCCGATTTGAGGATGATGCGCGCTTCCTCCTCCATCGACCGGCCGTGATGGGCGGCACGCACCCGCAACCTGGTTTTGACGGCATCGTCGAGATTCCGGATCGTGATGCTGGCCATATCCGCTCGCAATGATTGCGTCGCAATCAATCTGGCAGCGACAGGCTTAGATGCAAGATCGCAACCTCGGACCCTCGTCCGACCGCCGCTGGGCGATCTACGCCGCGCCGGCGCGCGGCTCGGCGCTCGCCCGATGGGGCGCGGCCTGGCTCGGCCGTGATGCCGAAACGGGCGCGGCCTTGCCGCAGCCGACCTTGCCCGGCTGGCCGGAGGAGGACATCGCGCGCGTCACCGAATTCCCGCGGCGCTATGGGTTGCATGCGACCCTGAAGCCGCCCTTCCGCCTCGCCGCCGGCGGAACCGAGGCAGGGCTGAGGGAGGCGCTCGCGCGCTTTGCCGAGGGGCGCGCGCCGCCGCCGCCGACGGCGCTGCGCCTGGCCTCGCTCGGCGGCTTTCTCGCGCTCGTGCCCGAGGGCGAGGCGGCGCCCAGCTGCCGTCTCGCCGACGAATGCGTCAAAAATTTCGACCGCTTCCGCGCCCCGCCTTCGGCCGACGAACTGGCACGGCGCCGGCAGGCGCGGCTCTCCCCGCGCGAGGAAGAGCATCTCGAACTTTGGGGCTACCCCTACGTCTTCGACACCTTCCGCCTTCACGTGACGCTGTCGGGCTCGCTGCCCGCCGAGGAACGCCGGCGCCTCGCTGCGGCGCTCGCGCCCCTGCTCTCGCCGGTCCTCGCCGAGCTCTTCGAGATCCGCGACCTCGCCCTCTTCGTCTCGGGCGAGGACGGCCTCTTCCGCCTCGCCCGCCGCTTTCCGCTCTCCGGCTAGCCGCGCCCGACGAACGGCATCTTCGTCGCCATGACCGTGAGGAACTGGACGTTGGCCTCGGGCGTCACCGTCGCCATGAAGACGACGGCGCGGGCGACGTTTTCGACGTTCATCGTCGGCTCGACGATCACTTCCCCGTTCGCCTGCGGCACGCCGCGCGTCATGCGCTGGGTCATCTCGGTGAGCGCATTGCCGATGTCGATCTGGCCGCACGAGATGTCGTATTTGCGGCCGTCGAGCGAGACCGATTTGGTGAGGCCGGTGATCGCGTGCTTCGTCGAGGTGTAGGCGATCGACTGCGGCCGCGGCGCATGCGCCGAGATCGACCCGTTGTTGATGATGCGGCCGCCCATCGGCACCTGCTCCTTCATGATGCGGTAGGCTTCCTGGGTGCACAGGAAGGTGCCGTTGAGATTGGTGTCGACGACCGCCTTCCAGCGCTCCCAGGCGAGGTCCTCGATGGGCGCCGCGGCGCCGAACCCGGCATTGTTGAACAGCACGTCGAGCCGGCCGAATGTCTGCTTCGCCTTGGCGAAGAGGCTCTTCACCTGCGCCAGGTCGCTGATGTCGGTCGGCACCGCGAGCGCTTTGCCGCCCGCCGCCTCGATCTCCCCCGCCGCCTTCTGCAAGGGCTCCGCCCGGCGGCCGGCGAGGACGACGGCAAAGCCTTCGCGCGCCAATGCCAACGCCGCCGCCTTGCCGATGCCGCTCCCCGCCCCGGTGACGAGCGCCACCTTTCCGTTCGAGCTCATGCTCCAGTCTCCTTCTCAATTCGCCGTCGCTGCGCGCGAACCTAGCAACCCCCCTCTTTCTTGACCACCTTTCGATCGGGCGTATCCTGCGGCGCACTCTTTTCGGGAGCGCGGCATGGAGTTCGGCGTCCAGTTCTTCCCGGACGTGAGGCCGGAGGAAAAATCCGGCGCCGAGTATTTCCACGACGCCCTGGCGCTCGCCGAGGAGGCCGACGCGCTGGGCTTCACCCACATCCGCATCGTCGAGCATTATTTCCATCATTACGGGGGTTACAGCCCGAACCCGATCGTATTTCTCGCCGCCGCGGCGCAGCGCACGCGGGCCGCGCGGCTGGTGACGGGCGCGGTGTTGCCGGCCTTCAACCATCCGCTCAAGCTCGCCGGCGAGATCGGCATGCTCGACGCGATTTCCGCCGGGCGCCTCGATGTCGGCTTCGCGCGCGCCTTTCTGCCGCACGAGTTCCGCCGCTTCGCCCGCTCGCCCGACGAGTCGGTGGCGCGCTTCCGCGAGGGGATCGAACAGATCGAACTGCTGCTGACGCAGGAAAACGTCACCCATGCGGGGCGCTTTCACACGATCCGCGACACGACCTCGCTGCCGCGCCCGACGCAGCGGCCGCGACCCAAATTCTACGTTGCCGCCCTCAACACCCCGGAATCCTTCGCCTTTGCCGGCGAGAAGGGCCATTCGGTGATGGCGATCCCATTGGGCGGCGGCAAGATGCGGCCGCTCCTCGACACCTACCGCACGGCCTGGGCCGATGCCGGCCACAAGGGACAGGGCGAGGTCATGCTCGCCTTTCACATGTATTGCGAGGAAGACGGCGCAGAGGCCCGCGCCTTCGCCTGCCCGCTCCTCGACCGCTATCTCGCCTCGCTCGTCGAGGGTGCCTCGGATTGGCTCGACGGCCGCACCTCGCAGGATTATCCCGGCTACGAAAAGATCATCGCCAAACTCAAGGAATCGAACGCGGCGGAGCAGATCGAGACCGGGGCGGCGTGGATCGGCTCGCCGGACGAGATCGCGGCGCAGATCGCCCGCTGCCGGGCCGAATTCGGCGAGTTCGAGCACGCCTCGCTGCAGGTCAATTTCAACACCATGCCGCTGGCGCCGGCGCAGCGCTCGATGCGGCTGTTCGCGCGCGCCGTGATGCCGCGCCGCGGTTCGCCGACGCGCTAGACTAGTTGAGCGACCAGTAATAGCCGATCGTCGGCGCCCGCTCGTTCTTGTTGACGCCGAGCATGGGGCCAGTATACGGCGCCGCCTCGGGGAGGGGCGGCGGCGGCGGCGGCGCAAGCGCCGCTGCCGGCTCGTCGAGCACGACCGCTCTGCCGACATCGGGAACGAGATTGAAGTTGACGACCCTGTCCGGCGGCGGGCAGGGCTGCTGCCGCGTCGGCACGCAACCGCCGGCAGCGGCGGCGCCGGCGTCCGCTGCGACGGCGAGGGCCACGACGAGGCCGATCGAGACTCGAGCTTTCATCGCGCGTCGATCGTGCGAGTTTCGACGGCGCCACCTTATCGCGAGTTTTCCACAGGCCCAACAAAAAATTGCGTATTCATCCTTCAGCACGAAAGATTCGCAAATCCAGTGGCCGGGTTTTGGCCCATTTTGGCCCATCTGCTTTCCCCCGAGCCGATTGTCTGGCATCGTTCATTTTTTCCGCAGGGGACCGATCGCATGCCGGCCGAGAGTAGCCTCGCACCCGGCGTCTTGACCGCCGAGGCGCTCGACTTTGCCGGGCGCACCGTCGTCGTGCTCGGCGACGTCATGCTCGACACCTGGATCGACGGCCATGTCGAGCGCATCTCACCCGAGGCGCCGATCCCGGTGCTGCGCACCGACCGGCGGCGCGACATGCTGGGCGGCGCCGGCAATGTCGCGCGCAACATCGCCGCGCTCGGCGGCCGCGCGGTTCTGATCGGCGTCGTCGGCAAGGACGATCCCGGCCGCGCGATCCTGCGCCTCGCCGGCGAAGCCGGGCCGCGGCCCGGACAGGTCGTGGCGCGGCTGGTCATCGCCAAATCATCGCCGACGACGCACAAGACGCGCTATGTCGCGGCCGGGCAGCAGATCCTGCGGGTCGACGAGGAAGTCGCCGCGCCGGTTAAGGGCGCGGTGGCGGCGCGGCTGATCGAGACCTTCCAGGCCGCGCTCCATGAAGCGGCGGCGGTCATTCTCTCCGACTATGCGAAGGGCGCGCTCGCCCCGCCGGTTCTGGCGCGGGTGATCGCGGCGGCCCGCGCTCAGGGCAAGCCGGTCATCGTCGACCCGAAGGCGCGCGACATGTCGCGCTACCGCGGCGTCAGCGTGCTGACCCCGAACCGGGCCGAGGCTTATGCGGCAACCGGGATCGACTGCGCCGAGGCGGAAAGCACCGAGCGGGCCGGCCGCGCGCTGCTCGCCGCCGCCGCCGCGGAAGCCGCCCTGATCACGCGCGGCGCGATGGGGCTGAGCGTCGTCCCGCGCGAGGGGCCGGCGCTGCACGTGCCCAGCCGGGCGCGCGCCGTCTTCGACGTCTCCGGCGCCGGCGACACGCTCGTCGCGGCGCTGGCGCTCTCGCTCGCCGCCGGCGCGCCGCTCGTCGTCGCCGCGCATGTCGCCAATGCGGCGGCCGGGGTCGTCGTCGGCAAGCCCGGAACCGCGACCGTGAGCCCGCGCGAACTTGTCGCCGCGCTCCACGAGGAAGAGGCCGAGGAGTTGACGGCCAAGATCGTCGGCCTCGAGGAGGCGCTGGAGCGGGTCGCGGGGTGGCGCGCCGGGGGCGCGCGGATCGGCTTCACCAACGGCTGTTTCGACCTCATTCATCCGGGCCACGTGCGGCTGCTGTCGAAGGCTCGGGCCGAATGCGACCGGCTCGTCGTCGGGCTCAACAGCGACGCCTCGGTGCGCCGCCTCAAGGGCCCCGAGCGGCCGGCGCAGAACGAGACGGCGCGCGCCATCGTGATGGCCTCGATCGGCTCGGTCGATCTCGTCATCCTGTTCGCCGAGGACGACCCCTCGCGGCTGATCGCGGCGATCCGCCCGGAGGTGCTCGTCAAGGGCGCCGATTACGCCCCCGAAGAGGTGGTCGGCGGCGATTTCGTGCGCTCCTACGGCGGCCGG
>DASYYD010000222.1:0-3001 GCA_035934195.1 Allostellaceae bacterium | reverse complement strand
CCATGGTGATGATGAGCTCGGCAACGCCGGAGGAGCTGGTCGATCCTGCTCTGCCGCCCCACAACCTGCTCTTTCGACTTTTTCACGAGGATGGCGTGCGGGTGTACCAGACCCACCCGCTCGAGGCGCGCTGCCGCTGCTCGCGCGAGCGCATCGAGGGCATCCTGCGCATGCTGCCGCCCGCCGAGCTCGAGGACATGAAGAAAGACCGGGTGACGACGGTCACCTGCGAATTCTGCAACGCGCGCTATCTATTCGACGAAGCCGACCTCGACCGCCTTATGGCCGGGCACTGAGCCCGGTTGTCATATCGGCGAAAGCCGGTATCCATGGCGGGCGTCGGTCCCGGCTCTCGCCGGGACGACGGAGGAGGGCAAGCGCCATGACTGCGAGCTACGATTCCGAACTCGGCGCGCGCTTCGGCGCGGCTGAGAGGCTGGCCGGCGAGCTTCCCCAATCCGCGGAATTGCGGCGCATCCTGTTGCGCCGCACGCATCGCCGCTACAGCGACCGACCGGTCGCGCCGGAATTGCTGCGGCTGCTGCTGGCCGCCGCGTTCTCCGCCTCCTCGAAATCGGATTTCCAACAGGTCTCGGTCGTCGAAGTCGTCGATCCGGGCCGGCGCCGAGCCATCGCCGAACTCATCCCCGACATGCCGTGGATCGGCACGGCACCCGCCTTTCTCTTGTTCTGCGGCGACGCGCGGCGCCTCGAACGGATCGGCGGACTGCGCGGCCATCAAGTTGAGAACGGCGGCCTCGAAGGCTTCTTCAACGCCACGGTCGATGCCGCTCTGGCGCTGCAGACGATGATCCTCGCCGCCGAGGCGGCGGGGCTCGGCTGCTGTCCGATCAGCGTCGTGCGCAACCACGCCGAGGCGGTGGGGCGCATCCTAGAGCTGCCGCCGAAGGTGTTTCCGGTGGCGGGGCTGACGCTCGGGTATCCGGCGCAGGAGGGCTACATCAGCATGCGCCTGCCGCTCGCCGTCACGCTCCTCCACGACCGCTACGAGGACGGCGGGCTCGGCGCGGCGGTCGAGGATTACGACCGGCGCCGCGATGAGCGCCACTCGCTGCCGCGCGACCGGCAGCGTTCGCCGGAAATCTTCGGCTACCGCGATTTCTACGGCTGGTCCGAGGACAAGGCGCGGCAGGCGACGGCGCCCGAGGGTCGCGGCTTTGCCGCGCATCTGCGCGCCCAAGGCTTCTCCTTCGAGTGAGCACGCCTGCCGCTCGGCTCGCGGCGTCAGCGAAGTCTCCCCTCCGCCCGGCCGATCGTCTAATATCGAGGGGCGCGGATGGGCCGCCCTTTCGCATATCCGAGTTTTCGAAAATGACCTCCTCGCTCGCCTGTCGTACCGCCGTCAAGGCAGCCGCGATCTTCCTCGCCCTGGGGTTGAGCGGCTGCGAGCGGGCCGGCGCCGGCATGAGCGTCGGCGACGATCCAGACCTCGGCCTGCTCACTACGGTCATGCATCAGGTCGGGGCGAGCTACGTCAAAAAGGTGTCGTCGCGCGAGCTGGTGACCGACGCGCTGCGCGGCATGCTGTCGCGCCTCGACCCGCACTCCGACTACATGGACGAGCGGCAATACAGGGAGATGGTCAGCGTCACCCGCGGCCGGTTCGGCGGCATCGGCATCGAGTTGACCCTCGAGGGCGGCGTGCCGCAGATCATCTCGCCGATCGACGGCACGCCGGCGGCGAACGCCGGCATCGAACCGGGCGACCGCATCGTCAAGGTCGACGGCGTGCCCACCGCGGGCATGGACTCCGGCGAAGTCGTCAAGCGCCTGCGCGGCGCGGTCGGCACCAAGGTGACGCTGACGATATTGCGCCGCGGGCGGGCGCCGTTCGACGTTGCACTGACCCGCGCCATCGTGCGCGTCGTCTCGGTCAAATCCAAGCTGCAGCCGGGCAAGATTGGCTATGCCCGCATCACCACCTTCGTCGAGAACACGCCCGGCGAATTCGCCGACGCGGTGAGCCAAATGCAGGGCGCGGCGGGCGGCCGGCTGAACGGCTTCATTCTCGATCTGCGCAACGATCCGGGCGGCCTGCTCGACGCGGCGGTCGACATCGCCGGCGATTTTCTCGACGGCGGCACGGTGGTGACGACGCGCGGCCGCGACAGCGAGGACGACCACGTCTATACCGCCCCGGTGGCGGGCGACATGCTGCGCGGCGCGCCGGTCGTCGTGCTGATCAACAGCGCCTCGGCCTCGGCCTCGGAGATCGTCGCCGGGGCGCTCAAGGACAACCGCCGGGCGACGGTGATGGGCAACCGCAGCTTCGGCAAGGGCTCGGTGCAGAGCATTATCCCGCTCGACGGGCAAGGCGCGCTGCGCCTGACGACGGCGCTCTACTACACGCCCTCCGGGCAATCGATCCAGGACCGGGGAATCGAGCCCGACATGGTCGTGCAACTGCCCAAGGACGAGGCGGTCGCCAACACGATCATCGGCCATGAAAGCGACCTCTACGGCGCCTTCAAGAATGCCGGGCCGCTCGGCGGCCATGGCGACGCGCCGGCGGCGCTGCCCTCGCGCGCCGAGGAGCACCCGATCAATCCGATGCTGATCGGCACGAGCCGGGATTTTCAATTCGAGAGCGCCCTGCATTACCTGCAGCACCGGGGCCGACAGGCGAGCGCCGCGCCAAGGGGCTAGAGCGCCTTCCCCCAAAAGCAAAACCCTCGGCAGTGCCGAGGGCTCGCCCGATCCGGAGTGTCCGAAAAGGTAAGGTGCGTCGCTTCGCCGTCCTACACTTACCCCCGAAAGTGCTTCTCGCCCGTGTAACGAAGGCCAGCGAAATGTGGCTCTCGTTGCCTCTGACCGTAACAGGAATGAACTCTATCGTAACAGTTTGTGTCGGTCAAGTACATATTTTAGTCGAATGTGGAAAACTATCTTCCCGCAATGGGCGCTTCAGCCGAGCCGGGCGGCGAGCGGCTCGAGGAACTCGCGCAGAACGGGCGACCATTTCGCATGTTCCGGCCCGCTC
>DASYYD010000212.1:0-14737 GCA_035934195.1 Allostellaceae bacterium | reverse complement strand
GCAGGGCGAGCGCCTCGTCGAAGGAATTCGTGTGCAGCGACTGCGTGCCGCCGAGGATCGCGGCGAGCGCCTCGATCGCCGTGCGGATGATGTTGTTGTGCGGCTCCTGCTCGGTGAGGCTGACGCCCGAAGTCTGGCAGTGCGCGCGCAACGCGAAGCTCGCCGGGTCGTTGGGCGAGAATTGCCGCATCAGCTGCGCCCACAGCACGCGAGCGGCGCGCAATTTGGCGATCTCCATGAAGAAATTCATGCCGATCGCGAAGAAGAACGAGAGCCGCGGCGCGAATTCGTCGATCGCGAGGCGGCGCGACAAGGCGGCGCGGACGTATTCGAGCCCATCGGCGAGGGTGAAGGCGAGTTCCTGCACCGCCGTCGCGCCCGCTTCCTCCATGTGGTAGCCGGAGATCGAGATCGAGTTGAACTTCGGCATCGCCCGCGCGGTGTATTCGATGATGTCGGCGACGATCCGCATCGAGGGCTGCGGCGGGTAAATGTAGGTGTTGCGGACCATGAACTCCTTGAGGATGTCGTTCTGGATCGTGCCGGTGAGCTTCTCCTGCGCGACGCCCTCTTCCTCGGCGGCGACGATGTAGGCGGCGAGCACCGGCAGCACTGCGCCGTTCATCGTCATCGACACGCTCATCCGGTCGAGCGGGATGCCGGCGAAGAGGATTTTCATGTCCTCGACGCTATCGATCGCGACGCCGGCCTTGCCGACATCGCCGACGACGCGGGGGTGGTCGCTGTCGTAGCCGCGATGGGTCGCGAGATCGAAGGCGATCGAGAGGCCCATCTGCCCCGCCTTCAGGTTGTCGCGATAGAAGCGGTTCGATTCTTCGGCCGTCGAGAAGCCGGAATATTGCCGGATCGTCCAGGGGCGGTTCGCATACATCGTCGCGCGCGGCCCGCGCAGATAGGGAAGGAAGCCCGGCATCGCGCCGGCGACGGCAAACCCCGCGCGCTCGAGCGCGGCGAGATCTTCGGCCGTGTAGAGCGGCTTGACGCGGATGCCCTCCGGGGTCAGCCAGTCGAGGCCTTCGAGCGGCTTGCCCTTCAATTCGCGGCGCGCGAGCCGCACCCATTCCTCGAGGCTCTTCGCCGGAAACGCGTCCTCCTCGGCCATCGTCTTCTCCCGCATCGCGCGCGGATTATATGGCCGCGGCGAGCCTGCCGTCCAATCACGCCGGCCGGGAAAGCGCATGGCGCGACAGGATCGCGGCGGTGAGCAGCACGACCGCCCCCGCTTGGTGGGCGACCGCGAGCGGTACCGGCACGACGAGGAGAAGCGTCGATATGCCGAGCCCCGCCTGCACGAGAACCGCAACGAGAAGAAGATGCAAGGCGTTGCGAGCCGGACGTGGCAGCGCCGCGCGCAATCCACGGGTCCACAACAGGAGAATAGCGGCGACGGCCGCTGTCGCCAGCAGGCGGTGATCGAACTGCACCGCCGCGACATTCTCAAACCAGTTGCGCGCGAACGGATGAAGCGTCGCATAGCTCTGCGGCACGAGCCGGCCGTCCATCAGCGGGAAGCTGTTGTAGACGAGCCCGGCGTGCAGCCCGGCGACGAAGGCGCCGGCGGTGATCGTCAACGCGACGAGGGCGACGACGCCCTCGGCGGCGCGCCGCCACGACGGCCCGGGATCGAACCCCTCGGCCGGCGCGCGAACGAGCCCGAGCGCGACCCAGAGGATCGCGGCATAGATCAGGAGCGCCAGCGCGAGGTGGGCGGCGAGCCGGTATTGACTTACGTCGGCCCGTCCGGCGAGCCCGCTCTCGACCATGTACCAGCCGAGCAGGCCCTGGCAGAAGCCGAGGCCGAGAATGCCGGCGAGCGGCGGAACGAGCCGCCACGGCAGTCTTCCGTGCCACAGAAAATAGAGAAACGGCAGGCCATAGAGGAGGCCGGCGAGGCGCGCCAGCAGGCGATGCGCATACTCCCACAGGAAGATGGTTTTGAAGGCGCCGAGCGTCATCCCGAAATGGATGAGGCGATACTGAGCAATCGATTTGTATTGCGCGAAGGCCGTCTGCCAGGCGGCGTACGACAGCGGCGGCAGGACGCCGATGATCGGGTCCCAATCGGTGATCGAAAGGCCGGATTGCGTCAGGCGGGTGATCCCACCCACGATGACAACGAGAAAGATAAGGGCGCAACAGGTGAAGAGCCAGGCAGCGACCGCCCGTTCGTTGCCGCGCGCCGCGCTCTTACGCGCCGCCACGAGATCGCCCGCCGAGAGTGCCGCCCGTTCGCGAACGCTCGTCATTGCCGGCAACATGATGCCGCGGCGGCCGGCGCGCAAGCCGCCCGGCGCGGCGGCCGATCGCCGCGCGCAAAGCGGCGCTTCGGCCGGTCACGCGCTCGTCAGTGCAGGCTCGTCGACACGGCGACGTTGCAGAACTTGGCGGGGCCGATCAGCGTCTTCTGCCCGACCCGCACGGAATGCAGCCTGCCCTCGATGCTGTTGCTCCAGAATTCGAGGAATTTTCGCAGCCTCGGATATTCCGGGGCGATGTCGAGATGCTGCCACACGAAGCTCTGCAACAGGCTCGGGTGATCGGGGAGATGATAGATGATCTCCGCCGTCGTCAGCCGGTAATCGCGCAATTGCGGGGCCAATTCGCTCACTTTTGCCCTCTTCCGTCAGTTACACTCCAACGACGTCAACAGCATGGCCCGACAATGATCCTCTGGCAACGAAGAAATACTTTATTTACCAATAGCTTAGCAGCCGGGCGCCGCGACTGCTGCCAAGCCCGTCGGGGGAAGCCTCGCAGGCTCCCTTGAAGCGATCGCGCCGAGGGTTAGGATAGTGGCGAGCGGAGTTGATGCCGCAGACACACGGCGCGCGCAGACGCGGCTTCTCAAGGTTGCTCGAACGATGAAACGGCTCCTCGCAGTGCTGGTCGTCGCCGGCGGGATTGTTCTCGGCGTGAGCGGCGCGGATTACGCGCGCGCGGGCGCGCCGATTCCCGAGGCGCTGGCGCCGCTGCATACGCTCGCTCCGATGCTGCGGGCGATCACGCCCGGGGTCGTCGGCATCTCGGTGCACGGGCGGGTACGGGAAGAAAATCCGCTGTTGCGCGACCCGCTCTTCCGGCGGTTCTTCAACCTGAAGGACGAGCCGGTCGAACGCGAGATGCAGGCCGTCGGGTCGGGCGTCATCGTCGATGCCGCGCACGGCTACATCCTGACCAACAACCATGTCGTCGAACACGCGACCAGCATCAAAGTGACGACCAAGGACAACCGGCAGTTCCAGGCGCGGCTCGTCGGGCGCGACCCGCAGACCGACATCGCCGTGCTGCGGATCGCCGGCGGCAACCTCACCGCGGTGCCGCTCGGCAATTCCGACCGGCTCGAGGTCGGCGATTTCGTGCTGGCGATCGGCAACCCGTTCGGCCTCGGCCAGACCGTGACCTCTGGCATCGTCAGTGCGCTCGGCCGCAGCGGGCTGGGCATCGAGGGCTACGAGGATTTCATCCAGACCGACGCCTCGATCAACCCCGGCAACTCGGGCGGCGCGCTCGTCGATTTGCGCGGCCGGCTCGTCGGGATCAACACCGCGATCCTGGCGCCGGGCGGCGGCAATATCGGCATCGGCTTTGCCGTCCCAATCAACATGGCGCGCGCGGCGATGGACCAGCTGACCCGCTACGGCACCGTCAAGCGCGGCCGAATCGGGGTCGTCATCGAGGACCTGACCCCGGACTTGGCGCGCTCCCTCGGGACCCGGCGCAGCGTGGGGGCGCTCATCGCTCGGGTCGAACCGGGTTCGCCGGCGGCTGCGGCCGGCCTCAGGCGCGATGATTTGATCGTCGCCATCGACGGTTCGCCCGTCACCAGCGGCACCGATCTGCGCAACCGCATCGGCCTCGTTCGGATGGGCACCGCCGTCGCGCTGACGGTCGACCGGCAGGGCGGGGAGCGTACGGTCGATGTCCGCATCGAGGCGCTGGGTTCGGCGCCGGGAGAAACAGGCGAGCGCTGACAGAGGATGGCTAAGGAGACGCCTTACGAGGTGCTCGGCGTCAAGCCCGGCGCCAGCGCGGAAGAAATCCGCAAGGCCTATCGCAAGCTGGCGAAGGAGCTGCACCCCGATCTCAACCCCGGCAAACCCGCGGCCGAGGCGCGGTTCAAGACGGTGTCCGCGGCTTACGATTTGCTCTCGGACCCGGATAAGCGAACCCGCTACGACCGCGGCGAGATCGACGAGAGCGGCGCCGAGCGCGCCCCGCACGGCGCCTATCGCGGTTTCGCCGAAGGCGCGGAGGGGTGGAAGTATCATCCCTCGGGCGAGATGGATCTGGGCGACCTCGAGGATCTGTTTGCGGCATTCGGCCGAGGGCGGCGCGGACAAGCCGGCCGGCGCGGCTTTGCGATGCGCGGGGCCGACCGCCGCTATTCGCTGAATGTCGAGTTCGTCGAGGCGGCGGCTGGCGGAAAGCACCGGATCGCTCTCTCGCCCGACGATTGGCTCGATGTGACGATCCCGCCGGGGATCGAGGACGGCCAGGTGCTGCGCCTGAAAGGCAAAGGCGAGCCCGGTTTTGGCGGAGGGCCGACCGGGGACGCACGGATCGAGGTACATGTCATGCCGCACCCGCTGTTCCGCCGAGACGGGCAGAACATCCATCTCGAGCTGCCGGTCAGCCTTGCCGAGGCGGTGCTCGGCGCCCGCGTGCCGGTGCCGACGATCACCGGCCAGGTCACGATGACGATCCCCAAGGGCTCCGATACCGGCACCCAGCTTCGCCTGCGCGGCAAGGGTGTCAGGCGCGGCAAGTCCGGTTCCGAGGCCGGCGACCAGTACGTGACCTTGAAGATCATCGTCGGCCACAGCGGTGACCCCGATCTCGCCAAATTCGTCGAGGAGTGGAGCGCCAAGCATCCATTCGATCCTAGGCGTGGGACCGGCCCCTGATGATCGTTTTCGACGAATTCCTCGCGCGTCTCGGAATGATCGACCGCAACGAACTGCTGCGCTGGATCGAGAACCGTTGGCTCTTGCCCGAATGGCAGGAGGACAGCTGGGTCTTCGGCGAGGTCGATATCGCGCGGGCCGAGCTGATCGTCGAGATCCGCCGTGAATTCTCGGTCGATGACGATTCGCTGTCGCTCCTGCTCGGCCTGCTCGATCAGGTCTATGGCCTGCGCCGGCAGATGCGGCGCCTGTGCGAGGCGCTCGCCGCGCAGCCGCCGGAGATCCGGGAGGCGATCCGCCGCGCCCTGCCGCCGGCAGGGACAGGAAACTGAGCCTACAGCGTCTGGAACCTCGCATGGGCGCCGCGTTCGATCGCCGCCGCGATCAGGCGATCGATGCCGAGACGGCGGCGCAACAGATCGAGGACCTGCAGCTCCTCGCGCGTCGTCGCATTGTCGGCAGCGACCAGATCGCAGGCGATCGCGTAAGCGGTCTCGCGCAGTTTCGTCGGCAACAGCGCCCGGATCGCGTTGAGCGTCTCCTGCACGCCGTCGCGCCGGTTGAGCAGCTCGGCACAATCGTTGAGCAGACCCGGAAGCTGGTCGCGCTCGAAATCATGGAACACCGGCAGATGCCCGACGATGTCGCCGATGATGCTGAGCTCGGCCTGGGCGATCTCGCCCGCCGCTCCTGAAACCAAGAGCATCGTATAGATCAGGGCGCGGTGGTGGTCGCGCATGCCTCGGGTCCCCCCGTTCGCTTGGCTGACGCGACGCCGAGAGACCAAAGGTTGGGGAGGCCTGTCAAGCTGCATGCGCGGAGGCGAGAAACGCTGCGGTCGCATTCACCGCCTCCGCGAGCGGCAGCCGCCCGATCTCGACGCCCTCCGGGAAGGCGGTGAGCAGGCGCGACGGCAAGGCGCGGTCGAGGATTACGAAGACGCCGCGGTCGTCGGCTCGGCGGACGAGCCGGCCATAGGCCTGGCGCAGGCGCAGGCGAGCGATCCGGTCCTCGTATTGGGCGCCGCCGAACACCGGCTTGCGGGCGCGGTGCAGGATGTCGGGACGCGGCCACGGCACCCGGTCGAAGACGATGAGGCGCAACGAGCGCCCGGGAATGTCGACCCCGTCGCGCACCGCATCGGTGCCGAGAAGGCAAGAATCCTCCTCCGCGCGAAAAATATCGACGAGGGTCGCCGTTGACATCGCCTCGACATGCTGGGCGAGCAGCAACAATCCCTGCGCCTCGAGCGCGGGCGCCATGCGCTGGTGCGCCGCCTTCAGCCGGGCGATCGCCGTGAAAAGTCCGAGCGCGCCGCCGCGCGAGGCGGTGAAGAAGGCCGTATAGGCAGCCGCGACCTGCCCGATATCGTCGCGCGGAACATCGGTGACGATGAAAATCCGGGTCTGTGCCGGATAATCGAAAGGCGAGGCGATACGCGCGGCGAGGGGTCTTTCCGGCAGGTGGCGCAGGCCCGTCCCGGCCTCCGCGCTTTGCCAGGCGAGCACGGGCTCGACGACCCCGTCGGTCAAGGTCGCCGAGGTGACGACGAGACCGTGCGCCGGCTGCGCCACCAGCCGAGCGAAGGGAATACCCGGATCGACCCAGCTGCGATTGACGCCGAGATCGGTTTCGACGCCGTCGATCCGGTCGAGTGCCAGCCATTCGACGGTGTCGGGGCACTCCTCCCCATCGAGTGCGCGCAACAAGCCGCTCCACGCCGCGAGCTGCTGTTCGGCCCGCCGTTCGAGGCCGCGGATCGTGGCGTCGAGGCGCTGGCGCAATCCGGCCTCGGGTGGATTTTCGGGATCCTCCAGCCGCTCGCGCAGCCGCTCGGCGAGCCGCCGCAGTGCCATGGCGAGCCGGTCAAGACCTTCGGCGAGCTGCAACCCGGCGGCGACCAGCCCCTCGATCGGCGGCCGCGCCTCGGCCTCGAGCCCGTAGCCCGTCTCCTGCGCCGGCGCACGCGCCAAGACCTGCCGACGGACGAGCACGAGAAAGCTTTCGCAGCCCGGCAGCCCGCGACCCTCGGCGACCCGCCCCGACCAACCGTCGCCGGGCAGGATGCGCGCCGCCGTCAGGATCTCGATCAAGGCCTTTTCCGCCACCTCCTCGCCCTCGACGAGATCGCCGATCCGACGCCTGAGGCCACGGGCGCGCGAGCCTCTGCCGCCTTCCGCGCCGATGATCCAGCGCCGCAGCTCGCGGCCCTCCTCGCCCGAGAGCCTCACCGAAAAGGCGCTGTCGGCGGCGTCGAGCAGATGATGGCCCTCGTCAAACACGTAGCGCGTCGGCACGGTCTGGTCGTCGAGCCCGCCCAAGGCGGCCTGCGCCATGACCAGCGCGTGGTTGGCGACGACGATGCGCGCCTCGCGCGCCCTTCTGATGTTGCGCTCGACAAAGCAGCGGCGGAAATGCGGACAGGCGGAGTGAATGCACTCGCCGCGCCGGTCGGCGAGATAGCCGATCCGCCCCCGCCCGATCAGCTCGGCGAGCCAGCCGGGAAAATCGCCGCCGACGAGATCCCCGGCCTCGCTCGCCGCAATCCACCGGGCGACGAGCCCGAGCGCCGCGGCGGCGACGGGCCGGCTGCCCGCCACCGCGCCGACCGCCTCCTCGTAATTCAACAGGCAGAGGAAATTCTCCCGCCCCTTGCGGATGACGACGCGCCGGCGCTTCTCGGCGGGATCGGGGTAGAGGCGGTCGAGCTCCCCCGAAATCTGCGTCTGCAAGTTTCGTGTAAAGGTAGAGATCCACACCGGGCCGCCGTTCTTCTCGGCCCACAGGCTCGCCGAGGCGATGTAGCCGAGGGTCTTGCCGACGCCGGTGCCGGCCTCGGCGAGGACCGCGCGCGGGCGATCGGGGCGCTGGCGCGGCGCGAAGGCGGCAGCCACGGCCGCCGCGTAATCGGCCTGTTGCGGGCGCGGCTCGGATCGGGCGCCAAGCAGTCGGGCCAGCCGCTGACGCGCCTCCGACGCCGACACCTCGGCATTGCCGGGCGACGGTGCGGGCGGCGCCTCGCTCCACTCGGGAAGGCCGAGCCAGGCGCGCAGACCTGCCGCGCGCGACCGCCCCGAATGCGTCGGCGGCAGCGCCGCGAGGACCGCCGGTCCCCATGCCCACCCGCCGCCATCCATCGCGCCGGCGATGGCGCGGCAATCGGCGCTATCGTCCTGGCCAAGCTCGGCGAGCAGCGCTTCGGCCGCGGCGGCGAGGCTGACGCACGCCTCTGCCATATTGCGCGGGGCGGCGAGCCCCAGCGCCTCGGCGAGCCCGCGCGGCGTCGGCACGCAGAACCGCGCCGGCCGGACGAAGGCGAACAGTTCGAGCAGGTCGAGCGCCGGAAACTGCGGCATATCGAGGCGGCGCGCCGTCGCCCGCGAATGGCACAGCATCGGCATCTCGCGCTCGATCCGCCGCTTCGCCTCGGCCGCCGACAGCGCCTCGATCTCGCCGTCCGGGGTCAGCCACAAGACGTCGCGAAACCCGGCGAGGAGGACCGGGGCGCGCGGCACCAGCACCGGGCGCGCCTCTTCGCCGGCCGCGTTCACTCCCCGCCTCTCTCGCGTGGGCGGCTTTTCCGCGCCGCGTCGTTGCGATAGCGTCGCGCCATGACCCGATCATCTATCAGATAAGACAAGCCCTCCAGTGGGTAGGGGCCGCCTGCCGCCGATGTTCGATCTCTATCCGCTGATCCGGCCGCTGCTCTTCCGGCTTTCCGCCGAAGGCGCGCACGGGTTCGCCCTGAAGGCGCTCGAATCGGGGCTTTGGCGATGGGTCGCCCGGAGCGTGGAGCCGGCGCCGCCGGAGCTGAAGCAGCGGCTCTGGGGGCTCGATTTTGCGAACCCGGTCGGGCTCGCCGCCGGCTTCGACAAGGATGCGCGCGTGCCGCAAGCGATGCTGCGGCTCGGCTTCGGCTTCATCGAGATCGGCACGGTTACCCCCCGCCCACAGCCGGGAAATGAGAAGCCCCGCCTCTTCCGGCTCGACAAGGACCGTGCGGTCATCAATCGCCTGGGCTTCAACAGCGGCGGGCTCGACGCCGTCATCGAACGGCTGCCGGCGCGATCTCGGCTGCCGGGGATTGTCGGCATCAATCTCGGCAAGAACCGCGACAGCGAGGATGCGGCGAGGGATTACGAGGAAGGCCTGCGCCGGGCGGCGCCGCTCGCCGATTTTCTCGTGGTCAACATCTCTTCCCCGAACACGCCCGGATTGCGCGACCTACAGCGCCGAGCGAGCCTCGAATCGCTGCTCGGCCGGCTGATCGCGGCGCGCACGGAATCGGGTCCGCGGCCGCCGCTGCTCGTCAAGATCGCCCCCGACCTCACTCACGCCGAGCGCATCGCCATCGCCGAGGTGGCGCTCGCCGCCGGGATCGACGGGCTCGTCATCGCCAATACCACCCTCGCCCGCCCGGCGGGGCTCAGAAGCGCCGCGGCGGGCGAAGCGGGCGGGCTCAGCGGACAGCCGCTCTTCGCGCCATCGACGGCGCTTCTCGCCGAGATGTACCGCCTGACCGGGGGACGATTACCGCTCGTCGGCGTCGGCGGGGTAGCGAGCGCCGAGGACGCCTACGCCAAGATCCGCGCCGGCGCCAGCCTCGTCGAGCTTTATACGGCGCTCGTTTTCGAAGGCCCGGCCCTGATTGGGCGGATCACCCGCGGCCTCGCCCGCCTGTTGCGGCGCGATGGTTTCGCGCGAATCGGTGAGGCCGTCGGGGTCGCTGCAACGGCCTCCCCCTGGACGAGCCATTCAAGTTAGACGAGCCGTTCAAGGGCGATCTCATTGCGGATCACGATCGTACCCTTGGCCAGATCGACGAGGCCCGCCTTGTGCCAGAGCTGCAGCTGCCGATTGACGCTCTCGCGGCTGCTGCCGACGATGTTGCCGAGTTCCTGTTGCGACAAGTGAATGCCGAGCGACCGCCCGCTGGCGCCGTGCTCGCCAACGCTGCGCGTAAGGCTGAGCAGGGCCTTGGCGATGCGCGATTCGAGATGGCGAAAGAGCACGTCCTCGACCTGCGCGCTCGTCTGCCGCAGCCGTCGGCACAGAATTTTGAGCAGCGTTCCCGAGACTTCGGGATTATCTTCGAGCAACGGCATGAAATCTCGGCGATCGATGACCAGAAGCTCGCAGTCGCTCATCGCCGTAGCATCAGCCGTCCGCTCCTCTCCGTCGAGCAGGGCGATCTCGCCAAAAATCTCGCCGGCGGCGATGATGTTGAGGACGATTTCCTTGCCGGCAACCGAGAGCGAGCTGATTTTGACGGCGCCGCGCAGCACCGCCATCATGCTGCGGCCGGGCGAACCCTTGGCGAAGATCTCGTGGCCGGCCGGGTAGCGCTCGACCCGGGCATGAGCGAGGAGCGCGTCGATTCCCCTTCGGCTGAGTTTTCCGAGCAGGAAGTGGTGTTCGAGGAGTTCCCGCTTCTCCTCTTGCGTCGGTGCGGCCATTTCTTCATTCCGCGAGCGGTAATCGAAATGGCTCCAATCATACGCCATTTCAACCTCCCTCACCATCGCGCTCCGGGTCGCCGCCGGTCTTATCGCCGGGTCGGAAGGATCGACCGTATCGTCGCGGCGAGCGCGCAGAGAGCGGCGGCCCATTCCGCTAGGGGCGGCGTCGGGGTTTCGAGTTGGCCGTCGACGAGGGCGGCTCTCTCGCGCACGTTTCGGGCGTCGGCCTCCTCGGCCCATCGCTCGCAGATCGGCTTGTAAACCGACATCGCCGCCTCCCGCCGATAACATCATCCGTGCGACAGAAGTGGGCCACTTTGTCGCGAAGCGTTGTGAGTGACTTCACACACGCGCAAAAATTCACCGAGGCTCGTCGGGAGCCCGTCACATCCGCTGGTTGATCGGCTCGGTCGATCACGCTTGACCCGAAGAGATACGAGCCGCTAGGGTTTCGTCGATCGTGCTCGAATGTGGTTCCGTTCGAACCTTCTGGAGGCACGGAATGACGTGCCCGCGGTGCCACGCCGATAACGTCGCCGGTGGCAGGTTTTGCGGCCAGTGCGGCGCACCGCTCCCGGTGCCCTGTCGGCGCTGCGGCACCGCCAATCCGCCGGACCACAAGTTTTGCGGTCACTGCGCGGCCCCTCTGATCGAACCCGGCACGGTGCCGGTCGGCCCGCTCCTGGCCGACGAGGGCGAGACGGCGGCCGCCCCGGCCGCCTCGCCGGGGGAGCTGAAGCGGGTCAGCGTGCTGTTCTGTGACATCGTCGATTCCACCGGCCTCGCCGAGCGGCTCGGGCCGGAGGCGATGCACGAGCTGATCGGCTGGTTCATGGACACCGCGCTCGCCGAGGTTCGCCGCTACGACGGCACGGCGCCGCAATTCGCCGGCGACGGGTTCCTCGCGCTGTTCGGCGCGCCGGCGACGCACGAAGATCACGTGCGGCGTGCATTGCTCGCGGCATTGGCCATTCGCGACGCCATCGGCGCAAGCCACGGCGTGCCCGGCGGTCGGCAATCGCCGAAATTGCAACTCCGCATCGGCATCCATACCGGGCTCGTCGTCTTCGGCTCGGTCGGCGGCAATCTGCGGATGGACCCGACGGTGATCGGCGACGCCGCCAATATCGGCGCCCGCCTGCAGGCGGCCGCCGAGCCGGGAACGATTTTGATCAGCGACGATACGCGCCGCCTGGCGGAAGGCTACGCGCATGTCGAGCCGATCGGGGCCTTGACGTTGAAGGGCAAGGACGAGCCGATCAACGCGTATCGGCTGATCGGGTTTTCGCACCGCCGTTCGTCGCCGGCCCCACGCCCCTTTGTCGATCGCACGGACGAATTGGCCCGCTTGCACAATTTGGTCCGGCCGGTCGCGGAGGGCCACGGCCGGGCGGCCGGCGTCGTCGGCGAGGCGGGCATCGGCAAATCACGCATCATCGCCGAGTTGCGCACGCATCTCGGTCGTTCCATAAACTGGGTGGAAGGACGCTGCCTCTCCTACGGGACGGCTGTCCCCTATCTGCTCGTCCTCGACCTGTTGCGCGGGGTGTGCGGCATCGAGGAAAGCGACGCACCCGAAATCATTGCCGAAAAGCTTCGCACGAAGCTGGCGCAGTTCGGTATGGTCCCCGAGGAGGACGCACCGGTTTTATTGCTGCTTCTCGGCATCGAGGCGCATGGCGGCGCGCCGCCATTGGCGAACCCCGAAGCGCTGAAGGCCAGAACCTTCGAGATCCTCCGCCAGCTGGTTCTCAGGAGCAGCCGGCATCGATCCCTGGCGACCGTACTCGAAGACTTGCATTGGATCGACAAGATCTCAGAGGAGTTCGTCGCCTCTCTGGTCGAGGCCATCGCCGATGCGCCGATACTTCTTATCACGACGTATCGCCCCGGGTATCGGCCGCCATGGGCCGACAAGCCCTTTGCCGCGCAGATCTCACTGCAGCCGCTGTCGCGCGCCGACAGCCACGAACTGGTTCGCGCCGTGCCGGGACGCCGCGACGCGCCGACGACCGAAGCGATCGTCGCGAAGGCCGACGGCAACCCGCTCTTTCTCGAAGAGCTGAGCCTGGACGCCGGCGAGGCTCGCGACGCCAGAGCGGCCGGCTCGGTGCCGAATACGATCCAGGATGTCGTTATGGCGCGGATCGACCGCCTGCCGGCCGAGACCAAGCGGCTCTTGCAGACCGCCGCGGTGATTGGCCGGGAGTTCTCGCTGCGCCTGTTGCGGGCGGTATGGCGCGGCGCCGGCGCCATCGAGCCGCACCTCTCCGAACTGACCCGGCTCGAATTCATCCACGAGCGTCCCGACCCCGTGCAGCCCGGCTATGCATTCCGCCATGCGCTGACCCAGGAAACCGCCTATATGAGCCTGCTCGAGCGCCACCGCCGCGCAATGCATGCGCATGTCGGGCGGGCGATCGAGAATTTTTACGAAGGGCGCGCCGAGGAGGTCGCCGAGCGCCTCGCATTGCATTTCGGGCGCAGCGACGACGCCGAGAAGGCGGTCGACTACGCGATCCTCGCGGCGGAGAAATCTCAACGCCGCTGGGCCAACAGCGAAGCGTTGGCGTATTTCGAAGATGCGCTGCGCCGCCTCGATGCAATGCCCGATACCGCGCCAAACCGCCAGCGCCGCATCGACGCCGTGCTCAAGCAGGCGGAGGTCAAATATGCGCTCGGCCAATACGCCGAACAGATCCAGGCTCTCGATGCCATTCGAGGGATCGTTGACGAGAGCGAGGACCCCCATCGCCGCGCCGCCTGGCACTACTGGATGGGTTTTTTGCATGCGACGTCAGGCGGCCGGCCCGAGACGGCGATCGAGCATTGCCGCGAGGCGATGCGGATCGCGTCGACCTCCGGCCTGGAGGACATCGACGCTTTTGCGGCGTCTTCCCTGGCTCAGGTTTATATCATCGCGGGCAGGCCACGCGACGCCATCGCGGCGGGCGAACGCGCACTCGCGAGCTTTGAAACACGCGGCAATCGCTGGTGGGCAGGCCGCACTCTTTGGCATCTGACCGGCGCTGCGAATTACCTTGGCGATTGGGAAGCGAGCCTCGACTATTGCCGCCGCGGGCTCGCCCATGGGATCGCCTTGCAAGACCTCCGCCTGAAGGCGGTAGGTTGGTCGCGCATGGGCGCGGCCTACATCCAGCAAGGCGAGGTTAGCCGCGGCATAGAGTGCTGCGACGAAGCGCTGGCGCTCAACCCCATCCCGCGCGATGCCGCCTGGGCCAAAATGGTCCGCGGCTACGGCTACATCAAGGCGGGGAGGATCAATGAAGGGATCACGGAACTGAGCGAGGCTCTCGCCTGGTTCGAGAGCGCTCGCATGCGCGTCACTCAGGTGATCGGGACGACCTGGCTGGCGGAAGGGCATCTTCGCCGAGGCGACAGCGCAAGGGCCCGGCCGTTGATAGACCATCTCCTCGCGACCACCCGGGAGAGCGGTTATCTACAATTCGAAGGCCGGGCGTGCTGGTTGATGGCAGAGTGCTTGGCGATCGAGGCGCCCGGCGCCGCCGAAGACCATGCCGAGGCTGCGATGCGGATTTTCCTACAGGTTGGGGCGCGCAATGATCTCGCCAGAGCGATGCTCACCCGAGCCGCATTACGGCGGCAGGCTGGAGACCGGGAGACGGACCGGCAACTGCTCGATGAGGCCTATGCCATATTCGAGTTGCTCGGAACTCGTTACGAACGGGCCGCGGTCGGGGCGACATTCGCTCACTTGCGCGATGCTCCCGCGAGAGGCTGAGATGAGGAGGTTTCGATCGGACCAAGAGAGCAAGACAGCGGTAGAGCGCACCAAGGCCAACAACTGAGGGAGACAAGGCAATGCCAATGACAACTGCGATGGCGCAAAATCTCGGCGATTTGATCGAGCAATTGAACCCGTATAGCGGCCGGCCGGCGGCGCCCGGATTTCCGCCGCCGACCGGACAGATGGACATCTATGCCGGCAATTCCAATCCGACGGTACCGCCGAGCGGAACCGTTTGGCAGATCGAGTTCGAGGAGCAAACGAGGTATTCGCCGACTTGGGACTTCAAGGGCCAGCCGCAAAGCGTCGCCAAAGCGGTACGGATTCGATATCGCATCCCGGTGCTTGACCCGGCGAATCCCGCGGGTCCCCCGCTGCACTACGTTGACGATTATCTGCTGATTGGCTTCGAGGGTTCGAACGCCGGTTAGTGCGTCCGGCCGCCGGCCGCATGCGCCGGCGCCAACCTGCGGACCGTATGAGCATGCAGGCGAAATGGGGCGCTTTATGAACCCGCCCAGGCTCGATTTGGACGCGATCCAGGGTGACGTGCTCATCGGGTTGCAGAAGAATGCCGAGCTGTT
>DASYYD010000178.1:0-24511 GCA_035934195.1 Allostellaceae bacterium | reverse complement strand
GGCGCAAAACGACGCCTTCTGGAGCCTCGCGCCGTTTTTCGCGGGCGTCCCCGATTTCGCCGCCTATGCCGAGCGCGTGGCGTATTCGCCGCGCCGGCTCTATGCGATGCTGATGCGCGCCGAGATCGAGGCCGACGCCGGCCTGGCGCCCGATCTGAAGGCGGCGGCGGCCAGGGTCGCCGACCTCTTCGACCCGCTCTTCTACCTCGCCGAATACCCCGACGTGGCGCTCGCCGGCAGCAACCCGCTGCTCCACTATCTGACCGACGGGGCGCGCGAGGGGCGCCGGCCGCACCCCTTCTTCGACCCCGAATATTACTGCGCGCAGAAACCTGCGGCCGCCGGGAACCCCCTCCTCGACTATGCCGAGGCGGGGAGCGCGCAGGGCCTCAAGCCGCACCCGCTCTTCGACCCGGCCTTTTACCGCGCCCGCAACCCCGACATCGCCGAGGGCGGCGTCGAGCCGCTCCATCATTACGAGGTGTGGGGCGGGCGCGAGGGGCGCGATCCGTCGCCGATCTTCGATACCGGATATTACCTCGCCCGGCGCGGCGCCGGTTTTTCGGGCGACAATCCGCTCCTCGACTATCTCGCCGAGGGCTGGATCGCCGGCCACGACCCGCACCCGCTCTTTTCCGCCCGGCATTTCGCGGCAACGGCGGGCATCGCCGAATTCGCCGAGGCGCCGCTCGCGGTCTACCGGAAGCGGCCGGATTTGTGGGAAGCCAAGCCGCACCCGCTCTTCGACCCCGCCTATTTCACGGCCGAGCTGGCGCGGCTCGGCCTCGAGCCCCGCGAGGACCGCTCGCCGCTCGAATATTTCTGCGCCTTTGGGCCCGAGGCCGACCTCTCGCCGCATCGCCTTTTTGACGCGCCGCTCTATCGCTACCAGGTCGAGCGCGAGCTGGGCCGCAGTCTCGAGGAGCCGGCGCTCCTCGACTATCTGAAGCGCGGCTGGCATGACAAGACGCTGCTCCCGAACCCGCTCTTCGATCCGCAGACCTATGTCGCGCGCAACCGGATCGAACCGGAACAGCCGGAGCTGGTGCATTACGTCACGGCGGGCGACCGCGCCGGCTATTGGTGCCACGAGATGTTCTGCGCCGGGGTTTACAACGCGCAGCGCGCGAACGGCGGGCCTGCGACCGCGCTTGAGCATTTCTTTGCCGCGCCGGACGAGGAACTTCTCCGCAGCCACCCCCATCTGCGGCGGCCGCTCGGCCGCAGGCTGTTGGAATGGCTTCGCGCGGCCGTCGCCGTCGCGGCGGATGTCGACCCCGATTTCTATCGCGCCAGCTATCCCGATCTCGGGATGCTCAACGACGCGCAGGTGGCGACGCACTACCGCGAGTACGGCAGGCTCGAGGGCCGCTTCGGCACCCCGCGCGAGCTGCTCGTGGCGAAGGGGATGCGGCTGCGCGACGTGCCGCTCGGCTTCTTCGCCGACGAGTATCTGACGTTCAACCCCGACCTCGCCGTGCTCGGCGAAAGTTTCCCCGTGCTGTTCTGCCACTACCTGCAGCAGGGAAGGGCGGAAAACCGCAAGATCGGCCGCTGGCAGTTCCATCTGAACCTGATGCCGCCGCTCGACCTGCCGACGCGCGAGGCGCCGCTCGCGCTCGATCACGCCGCCGAGAAGGCCGAGGTGTGCGTGCTGATGCACATCTTCTACCCCGACCTGTGGCCCGAGCTCGCATCCTTCGCGAAGAATTTCGAGGCCGTCTCGCGCGATGTCTTCATCAATCTCGTCGACGAGGCCTGGAGTCCCGGCCTGCATCGCGAGATCCGCGAGATGTGCCCAGACGCCTTCGTCCAGCTGTCGAACGACAACGGGCGCGACATCGGCGGCTTCGTGCGGCTGCTCGATAATGTCGATTTCGGCAAATATCGGCTCTTCGCGCTGGTGCATTCGAAGAAGAGCCCGCACATTCCCGAGGAGCAGGCGACGCACTGGCGCCGCGCGTTGCTCTCCGCCTTCGCCGGCAGCCGCGAGACGGTGCAGCAATGCGTCGCGATGTTCCGCGACGACCCGACCGTGGGGCTCGTCGGCGCGGCGCAATACCGCGAGACGACGCTCGGCGACAACGCCGCTGTTTTCGAGGCATTGCTCGACCGCTTCGAGATCAGCCCCGGCAACCGCGGCACCGAATACCTCTCCGGCACGATGTTCCTGATCCGGGGCGAGATCCTCGAGCGGCTCTATGACCGGCTCAAGCAGAGCGAATGGGAGTATGGCGGCGACATCTCGGTCGAGGAGCATATGGACGGGCAGTTGGCGCACGGCGTCGAGCGCGTCGTCGGCAACCTCGTCAAAGAGATGGGCTACCGCATCGTGTGGCGGCCGGCGGCGGAGGGCGGCGCATGAGCATCCTCGTCGTGCTGCACGAGGCGACCCGCACCGGCGCGCCCAAGGTCGGCGGCCTCATCGCCGCGGCTTTGCAAGAGCGCGAAGACGTGCGGGTGTTGTGCCTGTCGGACGGGCCGCTCGTCCCGTGGCTGAGGGAGCGCGTCGGCGCCGGCAACGTCGCGGTGATCGACTACCGGAACGAGCGGCACCGCGTCCCCTTCGCCGAACGGCTCGCGGCGGCGGAGAAGGCGATCGCCGAGGATCCGTCCGACCTCGTCTATGTCAACTCGGCCGCCGCCTCGGAATATGTCGTCGCGGCCAAAGCGGCCGGGCTGAGCGCGGTACTGCACGTTCACGAAAAGGCGGATTCGTTGCGCCGGATGTTCGAGATCGACCTCACGAAGCGCGAGATCCTGGCGCTCTGCGACGCCGTCGTGCTCGCCGCCGGCGATCTGCGCGAGGATCTGGAGGCAGTTTACGGCTTTGTCCCCGAGCGCGTCTTCGATTTCGGCATCGCCATCGACGCCGAGGAAATGGCGCGGCTCGCCGACGAGGACGCGCCCGTAGCGAACGCCGCCGGCGGCCGCATCGATTGGGGCCGGCGGCTCGCCATCGGTATGTGCGGCCATGCGAGCCCGCGCAAGGGCGCCGACATTTTCCTCGCGGCGGCGGCGGCCTGCCCCGGGCACGATTTCGTCTGGGTCGGCAACTGGGACGAGAGGGACGCGCCCGACAACCCGGTCCTCGCCGAGTATGCGCAACAGCGATTGCCCAACCTCTATGTGACCGGCGGGGTGGACAACCCGTACAAATATATCGGCCGCTTCGACCTGTTCTTTCTGTCCTCGCGCGAGGACCCGAACCCGCTGGTGCTGGCCGAGGCGCTGGTGCTCGGCGTGCCGGTCCTCGCCTTCAGCGAGACGACGGCAGTGACCGATTTTCTCGGGCGCAGCGGCATCCTGTGCCACGGCGCGGCGAACGCGGCGGATGCCGTGCGCGTATTGCGGGCGCTCGATGCAGAGGAGGTGCGCTCGAAGGCGTTCCGCGGCCTTACCGAACGCTTCCGCGCGCGCTTCGATATCGCGCAGAAGATCGGCGGGCTGGCGGAATTTCTAGCGGCAGTCTAAAAATGTTGCGCCAGCGTTGGGCAATAGGTGAGACGGTTGCCGCGCTGTCCCTCGCCGTGCTGATGCTAACCCCCTTCGGTCGCGCCGCGCAGCTGGCCATAAAGATCACCGGGCCTGAGCAGGCGGTATTTTCGCACTCCCGAGATGCCTGCCGCCCTGACGATACTCCGGACGCACCGGCACGCGCCTTCCGGGATGCCGAGGGGCGGGTGCACCTGTTTGCTTCCACGTTCGTGAATTATGCTTCGATTGGTCGTAGTCTCGATTCCGTAAAACGTGACTGCCATGTTGTGTTCGAGGGCACCGGCAACGACGACCCGGCGCAGTTTAACGATCGGCAATGGCTCAGCAGCTTCTGGACCGATGACGGGAGGACGGTGTACGCGCTCGCGCACGACGAATTTCAAGCGAACCGGCGTCCGTCGCTCTGCCCAAGCCGGGCCTATTTTAGATGCTGGTATAATGCCGCTACCGCAGAGATCTCGACCGATGGAGGTTTTCACTTCACCACAGAGGGGTTGGTGGCCGCACCCATTCGACGCTTTGATCCAGCGGTTGGACACCCGGTAGGCTACTTCAACCCAAGCAACATCGTAAAACTCGGCGCTTATTATTACGCAGTGGTCTTCGCAGGACCGTCCGGTCCCCAAAGGCGCGGGGTCTGCCTGCTGCGGACCCGCAGCCTCACGCGCCCGCGCTCATGGCGAGCGTGGGGCGGGTTCCATTTTGACATTCGCTTGGGGAATCCCTACCGCGGTCGAGCTAGTGAGCGGGGCTGCGAAGTGCTCGCTCCTGCCGCGCTGAAAAGCCACGTCTGGAGCTTGTTCCTAAATCCCCCGACCAATCGCTTCATTGCGCTGACGGAACAGGATGGGCCCAATCCCGCGATCATGTTTTCGGATAGTACCGACCTATTGAGCTGGTCAGACCCTCGGATGCTGGTGCGCGAACCTGTCGCGACCAGTGGCACGTGCACGGGTCGCGCTCTGATCGCCTACCCATCCGTCCTCGACCCGCGAAGCACGTCGAGTAATTTTGAAGTAGTCGGGAAAACGGCCTATCTCTACTTCACCCGTTTCCGGTTCTCGCACGGTGACTGCGGCGGCACCCTGGACCGCGATTTAGTACGCGTGCCGATTGCCATCGTGGGCGCCCCATAGCAGCAGGGAGAAACTCGGTCAAGACGGGCCTAGCTAGGAGTTTCTACTCTTTTCTTAGTATTACTAGATCCTGGAACACCCCGTTCCCGCCGTGGTAGTAGGCGATGACTTTTAGATCGTCGGACCAAGCAGCCTCTACCTGGCTGCGGAGTTGGAAGGTCGCCCTGTAGTACCCGCTTAATCTCAGTTTTTCGCCGAGATTTCTGTCTGGTGTTCTATCCGAGATTCCGAATAGCTCAAGGTCACGGTAGATTGCTGGATCACGAATACGAGACACCCCAAGGGAGATCTCACCGTGCGTCGAAAGAATGCAGAGCCCGCCAGGTTTCAGTACTCGATGAAGTTCGCGAAGCCACACATGTTGAGCCGCGTCGGTTAGGTGCGTCATGACGGAAATTCCGTAAGCGACGTCTATCGAGTTTGAGGAGAGTCCCAGTGGAGGAAAAAAATTACAGAGTTTGACTTCAATATCCGGAAGGCTTTCTCTGCACCAGCTAACGTTAACATCATCCACATCCAGACCGATGATGTCCGCCGTCGGGCGCATCGCCCTTTTGAGCGGCACCGCCACGCGACCGCAGCCGATGCCCCAATCCAATATGGTAACCGGGCCGTTACGAGGCAAGAAGTCGGCGATGATTGAATGGAGTGCATAGGCGATGGATGTACCGGCGACAAAGAAGGTTTCTTCTGTTGCCTTCTCGCCCGACGTGCGGATCATGTTTGCCACGGGAGGTGGAGAAAGCCACTCCCGAGAAGAGGGGATCGCAAACTGGGCCACCGGGGGAACTGGGCTTGAGATGGAGGCCCGATTAGAGTCGGTCAACTCAAACGCGAAAATTTTACGCCCGGAAGCCAGCGCCGTCTCTACCACGAATAAAAAATTGTAAAGCTGAATTGCATCGTCAAAAAATGCGCCTTCGGAGGTCTTACTGAATTCGACGTTTCGAATTCGGACCCGCGAACCGCTGATCGGGCGGACACCCAGGGCGGCCCCTCGCGGAGCGAGCGCCCGCCCGCGTACTTCGATCCGGTCGCCCTCACTCGGGGCTGACCAGGCTGCTGCTGCGTATGGAACGCCGTCTGCCAGCGCGAGCCGCGAAATAGCATCCTGCAGAGGCTTCTTTATTGCTACAGGACCGGGACCTAGGAGCGCACCAGTCGATACCGATCGCACCGCAAGGGTCGCCGGTTTTTCAAAACCGAGGATCCCGGGAAACAGGAATCGGTACGCGGAATTCCCATCTCCGATACCTGCTTCCAAGAGGTCTTTTCGGAAGCCTGAACATCCTATCCGTGCGATTTCAATCCCATCCACCTCAATGATGACCCGGTCAGCGGTGCGGAGGTCTTCGCAAAGGGCCCAACCACTGACTTCAAAGGCATTCGCAACATCCACAGACCCGGCCATGGTGTTCGCTCCGTGTGTCGTTCATCTCCGAGCCGCAATTCCACGACTGATTAGAGCCGGCCCCCCGTTGAGCGAGGTGACCAGCGAGCCTAGCCCGGTCGTCTCACTCCATCTCGTATCCAAAGTACCCCAAAGGTTCACGTAACTCACTATTGAGCACCGCAGTCAGCGAGCGAGGCAAATCATTTTTCCAGCGTGCAATCGACGCCTCCGCAGACACGGATGTCCTGTGGTGCTCGTTATCAGACGCCGCTGCTTTCCGCATACAGCCGTTGATAATATCTTCCGCATTTGCGAGGCTGAAAGCACCGAGAATATGCCGAAGGACCTCAGAGGGGCGAGACACCAGCTCCTCATACCTGACGACAAGAGCGCTCGAACGATCTTGTGATGCCTCCGCGATTTGCTTTACCTCCTCGGCGAAGTTTCGAGCCCATTCCTCCTCAGTAGCGGCCTGCTCAGCCCCAAATGCGTAATAATTCCGCTTTTGGTTAAAGCGCATTGCCGAGACAAAGACGTCTCTAAAGTCGCGTATTAGTATTATCTCGAACATATCGTCATATACGGAATTGAGGACCTCCTGGTAAAAAAATGCGCCCTCCATTTTTTCAGCGAAGACCGGAGCCTGGATAACCGATCTTCCGGCAAGATAGGAATAGTGGAGATCAACGAGCCGCCTCGCATTCGCTGCACAAGATCTCAATACCTCCGAGGTGAGCGCGTAGCGGATAGCGGGTTGAAATCGTCTCAGGCTGTCGGCACACAATGCCTCGTTCGACGGAAAGGACCGATGCCCTTTGCCCCAATGGCGTGACAAGCCGAGCTCCGTCACGGGCGCTCGGGTTATCGAGCGATAATTGTCTGCAAAATAACAGGCTATCCTTTCCTCGTAAGGGAACGAGCTAGGAGTAGCGATGCTCGGATGTCCGGAAAGCAGACTCATAAGGTAGGTGGATCCGGACCTCCCCAGAGACGTGATGATTAATGGCGTCCTACTTGACCTTATACGAGTATCTTCGTATTTGATGCCGAGAGTGCAGAGAGAGAGCTCCAAAGGCTCGCCGGGTATCCTCCCGCGAAGCTCAATAATTTGCGGGAAGCCGAGGTTCCTCAGGTTAAGAATCGTCGCGTATCCGAAATGATCTTCTGCGGACCGGGTTACGGGCAGATCGGGGCGATGCTGCCTCGCAATATGTAGCGCTCGGCTATCGGAGTTGGTATACGCGGTCATACTCTCCAGTGGACCGCTCTCGCCTGCCGCCCATCCCACCACGCCGAGCTCGCACGAGTCCGCTGCCATGCCTGGGAGGGGGGAATCAACTGCGAACTGCAATTGGCAGTTGGTCGCGTGCATTTTGATGAAGGTTAATTCTGCGATGCGCATGGCTGCTCTCGATATTTGCTAGCTCCGCGCGAGGCTATTCCACGTCCACCGGGCCCGCGCCCTTTTTCGCTCACCGAAACTGTGAGGTGAAGCTGCCGGCGTCGCATTTCCTCATACGCATTCCGGTTTGGTGGACGCCCGGCTCTGGACACTACGCTTCAGAACCGCGGCCGCGGGACGAACGGGGCCGCGGCCGCCGCGCCGCCTGACGTCTCGGCTTGCGGCGCGCGGCCCTCGCTGTAGCCGTTCCGTATGTAATGCTCTTTCGCCGTGCGGAATTTACCCTGGCGGATGCCGGTGGCGACGTCGGGGTTGCTCGCGCGGTACCAGTCCTCGTCGATCGCCGGATCGGAAGGCAGCCGGCTCTCGAGATACCCGTGGTGCCGGTAATGCTCCGCCGCCGATTGGTTGGCGCCGCGCGCGATGCCGTCGCGCACGTCCGGATATTGCCGCAGATACCAGTTCTCGTCGACCTCGACCGCCGCGAGCGCCCGGTCGAGCAGTGCGCGCACTTCGCCCATTGAGAGCGTCACCTTGGTTTCGTCCGGCAGCGGGCCGCTTGCGGCGAGCGAGGGCAACAGGCGGCTGACGGGCGGCGGAGGGGGCATGACGAAATCTCGATGGTTCGCGCGAATGCCGCGTTGGCGGAGTTTTGTCGTCGCTTCGGCGTGCGTATCGTATAAAGCCGGGCACCGGCCAGTCAAGCCGACGGCCGAGGCCAATTCGATCGCCTTTGAGGGACATGCGCGGTGAATAACCGCAGCTACTTTCGAAACCGCACCTTTGCCTACACCCTGCGCAGCGTCGGGGCGATCATGGCCGCGATCGGCGTTCCCGGCGTCGTCTTCCTGGCCGTGCGCCACGCCGCCGGCTCCGGCTACAACATCACGGATGTCGCGGTGCATCTGGGCCGGCTCTACCCGGCCGCGCTGGCGGTGTTCGGCCTGTTGGCGCTCGTCGGCCTCGGCCTGTTCTATCTGGGCCTGCGCCGCCTCGCCTATCCGGGCTCGCTCGTCTGGCGGCTGACGCGCCTGCGCCGGTGAGCGCCTCGGCCGAGGCCACTGTCGCCGCGGCGCGATTTGCGGCGGCCGGCGCGGCGGCTCGGCGCCGCGCTCGACGAAATCGAGCCCGCCCTCCGGGGTCGCCTCAGCCGAGGCCCTGCTTCCGCGAGATGACGAAGCTTTCGTCCCAGAACCACAGCCCGCCGTATTTCTGCAACACCGCCTTCGTCGCCTCCAGATAGGCGCCGCCGAGAATCGCCTCGGAGAGGCGTTGGTCTTCGACCTGCGCCACATAGATCGCGGCGTTCCACGCGGCGAAGAGCGTCGAGGTGCCGATCGTGTCGCCGATCTCGCTCGGAAGCGTGTGCATGTCGTAGCGGAAGAGCGCGCGCGCGTCGGCATAGGCGGCAAAGTTGAGGTCGCGGCCCGAGGGGCCGAGCGCCGCCTTCGCCGCCTTGAGGAGCGCGCGCCGGTCGGTCGTGAAGGGGTTCTCGCCGGGCCAGATCCGCTGGACGATCTCGAGCCCCGGGTCGGCCCCGTGCGAATGGATGGCGAGAAGCCGGCCGCCGGGGGCGAGGCTCTTCGCGAGCGGGGCGATCACCCGCTCGGCCTTGAATTCGAGGGGCGCGCGCGCGCGGTAGGGCTGCGAGGCGATGACGAGGTCGTAGTCGGCGCGGCATTGGCCCCGGCGCGGGCGCACCTGGTCCAAGAGGAACTTGTGGTCGTCGCGGTAGATGACGAGCACGACCGGCTTTTCGTAGACGGGGTTGCCGCTCGTGCGCGACATGCGCGCGCGCCAGTGCTCGGCGAGAAACGGCTGCAACTGCGTGATCTGGGTTTCGAATTCGTGCGCCGTGGCGCCCTCGAGCGCCAGCTCGTGCCACACCATCGTCGTCGCCGCGGTCACGCTGCGCGGCGTCAGGGTCGGCGCCTCGGTATAGTACATGTTGGTCAAGACGAGGACGGTCGCCGGGTGCTCGAAGAGCCGGTCCGGCATCTTGTCGAGGACGAGGCGCAGATCCTCCAGGCTGATCTCCTTGCCGACGACATAGAACGGCATCGTCGCAAAGCGGGCGTGCATCGCGCGCATGACCCGCGCCAACACGGTGCCGTCGCCGGTGCCGGCGTCGAAGATGCGCACGGCCGGCGGGCGCGGGTGGATGTTCGCGAGCTCCAGCGCGACGCGCTGCGCGATCACCCATTTCTCGCCGCAGGTGTTGACGAAAAGCAGGTATTTCTGGCGGTTGTCGTAAAAGCGGAAACCGGGCGCGGTACCGCTCGGGGGCAGGGGGGCGGGCGAGGTCGCCGCGGGCCGTGCATCGTTCATGGTCGAGGAATGCGGCCGCCGGCCGCCCGCGTCAACCCCCACCCGAATTACGGTGACACTTCACCTAACTCACGATTTTGCGCTGCCCCGGCTGCCAAGGCCGTATAAGACCTAAGGAGCGCTGGATCGAATAAAGTGAAGTGTCACCGTAATTCAATTCCGTAATTCCTGTCGCCAAGGGAGGGAAGGGATGCGGGCGAGCCGCGACCACATTCTGACGAGCCATGCCGGCAGCTTGCCGCGGCCCGACGCGCTGATCGCGGCGAACCAGGCGCGCGAGGCAGGCGGCGGCGATGACGCCGCCTTGGCGGCGACGCTCGCCGCCGCCGTGCGCGAGGTCGTCCTACGCCAGAGGGCGCTCGGCATCGATATTCCCGGCGACGGCGAATACGGCAAGGCGACCGCCTTGAAGCTCAATTACGGCGCCTGGCGCAGCTATTCCTTCGCGCGCCTCGGCGGCCTCGCGCCCGACCCGGACGGATCCTATGACGGGACGCCGCGGCGCTCGCGCCCGGGGGCGCTCGTTTTGACGAATTTCGCCGACCGCCGCGAGCGCGCCCGCTTTGCCGCCGCCTATGCCGATCCGAGTTCGGGCGCCTCGATGGGCTACCGCGCGCCCGCGCCCGTCTGCGTCGGCCCGATCACCTACGAGGGCCACGCGGCGATCGGCGCCGACATCGGCAATTTCAAGGCTGCGCTCGCCGCTGCGGGCATCGAGGAAGGCTTCATGTCGGCGATCGGCCCGGGCAGCGCCTCGCGCATCGGCAACGCGTACTATAAGAGCGAGGAGGAATTCGTCTTCGCCTGCGCCGAGGCGATGCGGGAAGAATATAAGGCGATCGTCGAGGCGGGGCTGGTATTGCAATTCGACGATCCGGCGATCGCCGAGAATTGGGACCTGATCAATCCCGAGCCCTCGGTCGATGACTACCGTCGCTTCACGATGCTGCGGGTCGAGGCGCTCAATCACGCGATCCGCGGCCTGCCGCGCGAGCGGCTGCGCTTTCATTTGTGCTGGGGCAGCTGGCACGGGCCGCACACGACCGACATCCCGTTTCGCGACCTCGTCGAAGTGATGCTGAGGGTCGATGTCGCGGCCTATTCCTTCGAGGCCGGCAATGTGCGGCACGAGCACGAATGGCGCGTCTGGGAGGAGGTGAAGCTGCCGGACGGCAGGCTGATCCTGCCGGGCGTCGTCAGCCACGCGACGAACGTCGTCGAGCACCCCGAGCTCGTCGCCGACCGCATCGAGCGCTTCGCAAAGCTCGTCGGGCGCGAGCGCGTCATCGCCTCGACCGATTGCGGGCTCGGCGGGCGCATCCATCCCGACATCGCCTGGGCGAAGCTCACGGCCTTGTCGCAAGGCGCCGTGCTGGCGAGCCGGCGGCTGTGGCGTTGAGGGAGGCGACGGTGGCGGCAACAAGCGGCAAACGGGTAGGCGTCATCGGCGCCGGCATGGTCGGGGTGTGCGCGGCGAGCTATTTGCAGCGGGACGGCCACAGCGTCTTTCTTATCGAGCGGGGCGAGCCGGGCCATGGCGCCTCCTTCGGCAATGCCGGCTGCTTCAACGGTTCCTCGGTGACGCCGGTGTCATTGCCCGGGGTCGTGTGGAAAGTGCCGGGCTGGCTCGCGGACCCGCTCGGCCCCTTGGCGTTGCGGCCCGCCTATCTGCCCGCGATCGCGCCCTGGCTCTGGCGCTTCGTGCGCGCCGGGACGCCCGACAAGGTGCGCGCCCAGGCCCGCGCCTTGCGGGCGCTCCTGGGGCCGACGCTCGCTTCTTTGAAGCCGCTCGTCGCCGAGGCCGGCGCCGAGGCGCTCGTGCACCAGCGCGGCCACCTCTACCTCTACCGCTCGGCGCAAGCGCTCGCCGGCGACCGCCTCGCCTGGGATCTGCGGCGCGACAACGGCGTCGCGTTCGACACCCTCGACGCCGACGAGCTGCGCCAGCTTGAGCCGACCGTTTCGCGCGAGTACGGTTGCGCCGTCTTGGTGCGCGAGAACGGCCACACCTCGAACCCGCTCGCCCTCGTCGAGGCGCTCCTCGCCGCCTTTCGCCGGCAGGGAGGCGAGGTAGTGCCGGCGGCGGCGACCGGGTTCCGGCTTGACGGCAGCCGGCTCGTCGCGATTGCGAGCGACCGCGGCGAGCTGCCGGCCGACGCCGCAATCGTCTGCGCCGGCGCCTATTCGAAGCCGCTCGCCCTCTCGCTCGGCGACCGCGTGCCGCTCGAGACCGAGCGCGGCTATCACCTGATGATCCGCGACCCCGAGGTGATGCCGCGGCTGCCGGTCGCCGACGCCGAGGGTAAGTTCGTGGCGACGCCGATGGACACCGGCTTGCGCTTCGCCGGCACGGTCGAACTCGCCGGGCTCGACGCGCCGCCCGATTGGCGGCGCGCCAGGATACTCCTCGAACAGGGCAGGAAGCTCTTGCCGGGTCTTGTCGGCGACTATCCCGAGAAGCGGCTTTCGCTGTGGATGGGGCACCGGCCGAGCCTGCCCGACTCGCTGCCGGTTCTCGGGCCCTCGCGCGCCTCCCCCGACGTCATCTACGCCTTCGGCCATGGCCATGTCGGCATGACCGGCGCGCCGATGACCGGCAAGATCGTCTCCGACCTCGTCGCCGGCCGGCCCCCTTCGATCGACATCGCGCCCTTCGGCGCCGGCCGGTTCTGACATTTTCCCTGTCACCCCCACCTTCGCCGGGACGGCAGTGAAAAGAGCCCCTCAATACGGCGAGCCGTCGCGGTGGACGAAGATGCGGCGGCCCTCGGGCGACAGGGCGCGGCCCAGATCGTCGTCGGGATAGACGACCGTGTCGCCGCGGTCGCGGTCGCCGATCTCGAGAAAAACGGCGTCCTTGTCGCCGCGGTTGACGAGGTGGTGGGCGTTGCCCGAGCCCGCCTTGAAGCCGGCGCACATGCCGGGGTGCAGCCGCGTCTCGCCGGCACCGGTGACGAGCGTCGGCTCGCCTTCGAGGATGTAGACGAGCTCGTCCTCGCGGGTATGCGTGTGGCGCAAGGCCGAGAGCGCGCCCGGCGGCAGGCGGGTCAAATTGACTCCGAAATTGGTCAGGCCGAACACCTCGCCGAGCGGCCGCCGCATCCGTCCGGCGGCCCGCACCCGGCTGCCGTAGGGCTCGGGATAGCCATAGGGTGGCCGGCTCTCCGGCACCTCGGCGGCGATGATCGCCTGCGGTCGCTCTCCATTCGCCATCTTTCCCTCCCGCTGGTCGTGCGCCGATTATCGCCGCGCGGCGTTGTTTGCGAAAGGCCGCGCCGCTAAGCTCGCGCGGGTATCGAGCGACCGGAGCGGCGGGTGAAAGGCGATATCGCGATACGCTTTGCGAGAGCCGAGGATGCCGGGCTGATCCTCGCGCTGGTGCGCGAACTGGCGCGGTACGAGCGGGCGCCGGGCGCGGTCGTCGCGACCGAGGCGGATCTCGTGCGGCACGGCTTCGGGCGCGAGCGCGCTTTCGAGGCGCTCCTCGCTTCCCTCGACGGCGAGCCCGTCGGCTTCGCGCTCTTCTATCCGGTCTTTTCGACCTGGCTCGGGCGGCCCGGCATGTTTCTCGAAGACCTCTATGTGCGTGAGGTGGCGCGCCGACGGGGGGTCGGGCGGGCGCTCCTGGCGCGGCTCGCGGCGATTGCCGTCGAGCGCGGCTATGGCCGACTCCACTTCAACGTCCTCACTTGGAACCCGGCGAAGGGGTTTTACGAGCGGCTCGGCATGGAGCCGCGAGCGCAGTGGCAAGGCTATGGCGCGGGCGAGCAGGTATTGCGGCATCTGGCGCAGGAGGACCGCGGGCAATGACCGACAAGACGGCCGGCAGGTGCCTCTGCGGCGCCGGGGGGGCCGGCTGATCCCGAAAGACCCGGCGGCGCGATACATTGTCCGCAATGGCTGATGTTTCAGATGGGCGGGGTCGGGCCGATGTTCGGCCAGCACAACGACTTCGCCTTATGCGGTCGAAAAGTGCCTTGTGCATCGAACGCTACACCAGCGAGGTGAAGCGGCTGCACCGGGTGCTCGATCACCGCCCCGCGGAGGCTCCCTACCTCGCGGGCGAAGAATATTCGATCGCCGACATCGCCGCCTTCCCTTGGGTGCGGCAGCCGGAACGGCGCGGCATCGACCTCGCCGACTATCCTGCGGTCAAGCGCCGGCACGCCCGCTTTGCCGCGCGGCCCGCCGTCGAGCGGTGCTGCGCGGTGCCCGCCGAGCGCGCGCGGAGCGGCCAGATCGGCGATCCCGAGCGCGAAAACTTGTTCGGCGCGACGCAGTTCCAGGCGCGCTGACCGGCACGGTTGCCATTGCGAGCGAAGCGCAAGAATCTGGGCGGGAGTGCCGCGGCGCACCTCGCATTGACAATCTGCTCATTGCGGCGGCGGGTTCGGGCGCCGCCGCGGCCGTTCGGCGTCGATGACGAGCCAATAGACGATGCCGAGCGCCAATGCCAGCCCGCCATAACCCAACAGCGTCTCTAGCTTTGCCGCCTGATAGTCCAGCAGGATCAACTTTCGCGCCATGACGATGATCGCAATCATCACGACGATGCGCACCTGAATGGCGCCGGTATGGGCGCGCATCGCCGACACGATCGAATGGTTGAACTCCAATAATATGATGACCGTCAGAATGAGGCCGAACGCCTCTTTCATGACCTGGGTCTCGCGGAACAATACGCCTTCGGTGAAATCCTGGCCGAGCTTTATGCCGATCAGGATAAGCGAATGGATGATGATCAGCGAGATGAAGAATATCAGGATGCGAAAGCCGATCTGCTCGAAATAATCGTATAGTGTCAGGTGCTTCCAATGTGCGGGAAGCCGATCGAAAAATGACATATGATTCTCCGGTGATGGGCGACGAGTGTCAGGCCACCGCTTCCGAAGCGGCTGCTGAAAAATTTTCCGCGGTCCCGGCAAAAGCCGGGACCGATCGGCGCCATGGATGCGGGCTTTCGCCGGTAGGACGAGGGGCTTGGTAGTGCTCAACCATCGGCAACCAGCGATTTGAGGCGATAAAGCAGTTCGAGCGCCTCGCGCGGGGTCAATTCGTCGGGCCGCGCCTCGCTCAACAACGCCTCGGCTGCGGATTGACGCTGAGGCCGGGCGCGCTCGCGGGCGAGGCTGAAGAGCGGCAGATCGTCGGCGAGGCGCGCCAATCCACCGCCCTCTTCGCCCTTCTCCAAGATCGCCAGCACCTCCTCGGCGCGCTCCGTCACCGCCCGCGGCAGCCCGGCGAGCTTTGCCACATGGACGCCATAGGAGCGGTCGGCCGCGCCGGGCGCGACCTCGTGCAGAAACACCACTTCGCCCCGCCATTCCTTGACCCGCATCGTGTGGCAGGCAAGGCCCGGCAATTTCGCGGCGAGCGCCGTCAGCTCGTGGTAATGCGTCGCGAAGAGGACGCGGCAGCGGTTCAATTCATGCAGGTGCTCGAGCGCCGCCCAGGCGATCGAGAGGCCGTCGAAGGTCGCGGTGCCGCGGCCGATCTCGTCGAGGATGACGAGGGCGCCTTCGCTGGCCTGGTTGAGGATCGCGGCGGTCTCGACCATCTCGACCATGAAGGTCGAGCGGCCGCGCGCCAGATCGTCGGCGGCGCCGACGCGGCTGAACAGGCGATCGACAACGCCGATGCGCGCGCTCGCCGCCGGCAGGTAGGAACCCATCTGGGCGAGCACGGCGAAAAGCGCGTTCTGCCGCAGAAAAGTGCTCTTGCCCGCCATGTTGGGGCCGGTGACGAGCCAGATGCGCGTGTCGCCGAGGTTGCAGTCGTTGGCGACGAAGCGGCCGCCGTCGGCCGATCGCGCGAGCGCCGCCTCGACGGTCGGATGGCGGCCGCCGCCGACCTCGAAGCGGGTGCCGGCCTCGACGACGGGGCGCACCCAGCCGTCCTCCTGCGCGCGCTCGGCCAAGGCGGAAGCGAGGTCGAGGGAGGCGAGCGCGGCGGCGGCGACGGCGATCTTCGCCCGTTCGGCGAGCACCGCGCCGACCAACTCGTCAAATATGCTCAATTCCAAGGCGAGCGCGCGCTCGCCGGCGGTGGCGATGCGCGATTCGAGTTCGGCCAATTCGCCGGTCGTATAGCGCTGCGCGCCCGCCATCGTCTGCCGGTGGATGAACTCGGGTCCGAGCTTTCCCGCGTGCTGCGCGCCCACTTCGATGTAATAGCCGATGACGTTGTTGTGGCGGATCTTGAGCGCGGCGATCCCGCTGTCGCCGGCATAACGCGCCTGCAATGCCGCGATCCGCCGCCGGCTGTCGTCGCGCAATTCGCGATGCTCGTCGAGTTCGTGCGAATATTGCGGTGCGATGAAGCCGCCGTCGCGGGCGAAGAACGGCAGCTCCTCGGCGAGCGCCAAGCCAAGCCGGCCGACCAGTTCCTGGTGGTCGCCGAGCTGCGCCACCGCTTGCGCCAGGATCGGCGGCAACGGCACCAGGCCCGGCGCCGCGAAAAGCTCGCGCAAGCCGGTGCTGCGGGCGAGCGCGCCGCGCAATTGCGCCAGATCCCGCGGGCCGCCGCGCCCGAGCGTCAAGCGGCCGAGCGAGCGTTCGATGTCGGGCGAATGCGCGAGCGCCTGCCGCAGCCGCTCGCGGATCTCGGGCCGGTCGAGAAAGAACTGCACCGCATCGAGCCGCGCCTCGATCGCGGCGGGGTCGGTCAAGGGCGCCGAGAGGCGCTCGGCGAGAAGCCGCGCGCCGGCAGCGGTCAAGGTACGGTCGATGACCGAGAGGAGGCTGCCCTTGCGCTCGCCGGAAAGGGTTTGGGTCAGCTCGAGGTTGCGCCGCGTCGCCGCGTCGATCTGCATGACCGAGCCGGGCGTCACCCGGCGCGGGGCGGCGAGGTTGGGGTTCTGCCCGCCCTGCGTCGCGCCGACGTAATCGACGAGCGCCCCCGCCGCGGCGATCTCGGCGCGGGTGAACCCGCCGAAGGCGTCGAGTGCGCCGACGCCGTAGAAGGATTCGAGGCGTCGGCGCGCCGCCTCGCTCTCGAAACGGGCGTCGGGGAGCGGCGTCAGGACGCCCCGCCAATCGGCCCACAGGGGCGCCAATGCCGGCCGCCCGACAAGGCGCTCGGGCGCGAGGATCTCGCCTGGCGAGAGGCGCGCGATGTCGCCGGCAAGCGAGGGCTCGGCCGTCGGCATCAGCGCGAAATCGCCGGTCGACAGATCGAGCCAGGCGAGCCCCAGCGCGCCCGCCGCCTCGGCGACCCCGGCCAGGTAATTGTGCCGGCGCGAGTCGAGCAGGCCCTCCTCGGTCAAGGTGCCGGCGGTGACGGTGCGCACGACGGCGCGCCTGAGCGGCCCCTTGAGGCCGCGGCGCTTCGCTTCGGCGGGATCCTCGACCTGTTCGCAGATCGCCACCTTGAAGCCGGCGCGGATGAGGCGCGCGAGATAGGCTTCGGCGGTGTGGACGGGCACGCCGCACATCGGAATGTCGGCGCCCTCGTGCTTGCCGCGCTTCGTCAGCGCGATGTCGAGCGCCGGCGCGGCGGCGACCGCGTCGTCGAAGAAGAGCTCGTAAAAATCCCCCATGCGGAAGAAAAGCAGCGAGCCCGGGTTCGCCCTCTTGATCGCGTGGTATTGCGCCATGACCGGCGAGGCGGTTTCGGCGCGGGGCTCCCCCGGCGTCGGCGCGCCGGTGGAAGCCGGCAGACGCGGGCGGGTGTTTGCGGCTAGCATGAGGCCGCGAGAGCCATGATGGGAGGGCCCAGATGAGCGAGGCCGCGTCCACCCCTGCGGCGGTCCGCGAGGCGGTCGCCTCGTTTCCCGATCGGGCGCATTTCCGCGCTGCGGTATCGGGGCTGCTCGCCGCCGGCTTCGCATCGAGCGATCTGTCGGTCCTCGCCTCGCACGATGCGCTCGCGACGGCGGGCGAGGCGGCCGGCGAGGAGGCGAAGCTGGTGCCGGCCGGGCTCGGCGACGAACTCAAATACATCGGCCCGCTGACGATCGCCGGCATCATCCTGATTTCCGGCGGGCCGATCGCGGCGACCGTCGCGGCGCTGGTCGGCGCCGGGCTCGGCGGCGCCGCTCTCAAGGAACTCTTCGACCGCTATACCGCGCCGCGCCATGCCGAGGATTTCACCGCCGCGCTCGCCGCCGGCGCGGCTCTCTTGTGGGCCCGCTGCGAGGATCGCGACAGCGAGAATAGGGCATTGCGCATCATGAGCGAAGCGGGCGGGCGCAACGTGCACATGCACACCCGCCCGCCGCATCCGGGCGATCACGCCGCCTGAGCGGTTTCGAGCGCAAACGCTGCGCCCAAATCGGTGATCATTCCCCGTCAGGCCGGGAGGGGCATCGCGCGTCCTTCGAGGCCGCGCTTTGCGAGGCGCCTCGGGATGAGGGCTTTGCTCAATGCCATCAAAGGCTTTCCTCATGCTGAGGAGCGCCCGTCGGGCGCGTCTCGAAGCACGCACGCGGCTGATGCAGCCCGAGCCCGGGCGCGCCTAAGCCGCCGCGCTCGGCCGCGCCTTCATGCGAGCGTACCAGGCGCCGATGTGCTTGAGGTTTGGATTGAGCGGCTGACCAAAGCCGGCGAAGAAATCGACAAAGGCGAAGAGAAGGACGTCGGCCAGCGTCAGCCGCCCTCCACAGATGAACGGTTTGTCGCCCATGAGGCCGTCGAGCCAGGCGAGCTTTTCCTGCGCGATCTCTTTCAGGTCGCCCGCCGCCTGCGGGATGCAATGAATACGGTCCTGGAACATCTTGAGCCCCTCGCCGAAGCGGAAGCCGTTCGCCATCGGCTCGAGGATGTTGAGGTCGATGCGCCGCGTCCACATGCGCGTCTTGGCCCGCTCCTCGGGCGTGTCGCCGATCAATGACGGGCCGGGCCCGACTTCGTCGAGGTATTCGCAGATCGCGCTGATCTCGGCCAATATCGAGCCGTCGTCGAGCTCGAGCGCCGGGCACTGCCCGCTCGGATTCTTCGAAAGATACGGCCCTTGCCGGTTCTCGCCGCCGCGGATGTCGACCTCGATCTTGGGCAATTCGACGCCCTTCTCGGCCATGAAGATGCGCACCGCCTTGGGGTTCGGTCCGATCGAATTGTAGAGCTGCATCCTCGCCTCCCCTGGTCGCTCGCGGCGATGCTAGCATAAGGCGCATGGCCGACTCGATGGAAGTGCGGGTCAACCGCGTCGTGCGCGAGGCGATCGGCACGAAGAGCTACGAGCTCGTCGATCCCGCCGGGGGCGAATTGCCGTCATTCAGCGCCGGCGCCCATATCGACGTGTTGCTGCCGGGGCCGGTCATGCGGCAGTTCTCGCTGTGCAACGACCCGGCCGAGCGCCATCGCTATGTGATCGCGGTCTTCGCCGAGCCAGGCAGCCGGGGCGGCTCGCGCCTCCTGCACCGGCGAGTACGGGCCGGCGACCGGCTCCTCGTTTCGCGCCCGCGCAACCGCTTTCCGCTCGTCGAGGGGCGGGCGCGATATCTGCTTCTGGCCGGCGGCATCGGGGTGACGCCGCTGCTTTCGATGGCCTATCGCCTCGCCGCGCTCGGTGCCGACTTCACGCTGCACTACTGCACGCGCAGCCCGCGCCACACCGCCTTTCGCGCGCCGCTCGAAGCTTTCGGGGACGCGGTCGTGCTGCATCACGACGGCGGCGACCCGGCGTGCGGGCTCGACATCAAAGGGCTCCTCGCCGCCTACCGGCCGGGAACGCAGCTCTATCACTGTGGGCCGCTCGGGTTTATGCATGCGGTGAGAGAAGCCAGCGCGCATTGGCGCCACGGGAGCGTGCATTGCGAATATTTCGCCGCCGAGCCGTCCGATTCGGCCGACGACGCCGGCCTCGACCATTTCGCGGTCAGGGACAGGGCGACCGGGAAGCTCTATCCGGTCGGGCCCGGCCAGTCGATCCTCGCGGCCCTGCGCGCGGCCCGGTTCGAGATCGATCCACCATGCGAATTAGGGCGTTGCGGGATTTGTCGAAGGCATCACTCGAAGGGTGAGCCGGTGCATCGCGACAGCCTCCTGACGCAGAGTGAGAGGGCCGAATTCGTCATCCTCTGCCGCGCCCGCTCGCGCTCGGCCCTCCTCGTCCTCGACCTCTGATCAGCGGGCGCGCGGGGGCGCGAGGCGCAACCCGAGGAGCGGGGCGAGCGCTTCCGGCGTCAGCTTCGAGAAGCCCCTCGGCACGGCGAAGAGGGCGGCGGGTTGCGGGCCGATGCGCAGGTGGCGCAATTCCCAGCGGATCGTCGTTACCCGGCCGTGCGGCGCGCGGAATTGGCCCTCGCACTTGATCGGGATGCCGGCGCGGCTGAGCCATAGATAGCCCGTCGCATGTCCCTGCGGCGCCCGGTAATCGACCGCGTATTTCGTCGTCCTGATGCCGTCGATCCGCTCGCCGCCGACGGGGTGCTGCAACAGTCCGGGATCTTCCAGGATCGTCAACGCCGTGGGCGCCGGAAATTCGGCCACCGTGTGCAGCTTCGGCAACACGATGTCGGCGACGCTACTCTTGTCGTGAAGGATGAAGAAGACAGAGTTAACCCCTTGCAGGCTCTGCTCATGTCGTTCCGCGCCGGGCATGTGCCAGATGCGGCCGACATAGGTTTTCCCGTCGAGCACCAGAAGACGTTCGGCGGTGAAGCCGACCCGCGCATTTTCGAGCGTCAGGGCGACGGCTCCAGGCGCGCGGGCGAGCGTCAACAGGGAGGCGAGGATAATGAGCCCGATGGTACGCATATTGCTCCTCTGCGGTGGCGGCTCTGGACAGCGTTGGCGCAACCCTTATCCTCATCCTCCGGGCGAAATGGGGCCGGCAAGAGGCGATGAACGACAGCGACGGCATGGTAACAGTGCGAGTCCATACCGCGATATCCGAGATCGGCGACGCCGCTTGGGACGCCTGCGCCGGCCCCGATAACCCGAGCGTCTGCTACGCGTTTCTGAACGCCCTCGAAGAGAGCGGCTCGGCGATCGCGCGCACCGGCTGGGCGCCGCAGCATCTCTCGGTCGCCGGGCCCGAGGGCGGCGTCGCCGGCGTCGCGCCGCTCTACGCCAAGGGCCATTCCTACGGCGAATACGTCTTCGACCACGGCTGGGCCGACGCCTATGAGCGGGCGGGCGGGCGCTACTACCCGAAGCTCTTGTCGGCGGTGCCGTTCACGCCGGTGCCGGGGCCGCGCCTCTTGGTGCGGCCGGGGGCGCCCGCCGCGACGCGCGCGCAGCTGATTGCCGGCATGATCGAACTGACGCGGCGGCGGCGGATTTCCTCGCTGCACGTCAACTTCCCCGAAGCGGAGGAATTGAATGCCCTCGCCGAGGCCGGGTTTCTCGAGCGGCTCGGCCAGCAATTCCACTGGACGAACGAGGGCTACCGCGATTTCGACGATTATCTCGCCGCCCTCAATTCGAGGAAGCGCAAAGCGGTCAAGAAGGAGCGGCGCGAGGCGCTCGCGCCGGGGATCGAGATCGAAGTGTTGACCGGGCGCGACCTCGCGTCGCGTCATTGGGACGCCTTCTACGAATTCTATCTCGCGACCTCGGACCGTAAATGGGGCTCGGCCTACCTCAACCGCAAATTCTTCGAGCTGATCGGCGCGCGCATGCCGGAGAAGGTCGTCCTCGTCATGGCGCGGCGCGGTAAAAATTACGTCGCCGGCGCGCTCAACCTATTGGGCCGAGAGGCGATCTATGGCCGCAACTGGGGCAGTTACGGCGACTACAAGTTCCTGCATTTCGAATGCTGCTATTACCAGGCGATCGAATTCGCGATCGGGCACGGCCTGAAGCGCGTCGAGGCCGGCGCGCAAGGCCCGCACAAGATCCAGCGCGGCTATCTGCCGGTGCCGATCTACAGCGCGCACTTCATCCCCGACCCCGGCTTTCAACGCGCCGTCGCGCAATTCCTCGCCCGCGAGCGCGAGATGATCGCGTACAAGATGGAAAATCTCGCCGAGTTCTCACCGTTCCGGCGGGAAGATTGAGGGCTCCGTCATCCTGAGAGAACGCCGGCGTCGGGAGCTGGCCGTCTGCACCTTGTTTCACGTCATGCGCGGGTCATGCCCGCGCGCGCGGACAGGCAAAGCTTCTCACTTATTCCGCCGCGGTTCGCCACGCGCGGGCCGGCGGGGTAAGCGCGCGATCGATCGGGAGCGGAGGCGCGGCTATTCGACGAGGGCCGGTTCCTTCGGCGGGGTCGGCGGCGTCGGAGCGGCCGGCCGCTCCTCGAACTCGAAGCCGAGGGCGTCTTCTTCCCCCTTGTGGACGACCCGCACGATGCCGCCCTTGGCGAGGCGGCCGAAGAGGAGCTCCTCGGCGAGCGGCTTTTTGAGGTGCTCCTGAATGACGCGCGCCAAGGGCCGCGCGCCGTAGAGCCGGTCGTAGCCCTTCTTGGCGAGCCAGGCGCGGGCGCTTTCGGCGAGCTCGATCGCGACGTTGCGGTCGGCGAGCTGCGCCTCGAGCTGAAGCACAAACTTGTCGACGACCCGCTCGATCGTCTCGGTGGAGAGCGGTGCGAAGGAGATCGTCGCGTCGAGCCGGTTGCGGAATTCCGGCGTGAAGAGCCGGTTGATCGCCTCCTGGTCGTCGCCCTCGCGCACGCCGCTGCCGAAGCCGATCGCGTTCCGTTCCAGCTCCGACGCGCCGGCGTTCGTCGTCATGATCAGGATGACGTTCCTGAAATCGACGTTCTTGCCGTTGTGGTCGGTCAGCTTCCCGTAATCCATGACCTGCAACAGAATATTGAACAGGTCGGGGTGCGCCTTCTCGATCTCGTCGAGCAGCAATACCGAGTGCGGGTGCTGGTCGATTGCGTCGGTGAGGAGGCCGCCCTGGTCGAAGCCGACATAGCCGGGCGGCGCGCCGATCAGGCGCGAGACGGTATGCCGCTCCATGTATTCCGACATGTCGAAGCGGGTGATCTCGATCCCCATCGTGCGGGCGAGCTGGCGCGCCACCTCGGTCTTGCCGACGCCGGTCGGCCCCGAGAAGAGATAGGAGCCGATCGGCTTCTCGGGGTCGCGCAGCCCGGCGCGCGCCAATTTGATCGCCGCCACCAGGGCCTCGATCGCCTTGTTCTGGCCGAACACCATCGTCTTCAGGTCGCGGTCGAGGTTCTTCAGCACCTCGCGGTCGTCGCGCGAGACGCTCTTCGGCGGGATGCGGGCCATCGTCGCGACCACCGCCTCGACCTCCTTGGCGGTGATCGTCTTGCGCCGCCGGCTTTCCGGCACCAGCATCTGCGCCGCGCCCGATTCGTCGATCACGTCGATCGCTTTGTCGGGCAGTTTGCGGTCGCCGATGTAGCGATAAGACAGCTCGACCGCCGCCTTCAGCGCGTCGGCGGTGTAGCGCACCTTGTGATGGCGCTCGTAATAGGGTTTGAGGCCGCGCAGGATCTTGATCGAATCCTCGACCGAGGGCTCGTTGACGTCGATCTTCTGGAAACGGCGGACGAGCGCCCGGTCCTTCTCGAAATAGTTGCGGTACTCCTTGTAGGTGGTCGAGCCGATGCAGCGGATGACGCCGCCGGCGAGCGCCGGCTTCAACAAATTGGAGGCGTCCATCGCGCCGCCGCTGGTCGCGCCGGCGCCGATCACGGTGTGGATCTCGTCGATGAAAAGGACGGCGCCGGGCTGCGCCTCGAGCTCGGCGAGGACGGCCTTCAGGCGCTCCTCGAAATCGCCGCGGTAGCGCGTGCCGGCCAAGAGCGCCCCCATGTCGAGGGCATAGATCGTCGCGCCCTGCAACACCTCGGGCACTTCGCGCTGCACAATGCGGCGCGCCAGGCCTTCCGCGATCGCCGTCTTGCCGACGCCGGGGTCGCCGACATAGAGCGGGTTGTTCTTCGAGCGCCGGCAGAGAATCTGGATCGTCCGGTCGACCTCGGCCTCGCGGCCGATCAGCGGATCGATCTTGCCGGTCTTGGCTTTTTTGTTGAGGTTGACGCAATAGGCGTCGAGCGCGTCGTGGCTGCGCTTCTGCGACTTTTCGCCGCGTTCCTCCTCGTCGGCCCCCTGCACCCGCCGGGTTTCCGAGCGCCCCGGCGCCTTCGCGATGCCGTGCGAAATGTAATTGACCGCGTCGAACCGCGTCATGTCCTGCTCCTGCAGGAAATAGACGGCGTGGCTTTCGCGCTCGGCGAACATCGCGACGAGGACGTTGGCGCCCGTCACCTCCTCGCGGCCGGAGGATTGGACATGGATCGCGGCGCGCTGCAGCACCCGCTGAAAGCTCGCGGTCGGCTTCGCGTCCTCGTGCTGGTTGACGACGAGGTTGCCGAGCTCGTTGTCGACATAGCCGAGCAGCTCGCGGCGCAACCGGTCGACATCGACGCTACAGGCGCGGAATACCGCGACGGCGTCCTGGTCCTCCGTCAGCGCCAGCAGCAGATGCTCGAGGGTCGCATATTCGTGCCGGCGCTCGTTCGCCAGCGCGAGCGCTCGGTGCAGCGATTTTTCGAGATTGCGTGACAGCACGCCCGCCTATCCTTCCTCGGCCTTCCAGCTAATCCTTTTCCAGCGTGCACTGCAATGGGTGCTGATGCTGCCGGGCGAAGTCCATGACCTGTGTGACCTTGGTCTCGGCCACTTCGTAAGTATAAACGCCGCAGATTCCGACGCCGCGCCGGTGAACATGCAGCATGATGCGCGTCGCCTCCTGCCGGTTTTTGTTGAAGAACCGTTCGAGGATGTGGACGACGAACTCCATCGGCGTGTAGTCGTCGTTCAACATCAGCACCTTGTACATCGAGGGCTTCTTCGTCTTCGGCTTGGCCTTGACGACGACGCCCGTACCC
>DASYYD010000163.1:0-21194 GCA_035934195.1 Allostellaceae bacterium | reverse complement strand
GCCGATGAAGCGGTGCTGGGCGCGGCGGTAGCCCTCGGTCTTGGCGTCCTCGAAGGCTTCCCAATCGGGGATCTTGTCGCGGAACCGCCCGATATAGCGCGCCGCGATCTCTTCGGGGGTGAGGTCGGCGACTTCCGGCGGCATCGCGTGGCGGGCCTTGGCCATGTCTTGCTCTCCCTTATCGATCAGGCGGAAGCGGGGTCTCGGGCGGCCTCGATCAAGGCCCAGAGGCGCGGCGGCGACAGCGGCAATTCGTTGGGCTCGACGCCGAGGGGCCGAAGCGCCGCGGCAACGGCGTTGGCGATGACGCCGGCGACGGGCACGACGCCGCCCTCGCCCGCCCCCTTGGCGCCGAGCGGGTTGTTCGGGGCGCGGGCGTGCTCCAGGAGGACGGTGCGGATCGCCGGGAAATCGCTCGCGCTCGGCAGCAGGTAATCGGCGAGCGAACCCGACAGCAACTGCCCCTCTTCGTCATAGACCAGCTCTTCGAGAAAGGTGCCGCCTAGCCCCTGGACGATGCCGCCAATGACTTGGCCCTTGAGCGTCAGCGGATTGATGATGCGCCCGACATCCTCGACCGCGACATAGTCGAGGACCGCGACGTGGCCGGTCGCGGGATCGACCGCGACATGCGCGGCGTGGGCGCCGTAGGTGTAGGTGTGCTTGTCGTTGTCGAAGCGCGCCTCGGCTTCGAGCGGCGCCAGCTCGCCGAGCGCCAGCAGCTTTCCCGGCGCGAGGACGGCGTCGTCGGCGATCTCGACGGCTTCCTCCGCGCAACCCAATCGCTCGGCACCGGCGGCGCGGATCGCCGCGAGGAGGCGTTCGGCGGCCATCAGGATCGCCGAGCCGCCCATCACGATTGCGCGCGAATGAAACGAGCCGAAACCTTCGCCGACATGGCTCGTCGAGCCGTGAAAGACGCCGCGGATGCGCTCCATCGGCAATTCGAGCGCGTCGGCGGCGATCTGCGCGAAGGCCGTCTCGAGCCCCTGCCCGACTGCGGAAGAGCCGACATAGACCGCGACCCGGCCGTCCGCTTCCAGCGCGAGCCGCGCGCTTTCCGCGGGGCCGGCGGCGCCGCCTTCGACAAAGGGGCCGATCGCGAGCCCGTGCCAGCGCCCGCCGACGAGCTTGCCTTGCAGTTCCGCCTTTTCGTCCCAGCCGATCTCGGCGAGGCAGCGCTCAAAGGTCATGGCGTAGTCGCCGCTGTCGAGCTCGTCCTTTTTCTCGACGGGGCTCAGCATGGCGAGCGGATAGGGCATCTCGTGCGCCGCGACGAGGTTCCGGCGGCGGAATTCGACCGGGTCCAGCCGCAGATCCTTCGCCGCCAGATCGAGGAGCCGCTCGCGGAAGAAATCCGCCTCGAAGCGGCCAGGCCCGCGATAGGTGCCGACCGGCGTCTTGTTCGAGAGATGGAGCGCCGATTCGACGTGGATGTCGGGGATGCGGTAGGGGCCGGAGAGGAACTGCGCGACGTTGCGGGCGCCGACCATGCCGTTGGTGCGGGTATAGGCGCCGATATCGACCTCGATGCGGCCGCGCAGCGCGAGGATCGTGCCGTCGCTCCGGCAGGCGATCTCGAGTTCGGCGCGCGCTTCGCGGGCATGGTTCGCCGAGATGAGATGCTCGCGCCGGTCCTCGATCCATTTGACCGGGCGGCCGGTGAGCCGCGCCGCGAAGGGGATCAGAAAATCCTCGGGATAGAACTCGCCGCGCATGCCGAAGCCGCCGCCGACATCGTTCTCGACCATCTCGATCGCCTCGACCGGCAGCCCGAGCTGGGTGGCGAGGATGCGCCGGTTGAAGAAGGCGACCTTCGCGGCGCCGTAGACGGTGAGGCGGCCCGAGGCCGCGTCCCATTCCGCCATGACCCCGCGCGGCTCCATCGTGAGGGCGGTGTGGCGCTGCACCGCGAAGCTCTCCCGGCGCCGGTACCGGGCGCGCGCGAAGGCGGCGTCGGCGTCGCCCTTCTCGGCCGTGTAGAGGACAGCGAGATTGCCGCCGGCCGCGGGAAAGAGCAGCTCTGCGGCCGGCAGCGGCGCGATGTCGAGCGCAATTCCGTCGAGCGCGTCCTCGGCGACGGCCGGGCTCTCGGCCAGGACGACGGCAACCGGTTCGCCGACATAGCGGACCTTCTCCGCGGCGAGGACCGGCTGGTGATATGGCTCCAGCTCCCGCATCGGCTGCAGGCGGATCGGGATCTTCGGCACGGCCGCGCCCATATCGGCTGCGGTGACGACGCGATGCACCCCCGGCAGCGCCAGCGCCGCTGCCGCGTCGAGCCGGCGGAGGAGGCCGTGCGCGACGGGGCTCCTCAAGATCGCGGCATGGAGCAGGCCCGGCCGTTCGAGATCGTCGACATATTCGCCGCGTCCGCGCAGAAACCGCAGATCCTCCAGGCGCTCGACGGGGCTGCCGATATAGCGGTTCGCGGTCACGGCCTTCTCCGGTAATGGGCGCGCGCCGCGAGCACCGCCTCGACGATGCCGACATAGCCGGTGCAGCGGCAGAGGTTCCCCGACAACGCCTCGCGGATGCGACCCTCGTCGGCCTCGGGCTCGGCCGAGAGCAGCGCGTGCGCGGTGACGATCATGCCCGGCGTGCAGAACCCGCATTGCAGCGCGTGGTGCTTGCGGAAAGCCTGTTGCAACGGGGAGAGCGCCGCGTCCTCGCCGAGGCCCTCGACGGTGACGACGCGCGCCCCCTCGGCCTGCACCGCGAAGATCAGGCAGGAGCGCGCCGGCTCGCCGTCGAGGAGCACCGTGCAGGCGCCGCAGACGCCGTGCTCGCACCCCAGATGCGTGCCGGTCAGGCCGAGCCCGTGGCGCAGGCAATCGGCGAGACTCGTGCGCGGCTCGACCTCGACCGCGACAGGCTTGCCGTTGACCTCGAACGCCGTCCTCATTTTGCCAGTATACGCGATCGTCGCTGGCGAGGCGCCAGCCCGCTGCGCACCGGCAAAGGCGGTGCGGGGCGGCGGTCGCAAACGAGGTTCCAATAGGCCCAGGAGCGGGCGTCGAAGATGCCGGGCAGAGCGGCCTCCGGCACCTCGCGGAAGTCGTCGAGGCCGACAATCCCGCGCAACGCGCCTGATCGCCGGTTGAATGGGTTTGTTAACGCCTCCCGGCATATAAGGGTGGCGATTTCCAGTCGGAGTGAAATGACGTGCACAATTCCGGGCCGGCGGCCGTCGAGATCAGCGTAAACGGCAATCATGCGCCGGACCGCGTCGAGCGCCGCCGACATCCGCGCCACCGCGTCTCGAGGAGCGCCGCCATCGTCCTCGGCGGCGGCACTTGCAGCATCGGCTGCCGGATCCTCGACGTTTCCCTGTCGGGCGCCATGCTGATGCCGGTGGACGTGACGTCGTTCCCCGCAGAGTTCGTGCTGAAGCCGCGCACGGGCGCGGAGCGCAATTGCGAGGTCGTGTGGCGCACTGGCGCCAAAATAGGCGTGCGATATTTTTAAAGAGCGCGTCGGCCGCGCCATTCCGCGCGCGGCCGATCGCCTGGCGGCCTGTTCGCGCTTGCCGCGCCGCCCGCCCTCCCGGCCCTTGTGGAGGACCGCCGTAAGCGGCTACTTCATCCTCCGAGCTGCGGGCGGATCCATTCCGCTGCGAGGCGACCCGGAGAAAGCTCCCGATGCGCATCACCGCGATCCACGACGTCGTCGCCCCGATCAATTCGGCGATCGCCAACGCCTATATCGATTTCAGCGCGATGACGGCGAGCGTCGTCGCGATTGATTGCGACCTCGGGCGCGGCGGGCAGAGGGTCGTCGGCTTCGGGTTCAATTCGAACGGCCGCTATGCGGTGCAGGGCCTCCTGCGCGAGCGCTTCATCCCGCGGCTGCTCGCCGCCGCGCCCGACAGCCTCCTCGACGAGAAGGGGCTGATCGATCCGGCGCGCGCCTGGGCGGCGATGATGAGGAACGAGAAGCCGGGCGGGCACGGCGAGCGCTCGGTCGCGGTCGGCGTCATCGACATGGCGCTCTGGGATCTGCGCGCCAAAGCCGAAGGCGCGCCGCTGTGGCGGCTGCTGGCCGAGCGCCGGGGCGAGCGCGCCGTCGACCCCTGCGCCTGGGTCTATGCGGCGGGCGGCTATTACTACCCCGGCAAGGGCATCGAGGCGCTGACGGAGGAAGTGCGCCGCTACCGCGGCCTCGGCTACGCCTGCGTCAAGATCAAGATCGGCGGCGCCACGCTCGCCGAGGATTTGCGGCGCATCGAGGCGGTTTTGGCGGTCGTCGGCGCCGGCGACAATCTGGCCATCGACGCCAACGGCCGCTTCGGCCTCGACGAGGCTTTCGCCTATGCCGACGCCCTCGCGCCTTACGGCTTGCGCTGGTACGAGGAGCCGCTCGACCCGCTCGATTATCAGGGCCACGCGCTCCTCGCCGAGCGCTACGGCCCGCCGATCGCCACGGGCGAGAACCTCTTCTCGACGCTCGACGCGCGCAACCTCGTGCGGCACGGCGGGCTGCGCGCCGATCGTGACGTGCTGCAATTCGACCCGGCGCTCTCCTATGGGCTCGTCGAATATCTGCGCACGATCGAGATGCTGGAACGCCACGGCTGGGCGGCGCGGCGTTGCGTGCCGCATGGCGGGCACCAATTCGCGCTCAACATCGCGGTCGGGCTCGGGCTCGGCGGCAATGAATCCTACCCCGAGGTGTTCGCGCCCTTCGGCGGCTTCGCCGACGATTGCCCGGTCGAGGACGGGCTCGTGCGTCTGCCGGACATCCCGGGCATCGGCTTCGAGGCGAAGGCCGCGCTCTACGCCGTCATGCGGCCGCTCGCCGAGACATGAGCGGGGAAGCCGCGCTATATATCCGCGGGAACCGCCCGCCGGAGGCCCGATGCCGCAGCCTTTCCACCGCCCGAAGCCGCTCGTTCTGTGCATCCTCGACGGCTGGGGCGAGCGCAAGGACGGCGCCGACAACGCGATCGAGACCGCGCGCACGCCGAACTGGCACGCGTTCCTCGAACGCTGGCCGCACGGCCGGCTCGAGGCGAGCGAGCATTATGTCGGGCTGCCCGACGGGCAGATGGGGAATTCCGAGGTCGGCCACACCAATCTCGGGGCCGGGCGGCTCGTCTTGCAGGACCTGCCGCGGATCGACGCGGCGATCGCCGCGGGCGAGATCGCGCGGCTTCCGGCCTTGCGCGAGTTCGTCGCGAAGCTGAAGCAGAGCGGCGGCACGGCGCATCTGATCGGCCTGCTCTCGCCGGGCGGCGTGCATTCGCACCAGCACCAGTTGGCAGCCCTGGCGCGGATCCTCGCCGAGGCCGGCGTCGGGGTCGCCGTCCACGCCTTTCTCGACGGCCGCGACACGCCGCCGAAAGCGGCGATCCGCTATCTGAAGCGCTTTGGCGACGAGGTCGCCGGCGCTGCGGGCGTGGCGATCGCGAGCGTCTGCGGGCGCTACTGGGCGATGGACCGAGACAAGCGCTGGGACCGGGTCGAGGCCGCCTATAGGGTGCTCGCAGCCGGCGAGGGCGAGCGTGCCGCCGACCCCAAAGCGGCGGTCGAGGCGGCCTATGGGCGCGGCGAAACGGACGAATTCGTCGCCCCGACGGCGATCGCCGGGTATAGCGGCATGCAAGACGGCGACGGTCTCTTGATCGGCAACTTCCGCGCCGACCGCGTGCGCGAGATCGCCTCGGCCCTGCTCGACCCCGATTTTTCCGGCTTCGCGCGCGAGCGCCGCCCGCGCTTTGCCGCCGCGGCGGGCCTCGTCGAATATTCGAGCGAGCTGAACCCTTTTCTCGCGACGCTCTTCCCGCCGCAGGACCTCGCCGACACCTTCGGCGAGGTCGTCGCGGATGCGGGGCTGAAGCAGCTGCGCATCGCCGAGACCGAGAAATACGCACATGTCACGTTTTTCTTCAATGGCGGGCGCGAGACGGTGTTTCCCGGCGAGGAGCGCATTCTCGTCCCCTCGCCGAAGGTCAAGACCTACGATCTGAAGCCCGAGATGTCGGCCTTCGAGGTGACCGACAAAGTCGTCGAGGCGATCGCGAGCGGCCGCTTCGACGTCGTCGTCGTCAACTACGCGAACGCCGACATGGTCGGGCATACGGGCCGGCTCGACGCCGCGAAGGCGGCCGTCGAGGCGGTCGATACCTGCCTCGGCCGGGTGGCGCGCGCGGTCGAAGAGGCGGGCGGCACGCTCGTCATCACCGCCGACCACGGCAACGCCGAGATGATGCGCGACCCCGAGACCGGCGAGCCGCACACCGCGCACACGCTCAACCCGGTGCCGATCATCGTCGTCAACCCGCCTTTCGCGGTCGCGCGGGTGGCGGAGGGCCGCCTCGCCGACGTCGCCCCGACCCTGCTCGGTCTCATCGGGCTGCCGAAGCCGAATGCGATGACCGGCCGCTCACTCGTCGCGCCGGTGGAACGCCGCGCCGCGGGGTAAAGGCAAAACCCATCGGCCTGACCGGGTTTACCGGATACCCGGCACGAGTCAGGGCGAAGAACTGGGGAGGATACGCGCATGTGGCCGATGAACGCCTTGACGGAGAGACTGAACCTCAAATGGCCGATCCTGCAGGCGCCGATGGGCAGCGCGAGCACGCCGACGCTGGCCGCGGCGGTGACCAATGCAGGGGGGCTCGGCGGGCTTGGCATGTGGGGCCGCAGCGCCGGCCAGGCCGCGCGCCGCATCGCCGGGTTCCGCCAGCAAAGCGGCGGCAGTCTCAACGTCAATTACCCGATTTGGCCCGATCCGCGCTGCGCGCCCGAAACCAGCGCGGCGATGCGGCAACACCTACAGGCCCGATACGACGCCCACGGTCTAGGCCGAGTGCCCGAACCGGCGGGCGAAGTCAGCGATGTCGGCCCCGAGCACGTCGCGCTGCTGCTGGAAACGAAGCCGGAGATGGTAAGCTTTCATTTCGGCTTGCCGGAGCCCGAGGTCATCCGCGCTCTGAAATCGGCAGGGATCTTCATCCTGTCGAGCGCGACGACGGTCGCCGAAGCGCGGCTGCTCGAGCAACAGGGTGTCGACGCGATCATCGCGCAGGGCACCGAAGCCGGGGGCCACCGCGCCACCTTCACCGGCGTCAACATGAGCTTGCAGCCCGGATTGTTCTCGCTCTTGCCGCAGGTCGTCGACGCGGTGCGGCTTCCGGTCGTCGCCGCCGGCGGCGTAGCCGACGGCCGCACCGCGGCGGCGGCATTCATGCTCGGCGCCAGTGCCGTGCAGCTCGGCACCGCCTTTCTGCGTTGTGAGGAAGCCGAGGTGCGCGACGCGCATCGCGCCGCCCTCGCCGAGGCGGACGATGCCTCTACTGTCGTCACCGATGTGATCAGCGGCAGGCCGTGCCGCTATATCCGCAACAAGCTGATCGACGATCTCGTGGCATCCGGGCTGAAGCCGCTTCCGGTGCCGGCGCAACAAAGCCTCACCACGAGGCTCGGCGACACGGGAGACCGCGAATGGACGGCCCTGACGGCCGGACAATCGGCGGCGCTTGCACGCGCGATGAAGGCGGCCGAGCTGGTCGAGTGGCTCGCCGGCGAGACGACCCGGCGGCTCGGGGCCTTCGCCTGAACGCCTGACGCCTGGGCCGCGGTGACGGCGACTGGCGGCGCCCGCCATGGCCGTCCCCGCCACGCCGCCCTGGTGCTATGCTGCGCCGGCCCGGATCGAGCATGGCGGAGGCGGCGATGGCGGTCGCGAAGAATTTCCCGGTATTCGATTGCGACAGCCACATCGTCGAGCCGCCGGTCATATGGGAGGAATACGTGCCGGCGCGCGAGCGCGCCTGGGTCAAGTCGCAGTTCTGCTTTCACACCGATTCGGACCTCTTGATGATCAACGGGCGGGCGGTGCCGGCGGCGCGCGAGCGCTCGAACGCCGCCGAGGTCGGCTGGGCGCGTTGGAAGAAGGAGGAGATCGGCAAGTACACGCCGGGCAGCGAAGAATGGCAGGCGCGCTTCGGGCGCCTCCTCGGCTGCCGCGACCCGCATGCCAGGCTCCGCGACATGGACGCGCTCGGCATCGACCAGGTGATGCTGTTCCCGACCTGGTTCGTGCGATTGGCACTGCTGCGCGACCCCCGCGCCGCCCAGATCCTGGCCCGCGCCTACAACGACTGGGTCTACGACTACTGCGCCGCCGACCGGCGGCGGCTCTATCCCTGCGCGATCCTGCCGCTGCAGAGCGTCGAGGGGTCGATCGCGGAGTTGCGCCGCGCCGCGAAGCTCGGCTTCAAGGCGGCGGCGGTGCGCCCGTGCTTCTGGAACGGGCGCTACCCGACGCTTCCCGAATTCGATCCGCTGTGGCGCGAGTTCGAGGGGCTGGGCGCCGTACTGGCGATGCACACCTTCCCCTCGCGCGAGGCGCTGACCACGGAATGGGGCGAGCGCATGGACAAGGCGCGCGGCTCCGGCCAGGGCCTCCTCTTCACCGACGAGGCGGTCGTCTATTCGCCCGGCCAGTTCGTCTCCAACATTACCTTCGCGATGGACCCGGCGATCGACTCCTCGGAAGCGCTCGGCTTCATGATGGAGGCGATGGTCTGGGTGACGACGGTCTTGATGACCGGCTGGCTCGACAAATTCCCGAAGCTGAAGACGGCTGTCCTCGAATCGAACGCCTCATGGCTGCCGCTGGTGCTCGGCAAATCCAAGAACTTCCTCGACCTGTTCGCCTTCCAGCGCGGCAACCGCCCGGTCCGCGACCCCGAAGAAAGCTTCCGCGAACGCTGCTTCATCGGGTTCGAGTCGGACGAAATCATGGTCTATCGGCTGTGGGACCTCTTCAAAGACGTCGCCATCTGGTCGTCCGACTACCCGCACCACGATGCCGAGGACGCCTGGGAGGCGCTCGACCTGATGGCGAAATACGAGGTGCCGGAAGGGGCGCGGCGCGACATGCTCGGCAACAATGCGCGCCGCCTCTACGGCATCGAACCGCTCTTAACGGTGAGGGACCGCATCGAGGAGTATCAGCCGGCGATCCTGCCGTGGTGAGCGGGCATCAGAGGGGGTCACCCGGGAGACTGAAGCCACGCGGGCTCAAGCCCGCTTGGAACCAAGTCACGAAGCTATAGATGCTGTAGACCGGCATCTGTAACCGCTGGCGCAGCGCCCGAGCGAAGGGCACCATGTTCGTGCATTCGAGCACGACGGCGCCGACCTCAGGGTGCCGCGCGACGAGTTCATCGCCGGCTTCGAGGATGTCGGCGCGGGCCGCCGCGATGTCGAGCGTATGCTCGTCCTCTTCCATGACGCGCCAGAATTCGCGCCCCCGTTCGATCCCGACGACCGGGGTGTCGGCCGCCGCGCCGGCCGCCGTCAGGTGTTCCGGGCCGAGCCTCGATGCCGAGAAGGTCACGACGCCGACCCGCTTGCCGGGCGGCAGCAGCCGCTCGACCAAGGGGATCTGCATCAGTGAGGATGCCGCGACCGGCACGCCGCAATGCGCCGCCAGCTCCCGTTGGTAAATCGCCAGAAATCCGCAGGTCGTCGTAATCCCGTCGGCGCCCTCCCGCACCAACTCGCCGCCTGCGGCGAGAAAGGCGTCGAGCAATCCCCTCGATGCGTCCCCCGCCTGCGCCGTCGTCACGCGGTGGCCGGTGGCGCCGCGCACGACCTTATACAGAACCGGGAACGGCCAGGTCGCGGCATTGCCGATGTCGCCCGGGACGCGGGGAAAGCGCGTGTCGAGCACTAGAATGCCCACGCTGGCACCGTAAACCGTTTTGCCGCCATGGGCCCGATTGGGGTCGAGATCGAGCATTTTCGCGTCCTCCTCTGATCGGCGAAGATGATCGCGCGCCCATCCGTGCCGCGGCAAGCTTCTTGCCGCCATTCGCCCCTGGGATATGATGCACCGCAAGGGGCGGTCCAGAAGCCCCACAGCGAACGGGAGGTTCACATGCGCGCTGCAATGCGATCGCCGATTCTATCGATCATCGCCGCCATGGCGGTCGCCCTGTTGTCGGCAGCGGCGCCGGCGCTGGCGGAGTCGACCTTCGACCAGATCAAACGCACCGGTCAGCTGCGGTACGGCGCGATCGACTACCCGCCCAACTGGTTCCGCGACAAGAAAACGGGCAAGTGGGAGGGTTTCCTCGTCGAAGTGGCCGAGGACATCGCCAAGGAGATGGGCGTCAAGGCGGTGCCCGTCGAAACGACATGGGCGACCTGCGTCCTCGACCTGCAATCGAACAAGATCGATATGCAGGCCGGATTGCAGGCGACGCCCAAGCGGGCGCTCGCGATCGACTTTGCCGGCCCGGTCTATAAACTCTACTGGTATGCGATCGACCACAAAGGGTTCCATGCAAAGAACTGGTCGGATTACGACAAGCCTGGCGTGAAGATCGCGGCAATGCTCGGCTCGGCGGACGTGACGATCTTGCAGAAAGTGGCTCCGAGGGCGACGCGAGTGGAGCTCAATGACCTCTCGAGCGTCGCGCTCGCCGTCACTTCCGGGCGTGCCGACGCGATGGTCACCGCAGTATTCGGCGCGCTCGTGGCGAAGAACCGCAACCCTGATCTCGGCGACTTCGTGCTGCCGAACCCGATCGTTTACCTGCCGTCCTATATCGGCGTTCGGCGCGAGGACAACAACGCCTTCCGCAAATTCCTGCAAGCCTGGGCCGAGTGGAACGATCTGCTCGGCTATACCGACGCCCGCATCCGGAAATATCTCAAAGCCGCCGGCGCGACGGTGATTCCGGAAAACGTGCACTTCTGAGGCGGACGCCGCCGGGACCCGGCTTGCGGCGACCGGTCGGCGGGATCATGCTGCGCCCCGCTGCGCAACTTGGAGCCGACGACAATGACCGAAACCGCACCCGCCGTCGCCCTGCAGGGGAGCCCCTCGATCGGGCCGCGATTGTCGCCGGCCGGCGGGGCCGCGATCACCGGGATCGATCTCTCCCGGCCGCTGTCGCCGGCTTTGCGCGAGGCGATCCTCGCCGCCTTCCGCGAGCATCACATCCTCGTCTTCCGCGACCAGGATCTGGAGAAGGACGAGCAGCTCGCCTTCACGCAGCAGTTCGGCGAGATCGAGGAGCATGTCGCGCGCCACTCGGCGGCGGGACGCTACGGCCTCGTCCACGTGGTCACCAATGTCGGCGACGACGGCCGGCCGACGACCAAGCTCGCCCAGGTCGGAAACTACCATTGGCACACCGACAAATCCTATCACGCCGTGCCCTCGCTGATGACCGTGCTGCACGCCAAGGCGCTGCCGCCCGAGGGCGGCGACACCCAGTTCGCCAACATGGCGATGGCCTATGACGCGCTGCCGGAGGCGACGAAAGGGCGGATAGCCGGCCTGCGCGCGGTCCACAGCTGGGCGGCGAGCCGCCGCCGGGCGGGGGCGCCGCCGCCCTCGGAGATCGAGATGCGCGAGCGCCCGCCGGTCGACCACCCGCTGGTGCGCACCCATCCCGAAACCGGCGCGAAGACGCTCTATATCGGCAACCATGCTTCGCACATCCTGGGCATGTCCGAGCCCGAAGGCGAGGCGCTGTTGCTCGATCTCCTGCAACACGCGACCCAGCCGCAATTCGTCTACACCCACCATTGGCGGGACGGCGACCTGGTGATCTGGGACAACCGCTGCCTGTTGCACCGGGCGCTCGCCAATTACGAGATGACGAAGCACCGCCGGGTGCTGCACCGCACCGTGGTCACCGGCACCGTGCCGTTCTGACCGGGTCGGCGGATCACCGTCGGCGCCGGTGCACCAGAGCCTGCCCTCCATGGCTTCCCAGAACCGCATGATGGTGCTGATCACCTTTCTGCAGGCGCAGAACTGCTCGAACCTGCCCGGGTCGTGGCGCCATCCATCGACGATGCCGGATTTCCTGGCGCCGGAATACTACCAGCGCATCGCACGCACATTGGAGGACGGCAAGATCCAGATGGCGTTCTTCGACGACCGCCTGGCGCTGCCCGACATCTACACCGGCGACCACGCCGAGGCGATCGCCGCCGGCGTGCGCGCGGTGAAATTGGATCCCTGCACCGTCATGATGACGATGGGGATGGCGACGCAGCGCCTCGGGCTCGGCGCCACCTACTCGACGACCTATTACGAGCCGTTCCACGTCGCGCGCCTCTTCGCGACGATCGACCTGATGCTGAAGGGCCGCGCCGCCTGGAACATTGTCACCTCGCTCAACAGCGGCGAAGCGAAGAACTTCGGCCGCGCCGAGCACATGGAGCACGACGCGCGCTACGACCGGGCCGACGAGTTCATGGAGGTGGTGCTGGGGCACTGGAACACCTGGGAAGAGGATGCGCTGATCCTCGACAAGGCGCAGAACCGCTTCGCCAATCCGGCGAAGGTGCACCGCCTCGACCATAGGGGCCGCTATTTCCGCTCGCGCGGCCCCTTCAGCGTGCCGCGCTCGCCGCAAGGGCACCCTGTCCTGATCCAGGCGGGACAGTCCGGCCGCGGCCAGTCCTTTGCCGCGAAATGGGCGGATCTGGTATTCGTGATCTACCATTCGCTCGAGGACGGCAAGCGGGAATACGCCGCCTTCAAGGCGGCGGTCACCGCCACTGGCCGCGACCCCGAGAGCGTGCGCGTCGCACCGGCCTGCTATGTGTGTGTCGGCGAAACCGAGGCGGCGGCAGAGGAGAAGCGTAGGGTCGTCGAGGCGACGGCGCGCGAGGTGGACGCACTGGTGCTGCTTTCCGAAGTGCTGAACTACGATTTTTCGCAGAAGCCGATCGACGAACCCTTCACCGATGAGGAACTCGCCGAATTCTCGTTCCAGGGGTTCCGCGACCGGGTGATCCGGCACTCCGGCAAGAAGAACCCGAGCGTGCGCGATTTCATCGACGTCTCCGGCCGCGGCACGGTGAAGGAGCACGCGATGTTCTGCGGCAGCCCGCAGCAGGTGGCGAACCAGATGGAGGAATGGTTCGCCGCGCCCGCCTGCGACGGGTTCGTATTGGCGGCCACCCATATGCCGGGCTACTATGACGATGTCGTGCGGCTATTGGTGCCGGAGCTGCAGCGCCGCGGCCTGTTCCACAAGGAATATGCCGGCCCGACCCTGCGCGACAATCTGGGGCTGCCGATTCCCCGCGCCGCCGATTGGCACAGGGCGCGCCGGCATTGAACCAGGTCATTGCGAGCGAAGCGAAGAAATCCCGATGACCTGAGGATTAGGGGGCGAAGGATTGCTTCGTCGCTGCGTTCCTCGCAATGACGCAAGACTTAAGCTGGCACTTCGAGCCCCAACAGCGGCGCGTATTGCTGGCCGCCGTAGACGTCGCTGTCGCGCAAGGAGCCCGAGCTTTGCGGACGCGGAAAGCTCACTTTGATCGCCAGCGCCGCATCGTGGTTGACGACGATAATGTCGGAGGGGTTGCGGCCATAGACGCGGGCGATCGATGCGCGGTTGACGATTTCGGCGTCGCGGGCGCGGCGGTAGGCGTCCCGATCGTCGAACATGATGTCGATCGTCAGCCAGAACGGGCCGGCATTCTTCGAGTGCACGAGCTTTGCCAAATCGCCGAGCGTCGCCATCCTCAGACCTCCTCGTATTCGGCGCGGAAGAGCGAGGTCGGGCTCTCCGGCACGAGCACATGGTTCAAGTGGAACTCGTAAACCGGGCCGCGGTCGATCTCGGGCGGCGAAAAGGGGAAGGCGACGCCCGAGATCAATCCGTGCCATTTCGCGATCGGGTTGTGCACGGCGAGATGCGAGATGCTGGTCGCGATCGTGCGCGACAGCTCCTGCGAGTTGCTCACCACGTCCCACAGGATGAAGGCCTCGTGGCCGCCGACGCCGGCGCGCTGCGGCTCCAATGCGCCCATGACGCCGTCGCGGCCGTAGACGCGGGTGACGATCTCGTACTGGCGGTCGCCGACCGTGCTGCGGATGCGCGTCCTGATGCTGTCGTCGAGCTGCGCGAGCCAGCCGTCGATTTGCGCGAGGATATAGGGGTCGCGCACGCCGCCCATCAGGATCGTCGAATAGCCGACACGGCGCACGCCTTCCAGTTTGATGGTGTATTCGGGGTCGGGTGCGAACTCCGACCCCGAGACGCGCACCGCGCGGTCGGAGACCGCCTCGTAGCGGGCGTTGCCGGTCCGCAGGGTGCCGGACGGCTCCTTCAGCTCGAAGGGGTCGGCATTTTCGTAGAGCGTGTGCGAAGCGACGCTTTGCGGCGTGCAGCGATAATCCTCGCGCAGCGGAAAGACCTCGAAATTGTCCTCGTGCAACACCGCCATCATGCTGTCGGGCGCGGTGCGCACGGCGACCGCGGCGGCGCCGCATTCGAGGATTTTCGCCATGTGCCAGACGACGGCCGGGGCGTAGCCCTCGAGCATCGGCAATGCCGCGAAGATCGAAGTATCGCTGCTGCGGCCGGCGAGGATGATTTGCGCGCCCGCCTGGAATGCCTGTTGGATCGGTTCGACCCCCATCATCCCGACGATGTGGGTTGCCGCGTCGATGTCGGCCTCGGAGAGCGGCGGCGAGGGCGGCAGGGCTCGCGCGCGGCCGTCGCGCAGATGCCGGCGCACGACCTCACGCGACAATTCCGAATGAATGACGGCGAGCTTGAAGCGCAGGTCCTGCTCGCGGGCGATCTCATGCACGATCTCGACCATCCAGGCGAGCCCCAGATCCGATCCCGAGGTGCCGGCCGAACCGATGACGAGCGGGATGCCGGCCTTCCTGGCGCGGGTCATCATGATCTCGGTGTCGCGCTTGACCGCCGCTTTGGAGAACATGCAGGCGCCGGTGGCGAGCGGACCCGGGCCCGGATCGGTGCTGCCGGCGTCGCAGCCGATCATCCGGGCGCCGAGCGCAATCGCCTTGTCGAGCGACTCCGCGCGAAACCCCGAACCCAGCATGCCCGTCGCCGAGACCAGCGGAAAGGATGCCATCGCCGCGCTCCTCAAGTCGCCCTTGCCGGCGCAGGATACCGCTTGCCGGCCAGCCCTGAAACGAAGGATTCGGCTAGGACCGGGCCGAGCCGGCCGGGGCGGCTTCCCTTCCCGCCCCCACTGGAGCCCTCGGCTCGGAGGCGCCCGGCGCGACCTCGAGACGCCGCCCCTCGGCATCGAACAGATCGAGGCGCGACGCCGCGGCATCGATCCACACCGCGCCGCGCTCGGAGAGGCCGCTATCGGCGGCGCAGCGCGCGACGAGATCGCCGCCGGGCCAGCGGGCGTGCAGCAATACCTCCGGCCCGAGCGGCTCGACCAGCGCGACCTCGAGCGGCAGCGAGCCGGCAATGGGCGTCGCGGCGAGCCGCAGCCATTCCGGCCTGATCCCGACCTGCAGCGGGCCGGCGACACTGCCAACTCCGCCGATCGGGAAGGTGGCCACCGCCGTCCGCACCGCGACGCCGCCGCCGGGGGCGGCCGCGATCTCGGCATCCAGCAGGTTGAGGCGCGGGTTCGAAAGAAAGCGGGCGACGAACAAGGTCGCCGGCGCGCGATAGACGTCGAGCGGGCGGCCGACCTGCTCCAATCGGCCGTGGTTCATGATGCCCAACCGGTCGGCGAGGGTCATCGCCTCGACCTGATCGTGCGTGACATAGAGCGTCGTCACGCCGAGACGGCGCTGCAATTCCTTCAGCTCGGCGCGCGTATTGGCGCGCACCTGCGCGTCGAGGTTCGAGAGCGGCTCGTCCATCAGGAACAGAAGCGGCTCGCGCACGATGGCGCGGCCGAGCGCCACCCGCTGCTGCTGGCCGCCGGAAAGCTGGTTCGGCTTGCGGCCGAGCAGCGGCTCGATCGCCAGCATGCGGGCGACCCGCTCGATGCGGCGGCCGATCTCCTCGCGCGGCACGCGGTGGCGCTTCAGGCCGAAGGCCAGGTTGTCGCGCACGCTCATATGCGGATAAAGCGCGTAATCCTGGAACACCATCGCGATGTTGCGCGCCTCGGCGGGAACCGCAGTGACCTCGGAGCCGCCGAGCGCGATATGGCCGGCGTCCGGTTCGGTCAGCCCGGCGACGATGCGCAAGAGGGTCGTCTTGCCGCAGCCCGAAGGGCCGAGCAATACGAAAAACTCGCGCTCGACGATGTCGAGGTCGAGCCCCTCGATGACGCGCGTCGCCCCGTGCGCTTTCGCAATGCCGCGCAGAGCGAGGGCGATAGGCTTCATTCCCCGGCCATCTATTTTGCCATCGCCGCGTTCGCCTCCTGCGTCGCCTTTTTGGCACCGGCGACGAGCGGCTCCTTGTTGGCGAGCACGTCCTTGATCATGGCGTTGAGGATGTCGCGCGCCGGCGCGTATTTGGCCGAGGCCGGCTCGGCTTTGGCGTCCTTCAGCTGCGCCTTCGTCACCAAGACTTCCGGGTGCTCCTTGATCAGCGCCAGCATCTCCGGCCGCTCCCAGGAGGCGATGTTGGTGGCGAGATAGCCGGTGGCGATGCTCCAGCGCGCCGCCTGCGGCGCCTCGCTCATCCAGGTCATGAACGTCCAGGCCGCCTTCTGCCTCGCCGGGTCGGTGGCGTACAGCATCATGTTGCCGCCGCCCGACGGCGGGCCGAATTGGGTATTTTTCGGGATCCGCCCCAGGCCCCAATGAAACTTGACGTGCTGGCGCATGAAGCCCTGATCGCCGGTCGAGTGCCAGATGATCGCCGCCTTGCCGGCGACGAATTCCTGCGGGCCGTCATTCCACGGCGTGTAGGCGGGGGTAACCTTGTATTTGTTGACGAGGTCATACCAGTATTTGAGGGCTCCGAGTTCCCGCGGCTGGTCCCACAGCACCTTGCTGCCGTCGGCGCTCAACGTTTGCCCGCCGTTCGAATAGGCTAGCGCGTAATAAAACCAGTTGAACGCCTCGAGCGGCAGCTCCACACCCCAGCGCTCGACCCGGTTGCCCGAACGCTTCGTCAGCTTTTGCGCGTCGGCCGCCATCGCGGCCCAGGTCAGCGGCGGCTTCTCCGGGTCGAGCCCGGCCTCCACGAAGGCGTCCTTGTTGTAGTACATGACCGGCGTCGAGCGCTGGAACGGGATGCCGTACACCTTGCCCCCATAGCGGCAATTGAGCAGCATCGACGGCCAGAACTTGCCGAGGAACTTGGCGCCGCCCGTGGCGGCGATCAGGCGGTCGAGCGGCTGCGCGGCCCCGAGCGCGGCGAGCACCGGGACCGAGCTGATCTCGGTGACCGCGACATCGGGCAAGGTGCCGGCGAGCTTCGACGCCTGGATCTTCTGCAATGTGACGTCGTAGCTGCCGGAATAAACGGCGGCCACCTTGATGTCCGGGTGGGTCTTGTTGAAATCGGCGACCATGCCGTCGATCACCTTGGCGAGGCCGCCGCCGAGATCGACCGGATACCAGAAACTGAGCGTGACCGGCGCGGCCCTGCCCGGCCCCGTCCAAACCGCGACCGCCGCGATCGCAACCGCGGCAAGCATTCGACGCATGTTCATCGGTGTCCTCCTCTTCAGCGCTTCAACCCGGCATGGAGATGGCTGCGGACGAAATAGCGCTGCGTAAAAAAGAACACGATCAGCACCGGGCCGGCAACAAACAAGGTAGCGGCCATCAACAGGTTCCAATCGGTCGTCACCTCCTGGGTGACGAACATCGCGAGGCCGATCGGCAGGGTGCGGATCTCGTCGCGGTTGGTGACGATCAGCGGCCATAAATAGTCGTTCCAATGCGCGACGAGGGCGACCAGCGCGAAGGCGAGCACGGTCGGCCGCGACAGCGGCAACAGGAAATGCCAGAGAAAGGCGAGGCCGGTGCAGCGGTCGAGCCGGGCGGCGTCCTCGATCGCGTCGGGGACGGCGAGAAAGGCCTGGCGCAACAGAAACGTGCCGAAGGCGCTCGCCGCGAACGGCGCGATCAGAGCCCAATAGCTGTCGAGCCAGCCGAAATGCTGCAAAGTGATGAAATTGGCGAGGAAGGTCACCTGGATCGGGATGATCAGGGCGCCGATCACCGCGAGCAGGATGAAGCCGCGCCCGGCAAAGCGCCGCCGCGCCAGCGCGAAGGCGGCAAGGCTCGAGGTCGTCAGCTGCAACAAGAGGATCGCCGCGGTGACGCAGATGCTGTTGAAAAAGTAGCGGCCGAAGGCAGCGCCCTGCCAGGCTGCGGCGAAATTGCCCCAGGCGAGCCGCCCGGGCAGCCAGCGCGGCGTCGCGGTGAAGATCTCGTCGCCCGGCTTCAAGGCGCTGACGACGAGCCAGTACATCGGCATCGCGACGATCGCCGCCGCGGCGAGCACGCCGGCATAGAGCGCGGCGCGGCGCAGGATGCGCCTCATCGGCTGTACCAGAGGCTGATCAGCGCCGAGAGCGCGTAGACGAGCACGAACATCACCACGGCGATCGCCGCGGCGAAGCCCAGGCGGAAATACTGGAAGCCGTTCTGATAGACGTAGAAGACGAGCAGGTTCGTGGCGTTGCTCGGGCCCCCCTGGGTCATGATGTTGACGAAGTCGAACGCCTGGAAGGACAGGATCAGGGCGATCACGACGGCGAACCAGGTGGTCGGGCGCAACAGCGGCCAGGTGATCGACCAAAAGCGGTCCCACGGCCGTGCGCCGTCAAGCCGCGCCGCCTCCAATACCGATTGCGGCAGGGATTGCAATGCCGCCAGGTAGACCAGCATGAAATAGCCGAAGGTCTTCCATACCCCGACCGCGATCACCGTCCACAGCGCCCAACTGGAATCGGTCAGCCAATCAATGGAGGGGCGGCCGAGCAGCCCCAGCGCATAATTCACAAGCCCGTAATCGGCATTGAAAATCCACATTGCGATGGTCGCGGCAGCGACGGTCGGCAACACCACCGGCGTATAAAAAAGCGTGCGCAGCAGGTGCGCCCCCTTCAGCCGCTGATTGAGCGCCACGGCGAGCGCCAGGCCGAGGGCGATGCTGAGCGGCACCGCGAGCCCGGTATAGATCGCGGTATTGCCGAGCACCCGCCAAAAGAGCGGGCTCGCGAAGAGGTCGCGATAGTTGGCGGTCCCGACCCATATCGGCACCGGCGTGGCGGCGTCGAGCCGGTGCAGCGACAAATTGATCAGAAAGGCGAGCGGATAATAGTTCCACAGCGCGAGCGCCGCGAGCGCCGGCAGCAGGTAGAAATAGGGCGCGAGCCTCACCCGGGCTCGCGATGCGCCGAGAGCGCCCTTCATCGGTCTTCCCCCCGTTGGCGGCAGAATGGCAGCCCGCGGCGGCGGAATCAATCGGGCGCGGTTTCCACTTCGGCGCGCTGCGCCGGGATGTCCGGCGGCGCGCGCCGGCCGGTCAGGTAAGGCGCAACGACGCCGATAATGCCGCGGCGGAAGGCGAGCACGCAGGCGACGAAGATGACGCCCTCGATGATCGTCACCCAGGAGCCGGTCTGGGCGAGGTAGTTCTCCATCGCGACGACGATGAAGGCGCCGGCGACGGGGCCGAGGATCGTGCCGATGCCGCCGAGGAGGGTCATCAGCACGACTTCGCCCGAGGTCGTCCAGTCGACGTCGGTCAAGGCCGCGAACTGGAATACGAGGGCCTTGGTCGATCCGGCCAACCCCGCCAGTGCCGCCGACAAGATGAAGGCCAGGAGCTTGTAGTGCTCGGCGCGGTAGCCGAGCGAGATGGCGCGCGGCTCGTTTTCGCGGATTGCCTTGATCACCTGGCCGAACGGCGAATCGATCGCGCGCACGATGACCGCGAACCCGAACAGGAAGACCGCCAGCACGAAATAATACATCGTCAGCGTGCGGCCGAGATCGAAGAAGCCGAAGAGATGCCCGCGCGGCACCGCCTGAATGCCGTCCTCGCCGCCGGTGAAGGGCGCCTCGACCGCGAAGAAATAGACCATCTGGGCAAAGGCCAGCGTGATCATCGCGAAATAGATGCCCTGGCGCCGGATGGCGAGCCAGCCGAAGACGGCGCCCATAGCGGCGGCGACTGCGACCCCGGCGAGAATGCCCAGTTCGGGCGGCAGACCCCACCACTTCATCGTATAGGCGGTGACATAGGCGGCGGCGCCGAAGAACGCCGCGTGCCCGAACGACAAGAGGCCGACATAGCCGATGAGGAGGTTGAAGGCGCAGGCGAAGAGCGCCATGCACAGCGCCTGCATCAAAAACACCGGATAAAGCACCATCGGCGCGACGAGCGCCAATGCGATCAGCACGGCGGCCCAGAGGAGCTCGGCGCGGCTCCAGGCCATCTCAAGTCGCCCGCCCGAACAACCCGGCCGGCTTCAACAGCAGGACGATCGCCATGATCACGAAGATCACGGTGTTCGAGGCCTCGGGATAGAAGACCTTCGTCAGGCCCTCGATCAGCCCGAGCGCAAAGCCGCTGACGATGGCCCCGAGGATCGAGCCCATGCCGCCGATGACGACGACGGCAAAGACGACGGTGATGATGCTGCTGCCCATCAAGGGGCTCACCTGATAGATCGGCGCCGCCAGCACCCCGGCGAAGGCGGCGAGGCCGGCGCCGGCGCCGTAGGTGAGCGTCACGAGGCGCGGCACGTCGATCCCGAAGGCCCGCACCAGGGCGGGGTTTTCCGTCGCGGCGCGCAGGGTGGCGCCCAATCGGGTGCGCTCGATGAAGAGCCAGGTTGCGCCGCACACCAGGAGCGAGACGGCGATAACCCAGACGCGGTAATTGGGCAGGAACATGAAGCCGAGGTTGGTCGCGCCCTCGAGTTCCGGCGGGATCGAATAGGGCAAGCCGGAGGAACCGTATTCCTCGCGAAAGACGCCCTCGATCGCCAGCGCGAGGCCGAAGGTGAGGAGCAGCCCGTAGAGATGGTCGAGCTGCGCGATGCGGCGCAGGAACACCCGCTCGATCACGATGCCGAGGAGGCCGACCGCGACCGGCGCGATGACGAGCGCCGGCCAGTAGCCGATGCCGAACCAGGTCAACAGAAACCAGGCGCAGAAGGCGCCGAGCATGTACTGCGCGCCGTGCGTGAAGTTGATGATGTTGAGGAGCCCGAAGATCACGGCGAGGCCGAGACTCAGGATCGCGTAAAAGGCGCCGTTGATCAGCCCGACGAGGAGCTGGGCGAAAAACAGCGGCGCCGGCGGGATCGCTGGGAGATGGGCGAACATGTTCGGGTAACTCGGCCGAGATCCGTCGCTCGCTGCCCCTCACCCTCCCGCTGCGCGGGTCCCTCCCTCTCCCCGCGCGCGGGGAGAGGGCCGGGGTGAGGGGCCGCAGCGAGGCTTGCAATGACCGAAATCACCGCGCTGACGATGCCGAAATGGGGCCTGACGATGAC
>DASYYD010000151.1:0-19799 GCA_035934195.1 Allostellaceae bacterium | reverse complement strand
GGGACCGAACAAGCTTCCCAAGGTCAGCGCCGTGCTGCCGGGATTGGCGGAGAGCGAGATGTCCGGCAGCATGGCGGCGACGGCGACGCCGATCTGCGCGCTCGCCGAATGCAGGTTCTCTTCGGCCGCACGGATGTCGGGGCGCTGCTCGACGAGCTTTGACGGCAGGCTCACCGGCAGATCCCGCGGCAGGGCGAGCGAGGCGAGGTCGAATTTCTCCGCCGGCGCCGCGCTCGGATAGCCGCCGGCGAGCGCCGCCAGCAGGTCGCGCTGCTGCGCCAGCTGTTTTTCGAGCGGCGGCAGGCTCGCCTCGGCCTGCGCGAGCGCGGCCTCCTGCGCGGCGACATCGGTTCCGGCGACCTGTCCCAAAACCAGCTGCCGCCGCAAGATGTCGAGACTGTCGCGCTCGACCTTGATGATCTCTTCGGTCGCGGCGATCTGCCCGCGCAAGGATGCCTCGTTGATCGCGCCGGCCACGACGTTCGAGGTCAGCGTCAGATAGGTTGCCTCGAGCTGAAAGCGCTGCGCCTCGGCCTGCGCCGCCAGCGACTCGATCTGCCGCTTGTTGGCGCCGAACACGTCGGGGTCGTAGGCGACCGTCAGCTGCGCCGTGTAGAGGCTGTAATAGAGGGCGTTGCTCTCCGGCACCGGCGACAAGATGGCGGCGGTTTTGTTGCGGGTGCCGGTGAAATTGCCGACGACCTGCGGATACAGCGCGCCCCTGCCGGCGTACAGATTTTCCTGCGCCTGGCGCAAGGCGGCCTGCGCCGCCGCCAGATCGGGATTGGCCGCGAGCGCGCGCTTGATCAGCGCATCGAGCGGCGGCGACTGAAAGAGCCGCCACCACTGGCCGGGGATGTCGAGCCCGGCGAGGAAGCGCTGCGCGCTGCCGCCCTTCACCGCCGCCGACGCCGTCTTTGTAAGCGGGCTCTGCGTGTAGCCTGTGACCTCAGGCGCGGCGGGACGCTTGAAATCTGGGCCGACCGTGCAAGCGCAGAGCAGCGCCAGCGCCATTATTGCGCCCGCAACGCGCCCGAAGCCGCCGCGCACCATCACTCGCCACCGGGCGCCGGTTGCGGCTCTCGCGCGGCCGCCGGCCGATGGCGCGAGAACACATCGATCAGCACCGGCAGCACGATCAGGATCGGCAGCGGCGCGAGCAGCGTCCCGCCGACGATGACGAGCGCCAGCGGCTTTTGCACCTGGGCCCCGATGCCGGTCGACAGCGCCGCCGGCAACAGGCCTACGCAGGCGCCGAGGCAGGTCATCATCACCGGCCGCAGGCGTATCTGGCAGGCCCGCGTGATGGCGGCGAGTCGCTCCAGGCCGGCGTCGATAAGCGCGTTGAAATAGGAGAGGATGATGATCCCCTCCATGACCGAAATCCCGAACAGGCCGACAAAGCCAATGGCGGCGGAGACGCTGAACGGCGTGCCGGTGAGAAGAAGGGTGAAGACCCCGCCGATCCACGCCATCGGCATCACGCTCGCCGCCAGGAGCGTGTCGGTCAGCGAACCGAAATTCGCGAACAGCAACAGCGCGATCAGCGCCAGGCTCACCGGCACGACGAATTCGAGGCGCTGCAGCGCCGCGGTGAGTTCGCCGAACTCGCCGACCCATTCGAGGCGGTAGCCGGGCGGCAGCTTAACCGCACGCGCGATCTTGCGCTGCGCCTCGAGCACGGCGCTGCCGAGCGGGCGACCGCGCACGCTGAATTTGATCGGAATGTAGCGTTCCTGGTTCTGCCGATAGATGTAGGAGGCGCCGGACTCGAGATCGACCTTGGCGACGTCGGTGAGCGGGATCTGCACGGTGCCGTTGCCGCTCGGGCTCTGCGCCCCGATCATGATGTGGCGAATGGCGTCGAGGCTCCGGCGCTGCTGCGGCGCGAGTCGCACGACGATCGGGAAATTGCGGTCGCTGTCGCGTTCGAACAGGTTGCCGGCGGTTTGTCCGCCGATCGCGGCCTGCACGGTTGCGTTGATGTCGCCCGGAGCGAGGCCGTAGCGCGCGGCTTGCCGGCGGTCGATGCGGATGCTGACGGTCGGTTGCCCGAGTTCGCGCCCCACGTCGAGGTCGGTAATGCCCGGCACGGTCCGCAGCACCCGCTCGATCCGGCGCGCCGTCTTTCCCAGCTCCGCGAGGTTGTGACCGAACAGCTTGATGGCGTTCTCGCCTTTGACGCCGGTCAGCACCTCGTCGACATTGTCTTGCAGGTATTGCGCGAACTCGAAATCGACACCGGGAAAGCGCGTCTTCAGTGCCGCATCCATCTGACGGACGAGCTTTGCCTTGTCGATGCCCGCCGGCCATTTATCGGAAGATGAGAGCGGCGCGTAGAACTCGGCGACGAAGGGGCCGAACGCGTCGGTGCCGTCGTCCGGCCGGCCGTCTTGCGAGACGACCGTCGCGACTTCCGGGAAGCTCTTGATCACCTGCCGCATACGATCGACCCAGGGAGCGGCCTCCTCGAGGGAGACCGCCTGCGGCATCGTCGCCCGAATCCAAAAATTGCCCTCCTCCAGATGCGGCAGGAACGAGAGGCCGAGAACGCGCGCCGCGAGCGCCGCGGCGGCCGCCAGAACGACGATGCCGCCGAGGCTCAGGACGCGATTGGCGAGGGCGAATTCGAGAACCGGCCGGTAGAGATGGCGCATTCCCTGCACCAGCCGCGTCTCGATTTCGCTGATCTTCGCCGGCAACAGCAGCGCCGACAGCGCCGGCGACACGGTGAAAGTTGCAATCATGCCGCCGAGGATGGCGTAGCCGTAGGTCCTCGCCATCGGGCCGAAGATGTGCCCCTCGACGCCGGCGAGCGTAAACAGCGGCACGAACCCGGCGAGAATGATCGCCGCCGAGAAGAAGATCGCCTGGTTGACCTCGCCCGACGCCCGGAAGATCGCGCGCGCCTTGTCCGAAAGGCCGGCCTCGCGGTCGAGCGCGGCCGGGGCATAGGTGGGGCCGGCTTCGCCCTCCTGCAGATGGCGAAAGATGTTCTCGACCATGATCACCGTGGCATCGACGATGAGGCCGAAATCGATCGCGCCGACCGATAGGAGGTTCGCCGATTCGCCGCGCAGCACCAGCATCGTCACGGCGAAGAAGAGCGCGAACGGAATGGTCGCGGCGACCACGACGGCGCTCTTCAGATCGCCGAGAAAGAGCCATTGCACGAAAAAGATGAGGAGGATGCCGAGCGCGACGTTTTCGAGCACCGTGCGCGTCGTCACAAGGATCAGCTTCTTGAAATCGTAGAGCGTTTCGAGATGCACGCCGGGCGGCAGCGTGCCGCCGGCGTTCAGCTTCTCGACCTCCGCCTCGACGCGGCGCACCACCGGCAAGGCTTTTTCGCCGCGGCGCATCAGGACGATGCCCTCGACGATGTCGTTGCTCTGGTCCTGCCCGGCGATGCCGAGCCGCGGCTCGTGCCCGACGGTGACCTTGGCGATGTCGCCGACCCGCACCGGCGAGCCGTTGTTGGCGCTCACCATGGTGTTGCGGATCTGATCCATCGAGTGGATGAGGCCGACGCCGCGCACCACCGCCGCCTGCGGCCCGAAATTGACGGTCTGGCCGCCGACGTCGTTGTTGGCGTTGTTGAGCGCCGCCAGCACCTGCGGCACGGTGAGGCCGGCGGCGAGGAGCCGGTTCTGATCGACTGCGACATCATAGGTCTTGGTCTTGCCGCCCCAGCCGGTCACGTCGGCGATCCCCGGCACGGCGCGGAAGCGGCGCTCCAGGATCCAGTCCTCGATCGTCTTCAGATCGGTCAGGCTGTAGCCGGGGCCGACGACGCGGTAGCGGTAGATCTCGCCGATCGGGCTGTCTTCCGAGATGTCCGGCTGCGCCCCGTTCGGCAGCGGCCCCAATTGCGCCAGGCGGTTGATCACCCACTGCCGCGCCTCGTCATAGGTGAAGGCGTAGGTGAACTGGGCGACGATGTCGGATAGGCCGAACAGCGAGATCGATTGCAGCGAAGCGAGATGGGGAACGCCGGTCAACTGGATTTCGAGCGGGATCGTGATGTAGCGCTCGGTCTCCGCCGCCGACTGGCCGGGGTTCAGCGTGACGATTTCGACAAAGGGCGGCAGCGGGTCGGGGTAGGCCTCGATGTCGAGCCGCTCGAAGCTGAGAAGCCCGGCCGCAAACAGAAAGACGAGCAGCAGCACGACGAGGACGCGTTGCTTGAGCGCAAAGGCGACGATTTGACTCATGCGCGGCGCGGGCCGTGTGGCGCGGGCCGCATCACTCGCCGCCGGCGGCTTGATCGATGAAGAGGGCGCCGCCGGTCACGACCTTTTCGCCGGCCGCGAGCCCCGCGGTGATCTCGACCATGCCGTGCTGGACGAGCCCGGTGCGCACTTGCCGCGAAACGAGCGTTCCCGGCGCCCCCACGACCCACAGGCGCGCGGCGCTGCCCTCGTAAACGACCGCCTCCTCCGGCACCGCCGGCCTTTCGACGGCGCGGCCGGCGGCGATGTCGAAGCGCGCGAACATCAACGGCTTCAGCGCGCCGTCGGGGTTCTCGACATCGGCGCGGACCGGCAGCCGGTGCGTGTCGGCGTCGATGCCCGAGGCGACCCACGAGATCTTGGCGTGGAAGACGCGGCCGGGATAGGCGAGGACGCGCACCTCGGCCGGCTCGCCGAGGCGGATCTTCGGCGCGTCCGCCTCGCGGACGTTGGCGACGAGCCATACGACGGACAGATCGCCGATCGTATAAACCGGGTCTGCGGCGCCGGCGGCGGCGCTGTTGATGTATTCGCCGAGGCCCACCTGGCGCTGCGTGACCGTGCCGCTGATCGGCGCCCGCACCTCGGCGACCGGGTTGATGCGCTCCGTCGGCATGTGTTCGAGCGCGGCGATTTCGGCTTCGCTCTTGCCGAGAATGCGCAGGCGGTTGCGCACCGCGGCGAGCGCGATCTCGGCGGAATGCAGATTGCTGCGCGCTTCGGTCAGGTCGGCCTGGCTCTGCTGCCAGTCTTTCAGCGCCCCGCCTTTCGCCAGATAAAGCTGGTGCTGACGCTGTTCAGCGGTTTTCGCCAGCTCGAACTGCGAGCGCGCCGTGTCGAGCGAGGCGACGGCGGAGATCAAGTCGTTCTGGGCCTGCACGATCTCCGACGCCTCGACCGCCATCAGCGATTGGCCGCGATCGACGCGTTCTCCGGTTTTCGCGAGGATTTTGACGACCCGTCCGGAATACGGGGAAAAGACCGGCGTCATGCGATCGTCGTCGATCGCGATGTTGCCCTCTGCCTCGACCAGCGGGCGGAAGGTCATGTTCTCGACGACCGCGAGTTTGAGCCCCGCCCACGCCTCCTTGCTCGGCCGGAAGCTGCCGGGCGGGGTCGTGGGCGCCGCCTGTGTCGAGTAGGCGGAAGCCGTGCCGGCCGGCCGAATCGCGAGGAAGCCGAGACCGGCGACCGCCGCGGCAGCCGCAATGATCGCCAGCTGCGTGCGGCGCGCAAGATGAATGGGCATTGCCCTCACCCGGACGCCCGATGGCGCGAAAGACTACGTGCCGCCGCCTTTCCGCAGCCTTTCGCGCGGATTACCATTTGGCAATCCGGCTGAGCGCGGACCGGCTGTTCAGCCGGTGATCGCGAGACGCGCCGGTTGCGGTCCGCTCGCTTCTGCCAGCAGCCCCTCCTCGGCGCGCGGTAGGACGATGCGCGCCGATAGCCCCGGTGCGGCATCCTCGAGAGAGAGCTTTCCGCCGTGCAATGCCGAGACGGCGCTGACGATCGAGAGGCCGAGCCCGTTCCCGGGCAGGCTGCGGCTGCGGTCGAGCCGATAAAAGCGCTCGACGATGCGCGCTCGCTCGGCGGCTGGAACCCCGGGGCCGTTGTCGGCCACGGTGAGCGCGACGTTCTCCTCTTCACGGTGCACCGCGATCCGCACCTTGGCGCCGTCGCCGGCATATTTGAGGGCGTTGTCGAGGAGATTGGCGACCGCGCTCGCCATCAGGTGCCGGTCGCCGAGAATTGCCGCGGCGGGATCGATCTCGGTCGACAGCGCGATGCCGCGCGCCTCGGCCGCGGCGTCATAGAGCTCGACGACATCGGCGACGACGTCGGCGAGCGCCACCGGCGCAAAGCTTTGCCGCCGCGCGCCGGCCTCCGCTTCGGCGATCTGCAAAAGCCGGTCGAAGACCCCGGTCAGCTCGTCGATCTGCGCGATCGCGCCGCGCGCCGCCGCCGAGAGCGCACCGCGGCGCGCGCCCGGCCGCAGCGCCCCGTCGAGCTGCCCGCGGAGGCGCCCCAAGGGTGTGCGCAAATCATGCGCGATCGCATTCGAGACGTGGCGCACCCCGTCCATCAGATGCTCGATGCGGTCGAGCATGTGGTTGATGTCGCGGCCGAGACGGGCGAACTCGTCGCCGATGCTCGAGACCGGTATGCGGCGGCTCAAATCGCCGGCTTCGATGTCGAGCGCGGTGCGCCGGATGGCGGCGATCTGCCGTTCGAGCCGGCGTCGGAAGAGGAGCGCGCCGAGGATCGCCAGGAAAAGGGTAAAGATGCCGCCGCCAACCAGGGCGCGCGACACCAAGGCTTCGATCTCGCGGCGGTCGCGCATGTCGCGCCCGACCACCAGGATGTCGCCATTTGCCAGCCGGTGCGGCAAGAGGCGGCTGACCGAGGGCCGCCCGGCGCGGGTGACCGGCTGGTCGGTGAGACGCTCGAACGGCGTCGAAGCCGGTTTCCAACCGCTGATGTTGCCGGCGATCGGCCGTCCGTCGGGAGCGGTCAAGAGATACACCTCGGTGTCCTCGTCGCCGCTGTTGTCGCCGAGCCGGTCGAGGATCATTCGGCGAAGGCCGTCGGCGCCGTCGGCGCGGAACTCGGCCATGAACTGGTTCGCCAGCGCGGTCAGCTGGGCGTCGGTGTCGCGCGCCAGCACCCCTAGCGTGGCGGCATAGAAAATCGCCAGGATGACCGCCATCGAGCCGACGACGAGGACGCCGTAGCCAAGCGCCAGACGAAACGCGACGCTGCCCCAGATCCTAGCCATCGGCCGAGATCATATAGCCGACGCCGCGCAGGGTGCGTAAGAGCGGCGGCGAGAACCCCTTGTCGATCTTGTTGCGCAAGCGGCTGATCTGCACGTCGACGACGTTGGTTTGCGGGTCGAAATAATAATCCCACACCCCTTCGAGCAGCATCGTCCGCGTGACGACCTGGCCTTGCCGGCGGACGAGAAACTCGAGCAGGCGAAACTCGCGCGGCTGCAAGGCGATCGCCTTGCAGCCGCGCATCGCCCGCCGGGTGCGCAGATCGAGCCTCAGATCGGCGATTGTCAATTCGCGCGCGTCCTCGCGCGGGCGGGCGCGGCGCTCCAACGCCTCGGCGCGGGCGAGCAGTTCGGAAAACGCGAAGGGCTTCGTCAGATAATCGTCGCCGCCGCTGCGCAATCCCTTGACCCGTTCGTCGAGGCTGGCGAGGGCGCTCAAAATCAGGACCGGCGTCGTCTTGCCGAGGGCGCGCAGCGTGCCGACGATCGCGAGGCCATCGACACCGCCCGGCAGCATGCGGTCGAGAATGACGATGTCCCAGCTCTCGTTGCTGGCGAGGTCAAGCCCGGCGAGCCCGTCGCGGCAGAGGCTCGCCGCGTGACCGGCCTCAGTCAGACCGTTGCAGATGTAGCGGGCGGTCTCCGCCTCATCCTCGATGACAAGGCACCGCATGCGACCCCCGTTCGACGCCCGCCGTGTCGGCGTTCCCCCGTCGCCCCCGTTCTTACAAGAACGGGGGTCCGGCGGCAATTGCGAGCCGACGCCGATGCTGACAAACTGGCGAACGGAAAATAGCGGAGCTGCCGATGAGCAGCACAGAAGGGATTCTGGCGGGGCGGCACCCGAGCATGCCCAGCAGATCCGGCCGCCTGCACGGCGCGGATTTCCGCTGGGCGATCGCTTTCGTTCTCCCCTACGCGGCGGTATTCCTCCTCTTCGTCATCTATCCAGTCGGCTCGGCGCTGTTGACGGCGGCCCGGCCGCGCCTATACGCGCAGCTGCTCAGTGATCCGCTCTACCCGACGACCGTCGTCAACACCGCGCTCTTCGTCGGGTTCGGCGTAAACCTGACGATGTTTCTCGCCTTGCTGCTGTCCGGCTTCTTCCTGCGGCCGCGCTGGTGGATCAAGGCGCTCCTTGGCGCCTTCGTCCTGCCCTGGCTCGTCGCGGCGGCGCAGGCCTCCGTTTCGTTCCACTGGATGCTGATCGGTCAGCAGGGGCTGATCGACGGTCTGTTGGGGGCGCTCTTCGGTATCGAGGGACCCGTATGGTTCGCTTCCCGCTGGCTTGCGCTCGGCTCCGATATTGCGGTCTATATCTGGAAATGGCTGCCGTTCTGGACGGTGATCCTCATCGCCGGTCGGCTGACAATCCCGCGCGAGATCTACGACCAGGCCGCGGTCGACGGGGCGACCGGCTGGCGCCGCTTCGTGCACGTCACAGTGCCGCTGCTCTCGAACCTCTATCTCCTCTGTGCGCTGCTCTTCACGCTGTGGAGCCTCGGCGAGTTCACGATCCCCTATCTCGTCTCTAACGGCGCGCCGGGTGAGAGCACGGAAGTTCTGGCGACCCTCGGCTTTCACTACGCCTTCGACCTCAGCGCGCCGGCGCTGGGCGCCGCCACCGTGATGTCGGCGCTGCCTCTGTTGATCCCGGTCGCGATCCTGCTGATGAAGCGGCTGCGGGCGCGTCAGGTGCAGCTGTGAGCATCGCTCCGCCGTTGGGCGGGCCGGCGCGCCGCCGCTACGGGCTGCGCTGGGCAGCGGTCGAGCTCGGTTCGGCGGTGCTCGGGCTCGTCCTCCTCATCTGGTCGCTGCTGCCGCTCTATAACCTCTTCCTGATCGCGCTCGACCCCGAAGAGGGCGAGATCGAGTTCGACGGCAACCTTTGGCCGCCGTCGCCGTCGCTCAACGCGTTCCGCGATGTCGTGACGGAAAAGGCCCGTTATCTCGAGCATTTCTGGCGCCTCTTTGGCAACAGCCTCTATATCGGCCTGGCGACGATGGTGCTGACGGTGCTCGTCGGCTCGCTTGCCAGCTTCGCGGTCAATCGGCTGCGGTTCGGCAAGGGGTCCCTCCTCATCGGGACCGCGCTCGTCACCTATGCGATCCCGGCATCCTTCGTGATCGTGCCGTTCTACCGGATGATGCACGATTACGGGCTGTTGAATAACCCCTGGGCGGTGATCGCGGCGCAGGTGACGTTCGCCACGCCCTTCGCGATCCTGCTCCTGCAGCTCTACGGCAAGCTGATCCCGCTCGAATTCGACGATGCGGCGCGCCTGGACGGCGCCTCCGCCCTCCAGCTTTATCTGCGCATCTATCTGCCGCTGATGACGCCGGCGCTGGCGGTGGTCGGCTTCTATGCGCTGCTCCTCGCCTGGAACGATTATCTCTACCAGGCGACGATGCTGTCGGTGCACAACATGACGGTCTCCGTGACGCAGGGGAACCTGTTCGTCGACATCGACGCGCCGTGGAACTCGATGATGGCCGCCGCCATCATCTACGTGCTGCCGCCGATCGTGCTGCTCTTCGCGGTGCGGCGCTACGTCGTGGCGAGCCTGACGATGGGCATGAGGCGGTAACGCGAACTCGCCCTGCCGGACGCGAGAGAAGAGCGCGCGGGCCGCTGCCGCGTATGCGCTCGCTGACCGCCCTCGCGTTGGCGCTGCTCCTCGGCATAATCGATGGGGCGAACGCGGATGACACGCTAAGCGGCGATTGGGGCGGGCTGCGCACCGAGCTTGCGAAAGCCGGTTTCGAGTTGGGGATCGTCTATATCGGCGAGACTTTCGCGGATCTGGCGGGCGGTATACATCGGGGCACGGTCTACGAGGGGCGCCTCGCGATGGCGCTCGATGTTGATCTGAAGAAGCTCGCCGGCTGGCAGGGCGGCACTTTCCATGCCAGCATGTATCAGATCCACGGGCACGGGCCGTCGGCCAATCTCGTCGGCAATTTCTTCGATGTGAGCAGCATCGAGGCATTGCCCTCGACGCGGCTTTTTACCCTATGGCTGCAGCAGAATTTGTTCGACGACCGGCTGTCGATCCGCCTCGGCCAGCTGGCGATGGACGACGAGTTCCTGATCAGCACGGCTGCTGCGAACCTCGTCAACGCCGATTTCGGCGACCCCGCGATCAACTACGAGAACATGACAGCGGGCGGGCCCATTTATCCGGTCGCCGATCCGGGCCTGCGGGTGCAAGTGAAGCCGCGCGGCGACCTCGCACTGTTGGCGGCGGTGTTCGGCGCCAATCCCGGCGGCGGCAACTGCGCGATGGGCGTGCAGCTCTGCGACCCGAGCGGCACCACCTTCAGCTTCAGCGGCGGCACGCTGTGGGCCGGCGAACTGCAATATTCGATCAATCAGGGAAACGGCGCGGGCGGGCTTCCCGGCACCTACAGGATCGGCAGCTGGCGCGAGACCGGGGGGTTTGCGGATCAGCATTTCGGGCTCGACGCAAGCGGCGCCGAAGTCTCGCTCGCCTCGCCGAACGTTGCGAGCAAGCTCTTCCACGGCGGCGACTACGCGCTCTACGGCGTCCTCGACCAGATGCTGTGGCGACGAAAGGGGACGCAGGATCAGGGATTGAGCGGGTTTTTGCGGCTCGGCGGCGCCCCGGCCGACCGCAATCTCGTCTCGTTCTATGCTGATGGCGGACTGAGCTGGAAAGGTTTCCCCGGCCGGCCGGACGATATCGCGATCCTCGGCCTCGCCTATGCGGCGATCAGCCCGGCCGCCTCGGGGCTCGACCGCGACGGGGCGGCGCTCGCCCCCGGACACCCGATCCGCGACGCCGAAACGGTCGTCGAACTGAGCTGGCTCGCGCAGGTCCGGCCATGGCTAGTCGTGCAGCCCGATCTGCAATACATCGTGCATCCGGGCGGCAACGTGCCCAACCCGAACAGGCCGCCGACGGCGATTCCCGACGCACTCATCGTCGGCCTCAGAACCACGATCACGTTCTGAGCGAAAAGGCCAAGGCGCCGGCCAGATTTCGAATATCCGCTTGCTTACAGGGCGGCGATCGTTCTACCGACGGCGGGGTCATCGAACCGTAAGCGAAGAAAAATCGGCAATGACGGGTGCACATGAACGGCGTTGGAATGGATGGTTGGGGTTCTGTCTGCTCGGGGCCTCGCTGTCGCTGTTGCCGATGCAGAGTCATGCCCAAGAGGCGGGCAACCCGGCGCTGACCGGCGCCTATCACCTGGCGAGCCCGATCCATCAGACGCTGACTGGCGACTGGGCCGGGTTGCGCGACCGGCTCGACGAACGCGGCATCGAGATCGGCATCGAATATATCGGCGAGGGTTTCGCCGATGTTTCGGGCGGCATCCACCGGGGGACGATCTACGAAGGCCGGCTCGAGGTCGGGCTCCACCTCGACCTGCAAAAGCTCGTCGGTTGGACCGGCGCCAGCTTTCACGCCAGCGCCTTTCAGATCCACGGCCATGAACCGTCCGCCAATCTCGTCGGGAACCTCTTGGCCGTCAGCGGCAGCGAGGCGTTTGCGACCACCCGCCTCTACACGCTGTGGCTGCAGCAGGATCTGTTCGGCGACAAGCTGTCGGCGCGCTTCGGTCAGCTCGCCGCCGACGACGAGTTCTTCGTCAGCGACACCGCGGCGGACCTCGTCAACGCCACCTGCGGCTGGCCGGGCCTGAGCGCCCTCGACATGACGAGCGGCGGCCCCGCCTATCCGCTGGCGACCCCCGGCGTCCGCGTCAAGGTGCAGCCGAACGAGAACCTCGCGTGGTTGACCGGGGTGTTCAGCGGCAATCCGGCCGGCAGTCACTGCACCGAGGAACCGCAGGTCTGCGACTCGAGCGGCACCACCTTCAGCCTCGCCGGCGGCGTTCTCGTCATGAGCGAGGTGCAGTATTCGATCAATCAGGAAAAGAAGGCGGCGGGGCTCCCCGGCACCTACAAGTTCGGCTTCTGGCGCGAGAGCGGCAGCTTCGCCGACCAGCATTTCGGCCTCAACGTTGCCGAGGACGAGGTTTCGCTCGGCTCCGGCGAGGCGGTGGCTCCGGTGCTGCAGCACGGCGATTTTGGGATCTATGCGGTCGCCGATCAGACGCTGTGGCGCCTGTCCGGCGAGGGCGAGCGCGGGCTCAGCGGCTTTGCGAGGCTCGGCGGAGCGCCCGCCGACCGCAATCTCGTATCGTTTTACGCCGATGGCGGTTTCGGCTTCAAAGGGCCGATCCCCGGCCGCGACGACGACAATGTCGTTCTCGGCGTCGCTTACGCGAAGATCAGCCCCGACGCGGTCGCCAGCGACGAGAGCGCAAGACTGCTGGAGCCGGGGCTGCCGGTGCGCAGCTACGAAACCGTGATCGAGCTGACCTATCTGGCGAAGATCATACCCGGCTGGGTGCTCCAGCCGGACCTGCAATACGTCATCCACCCGGCGGGCGGCGTCCCGAACCCGAACGGCGGGGCAGGGCCGATCCGCGACGCGCTGTTGCTGGGCCTCAGGACCCGCCTGACGTTCTGACCGCGCCGCTCAGGCCCGGACGGGGACGCCCTTTTCTTCGAGGACCTGCTTCAATTCGCCCGTCTCGTACATCTCGCGGACGATGTCGCAGCCGCCGACGAACTCGCCCTTGACGTAGAGCTGCGGGATCGTCGGCCAGTTCGAGAATTCCTTGACGCCCTGACGGATCGCCGGGTCGGAGAGTACGTCGATGCCTTTGAACTTGACCCCCATGTGGCTGAGGATCTGCACCACCGCGGCGGAGAAGCCGCATTGCGGGAAAACCGGCGAGCCCTTCATGTAGAGCACGACCGTGTTGTCGGCGATATCTTGGCGGATGCGTTCGTGTACGGTGCTGTCCATTTCGCGGTCCTCGGTTTCCGTAGCGTTCAGAATTCGCTGAGCATCCACCCTCAGAAATCGTCATGGCCGGGCGTGACCCGGCCATCCATGGACCCGCGGGTCAAGCCCGCGGGTGACGAAGACGAGAGGGCGCCAATTTGGTCGCGAACCATTCCTAATCCTCGGGCGCGCCGGTCTGCAGCGCGAGCGCGTGCAATTCATTGCCCATCCGCCCGCGCAGCGCCTGGTAGACCATCTGATGCTGCTGCACGCGGCTCTTACCGCGGAAGGCGCCGGAAACGACATGCGCGGCGTAGTGATCGCCGTCGCCGCGCAGATCCTCGATCGTCACTTGCGCGTCCGGCAGGCTTTCCTTGATCAGGCGCTCGATCAGCGCCGCGTCCATCGCCATCGACTGGGGTTCCCGGGTCAGCCCTGCGCCATGTAGTCGGCGAGCCACGCCTCGTTTGTCGCTTTGAGCGCAGAGACGGATATGGCATTGCGACCGAAAAGTGTCAACGCGGCGCCCTCGACCTTGCCGATCCGCCGCGCCGGCACGCCCGCCGCGCCGGCGGCGGCGAGGAGCGCGTCGGGCGCGGCGGTCTCGATCAGATAGCGCGCCTGGTCCTCGCCGAAGAAGAAGGCGTGCGGCGGCAGACCCTCCGGCGCCGGCTCGAGCCGCGCGCCGCGCATGCCGGCCATCGCCATCTCGGCGAGCGCGACGAGAAGGCCGCCGTCAGAGAGGTCGTGGCAGGCGGCGACCTGGCCCGCCAGGATCTCGCCGCGCACGAAGTCGCCGTTGCGCCTTTCCGCCGCGAGGTCGACGGGAGGCGGCTCCCCGTCCTCTCGCGCCTCGATCTCGCGCAAATAGATCGAGGCACCGAGATGGCCTTTCGTCTCGCCGATAAGGATCAGCGCATCGCCGTCGCGTTTGAGCGCAAGATCGACCGCGCAGGCGGCGTCGGCCATAAGCCCGACGCCGCCGACGACCGGGGTTGGCAATATCGCTTCGCCCATCGTCTCGTTGTAGAGCGAGACGTTGCCCGAGACGACCGGGTAGTCGAGCGCGAGGCAAGCCTCGCGCATGCCCGCGACGGCGCCGACCAATTCACCCATGATGCGCGGCCGCTCGGGATTGCCGAAATTGAGGTTGTCGGTGACGGCGAGCGGCTGCGCCCCGACCGCGGTCAGATTGCGCCAGCTCTCGGCGACGGCCTGCATGCCGCCCTGCCTCGGGTCGGCCCGGCAATAGCGCGGCGTGCAATCGGTCGCGAGCGCCAGCGCCTTTCCCGAAGGCGAGACCCGGATCACGGCGGCGTCGCCGCCCGGGCGCTTCACCGTATTGCCGCGCACGAGGTGGTCGTATTGCTCCCAGATCCAGCGCTTCGAGGATAGGTCCGCAGAACCGAGAAGCCGCGAGAGGCAGTCGAGGGGGGGGCGCGCGGGGAGCGAGGCGGCGTCGATCTCGGGCTGGCAGGCGCGGGTCTCGTAAGGGCGGTCATAGACCGGGGCTTCGCCGACGAGCGGGGCGATCGGAATGTCGGCTTCGATCGCGCCATCCTTCCGGAGGACGAGCCGGCCGGTATCGGTAACCCGCCCGATGACGGCGAAATCGAGCTGCCATTTCGCGAACACCCGTCGCGCTTCCGCTTCGCCGCCGGGTTGGAGGATCAGCAACATGCGCTCCTGGCTCTCGCTCAGCATGATCTCGTAGGCGGTCATGCCCGCTTCGCGCGCCGGCACGCGGTCGAGATCGAGTTCGATGCCGAGCCCGCCCTTGCCGGCCATCTCGACGGCCGAGGAGGTGAGCCCCGCCGCGCCCATGTCCTGGATCGCGACGATCGCCTCGCCCGCCATCAGTTCGAGGCAGGCTTCGAGCAGGAGCTTCTCGGTGAAGGGGTCGCCGACCTGCACGGTCGGGCGTTTTTCGCCCGCGTCGCCGCCGAACTCGGCCGAGGCCATCGTCGCACCGTGGATGCCGTCGCGCCCGGTCTTGGCGCCGACATAGACGACCGCGTTGCCGGGCCCGGAGGCGCGCGAATAAAAGATATGGTCAGCGCGGGCGAGCCCGACACACATCGCGTTTACGAGGATGTTGCCGTTATAGGCCGGGTCGAAGCCGCATTCGCCGCCGACCGTCGGCACGCCGACGCAGTTGCCGTAGCCGCCGATGCCGGCGACGACGCCGGAGAGGAGATGCCGGGTCTTCGGGTGGTCGGGGCTGCCGAAGCGCAATGAATCGAGGAGCGCCACGGGGCGCGCCCCCATCGTGAAGACGTCGCGCAGGATGCCGCCGACCCCGGTCGCCGCCCCTTGATAGGGCTCGATGAAGGAGGGGTGGTTGTGGCTCTCGATCTTGAAGACGACCGCCTCGCCGTCGCCGATATCGACGACCCCGGCGTTCTCGCCGGGGCCGCAGATGACGTGCGGCCCGGTGGTGGGGAGCGTCTTCAGCCAGATTTTCGAGGATTTGTAGGAGCAGTGCTCGCTCCACATCGCGGAGAAGACGCCGAGTTCGACGAGGTTCGGCGGGCGTCCCAATATCGCGCAGGCGCGGGCGAATTCGTCTCGGCTGAGCCCGTGTTCGGCGGCGAGGTTTTCGGTGGTTGCGCCCGTCACTGCAGCGCGCCGACGAGCCCTTCGAAGAACGCGCGCCCATCGGTGCCCCCAAGCAGCGGGTCGGTGGCGTTCTCGGGATGCGGCATCAGCCCCAGGACGTTGCGGCTGTCGTTGAAGATGCCGGCGATCGAGCGCGCCGAGCCGTTGAAATTCGCCGCCGCGCTCAATTCGCCGCTCTCCTCGCAATAGCGGAAGGCAACGAGCCCCTTGTCCTCGAGCCGGTCGAGCACCTCGGGGTCGGCGGTGTAGTTGCCGTCGTGGTGTGCGACCGGCACGCGGATCACCTCGCCCGCGGCGTAGCCGCAGGTGAAGATCGTCTGGCTGTTCTCGACGCGCAAATGCACGTCGTGGCACTCGAAGGCGAGCGAGCTGTTCGGCAACAGGGCACCGGGGAGGATCCCGGCCTCGGTCAAGACCTGAAAGCCGTTGCAGACGCCGAGGATCGGCACCCCCGCCGCGGCCCGCGCGCGCACTTCGCGCATGATCGGCGAATGCGCCGCCATCGCGCCGCAGCGCAGATAATCGCCATAGGCGAAGCCGCCGGGAAGCGCAATCAGGTCGAGCTCGGGGATTTCCGCCTCGCCGTGCCAGAGAAAAAGCGGCTCCTGCCCGGTCGCGCGCCTGAGCGCGGCGGCGAGGTCGCGCTCGCGGTTCGACCCCGGAAAAACGATAACGGCAGCTTTCATCGCCGTCCCTCGCCCCACGCTCGCGTCATACCGGCGAAAGCCGGCATCCATGGCCGGAATGGGTCCCAACTTCCGCCGGGACGACGGTTGTCGGGTCGGGCGCTGCCACTCAACATAGCTCGATCGCGTAGTTCTCGATGACCGGGTTGGCGAGCAATTCCTTGCATATCGCTTCCGCCGTCGCGCGGGCGCGTGTGGGGTCGCTCTCGCCGAGTTCGATCTCGATCAGCTTCCCTTGCCGGACTTCGCCGACGCCCGTGAAGCCGAGCGCGTGGAGCGCGTTGCCGATCGCCTTGCCCTGCGGGTCGAGGACGCCGGGCTTCAGCCGCACATGGATGCGCGCCCTGATGCTCATGCCTTGATATAGCCGCGCCTTCGCAGCCGGACAATGCCGATCGCCCCCGTCCATTCCCTCCCCCGCATGCGGGGGAGGGTTAGGGTGGGGGTTGTGGTCCGATCACGTCATGCCATGCCGTCGGCCCGGGCTGCCAGGCGGCGAATCGGAAGACCGGCCGGCGGCCGGCTTCGTTCGGCGCCGGGATCGCGAGCAGCGCGCTCGACACGGTGCCGTAGCCGCGCGGCGTCGAAAAGCGCAGCGCCGCGTTTTCGGGCTCGCCCGGCGGCTTCTCGGAGCTGGCGAGCAGCGCCTCCCAGGCTTTCCAGCCGCGCGTCCCCGGGTCGGGCGGCCGGGCGGCGGCAAACCGCGGCCCGGCGAGGGCAAGGCGGCGCTCGGAGAGGTCGTCGAGGTCGCCCGCGGCGATCAGCGACAGCCCCTCCGCGACCGGGCGGCATTCGATGCCTTTCCCCCCGGCGTGGCGCAACCAGAAGACGTCGCGGCTGTCGCCGACGATCAGGTTGAAGGTGCGGTAGGAGCGGGGGTCGAGATCGGCGAGCGCGGCGGCGGCCTCGACCGCGTCGGCGTGGTCGAGCGCCTCCAGCACCAATTCGCCGCGCGACCGCAGGCCCGGCTGCGGCCCCAATGAGCCGTGCCGGTTGAGGATCGCGGCGGCGACGCCCCAATCGTTGATGCCGAGCCAGGAGCCGCCGGCGAGGAGGTCGAGCCCCGCCACCACCTCCGGCCGGTCCGGCCAGTGCCGGCCGGGAGCGCGCCACGGCCGGTCGATCATCTCGTCGCGGTTGGCGGCGAAGACCAGCGGCCAGGCGTGGTCGGGCCGGCGCAGGATCAAGAGCGTGCACATCGATGCGCCTCCCGCCGCCCTTCGAGTGTGGTATCGTCGCCATGCGCGCTGTGCAGCGAGAGGATCATGACCACCTTCGACAACCGCGAAAAAGAATTCGAGGCCCGCTTCAAGCACGATCAGGAGTTCCGCTTCAAGGTCACGGCGCGACGCAACCGCCTTCTGGGCCTGTGGGCGGCCGGACAAATGGGGCTCGCGGGCGAGGCGGCGCAGACTTACGCGAAGGCGGTCGTCGACGCCGAATTCGCCCCCGGCGGCGACCGCCACGTCGTCGACAAAGTCGCCGCCGATTTTACGGCGAAAGGGCTCGACCTGTCGCCGGCGCAGATCCGCTTCCAGCTCGACCGTTTCGCCGAGGAGGCGAAAAAGCAACTGATGGCCGAATAGCGGGCTAGCCCTGCGCCGGCAGCGGCTTGCCGCCGGCGGTCGCCGATTTGGCGGCGATCAGAATGAAGGCGATGATGCAGGCCTCTTTGCCGCGGTTGACCCAGTTGTGGATCGTGCCGCGCTGCACCAGGACGTCGCCGGCCTTCAGATGGACGCTGGTGTCGTCCAGCTGCATATCAATCTCACCCGACAGCACGACCGCGTAGTCGATCGAATCGGTGCGGTGGTTGCGCGGCACCACACCGGGCCCGAATTCGATGACGCGGAAGATCGTGCCGTTTTCGAGGGTCGTGCCGACCTTGCGCTGCGCGGCGTCCTCTTGCCCGTCATTGTCGATAGGGAAGCCTTCGGTCGTCCACACCGGATGCACCATCGCGCCGCGCCTGCCTTCGACCGGGTTCTTGACGATCTCGTCGATCTTGACGATCGCGCGGCCCGATGGGTCGTGGCCGGTGACGACGCGGCGAACTTTCAGTGCCATCGCGAATTCTCCCTCGCTCGATAAAACGGTTGCCGAGCGGATCTTTGCGCAACCGCGCCCTCCTTCGCTACTCTGCCGTCATGCTGCTCTTCGTGCGCTCGATCACCTGGCTCGCGACGCGGATCCGCGGCTGCGAGCTCGTCGATCCGCGCGGGCGCGATCTGCCGGGCTTTGCCGCTGGCGCGCATATTGATCTCACCCTCGAAAACGGGCTCACCCGCGCCTATTCGCTGACCGGCGACCCGGCCGAGCGGCGGCGTTACTCGATTGCCGTATTGCGCGAGGAAGCGGGCGCCGGCTCCGCCCACATCCACGACAGACTGCGGGTCGGCGACCGAGTCGAGGTGTCGCCGCCGAAGAACGACTTCCCGCTCGATCCCGACGCCCGCCGCTATCGCCTGATCGCGGGCGGCATCGGCATCGCGCCCTTGATGGCGATGCTCGCCGAGTTGCGCCGCCGCCGCGCCGACTGGATCCTCGACTACGCCACCCGCTCGCCCGAAGAGACCGCCTTTCTCGACGAATTGCAGATCCTCGCCGCGACCGGCCGCGTGCGCCTCCACCACGACGGCGGCGACCCCGCGCGCGGCCTCGACATCGCGCGGGCGCTGGCCGAGCCGATGCCGGGGACGCAGCTTTATTGCTGCGGGCCGGCAGGCATGATGGCGGCGGCGGCCGAGGCATCCCGCCATTGGCCCGAGGGCAGCGTGCATTTCGAATATTTCACGAGGCGCGAGACGGCGCCGGCCCCGCGTGCGCCCGACCGGCCGTTCCGCGTCAAGCTGACGAGGAGCGGCGGCGAATACGAGGTCGGGGCGCGGGAGAGCATCGTCGAGGCGCTGCGGCGCCACGGGATCGCGGTGCGCACCTCGTGCGAATTCGGCTATTGCGGCACCTGCCTCACTCCCTATCGCGCCGGCGAGCCGATCCATCGCGACCTGATCCTCGATGCGGAGCGGCGGCGGCGTTTCGTCCTCATCTGTTGCGCCCGCGCGGCGAGCGAGGTGCTGGAGCTCGACCTCTAATCGAGCGGCGGCAGGAGCGGGTGCCGGAGGCTGCGCGGCAGGTCGCCAGTCAGGCGCGGATCCTCGAAGACGATGCGGCGGCGGTCGTAGACGATGAAGCCGGCGCGCTGATAGGTCGCCAATGCCTTCGGATGGTCGAAGCGGCTGGTATGCAGCCACAGCCGCTCGATCGGCCGCGAAAAGGCGCGGTCGATCGCCGCCTGCAACAGAAACGGCCCGAGCCGGCGGCCGATGAATTCGGGGACGAGGCCGAAATAGCACAGCTTCGTCTCGCGCGCGGCCGCGCTGTCGAGCTCGAAAAAGCCGGCCGGTACGCCGCGCACATAGAGGACGAAGATCTCGAGCGCGGGCCGCCGGATGATCTCGGCGAGTTCGTCATCCTCGATCAGCCGCCGCTCGAACCACAGCCACGGCAGGCCCACGGCGTTGTAGATGTAGCGGTAGAACGACACGGTGGCGCGCTCGGCGCGCATCAGCGCGAGCTTCTCGAACGGGGCGGCGAGCGGCCGGGAAGCGGGCTTCCCGAACATTTCGAGATAGGTGACGGTGTCTTCGAGAAGCGC
>DASYYD010000144.1:0-19274 GCA_035934195.1 Allostellaceae bacterium | reverse complement strand
TACGAGGGCGTCGGGCAGATCAGCCCGATCTATGTGCGCGTCGCGCGCACCCTCGGCGCCACCGACGGCGAGATCTTCCGCAAGGTGATCGTGCCCTTGACCGTGCCGCACCTGCTGACGGCGCTGCGCGTGGCGCTCGGGGTCGCCTGGGCGACGCTGGTCGCGGCCGAACTGATCGCGGCGCGCCGGGGCTTGGGCGCGGTCATCGAGAACGCCTCGTCGTTCTTTCAGCTCGATACGATTTACGTCGGGATCATCTGCATCGGCTTCGTCGCGCTCGCCATGGACCTCGTGCTGCGCACCGTGGCGCGGCGGCTGGTCAGCTGGCAGGACAGGATAGGCGCGTGACCGCCGCCGCCGCGGCGCCGGCGCGCCTCGCTTTCGACCGGGTCTCGGTCGAGTTCGTGACCCCGGGCGGGGTGCTGCGCGTCGTCGACGATGTGTCGTTCGGCATCGGCGATCGCGAATTCGTCTCGATCATCGGGCCGTCCGGCTGCGGCAAGACGACGTTGATGAACATCGCCGCGGGGTTCGTCGCCCCGACGCGCGGCAGGGCGGCGCTCGACGGCCGGTCGATCACCGGCCCGGGGCCGGACCGCGGCGTCATCTTCCAGGAATACGGCGTCTTTCCCTGGCTCACCGTGGAACAGAACATCGATTTCGGCATGAAGCTGCGCGCCAATGATTTCGCCGAGCGCGAACGCGCCGAAATCCGCCAGCGCTACATGCGCCTGATGGGCCTGTCGGATTTCGCGAAGGCCTATCCGAAGACGCTGTCGGGCGGCATGCGCCAGCGCTTGGCGATCGCCCGCGCCTACGCCGTGAAGCCGGAATTCCTACTGATGGACGAGCCGTTCGGCGCGCTCGACGCGCAGACCCGCGGCCATATGCAGAACCTGCTGCTCGACTTGTTGCGCCTCGAGGGGAAAACCGTGATGCTGATCACCCATTCCGTGGAGGAGGCGGTCTACCTCTCGTCGCGCATCGTCGTGGTCACGGCGCGACCGGCCGCGATCCGCGCCATCATCGAGGTCCCCTTCGCCTATCCGCGCGAGGAAGGGCTGCACGAAAGCCGCGCCTTCGGCGAGCTGCGCTCGGAGATCCGCGAACTGGTGATGCGCGAATACGCGGCGCAGCAGCGCCAGGGCCAGATCGCCGCCGCTTCGGCAAATTGAAACGACAGGGAGGATTGTCGGATGAAGATGAAGCGACGCCGTTTTCTCGCCGGCCTCGCCGCCGCGGCGGCGGCGGGCCTGCCCCTGCCGGCCCTCGCGCAGGCGCGCAGCAAGGTCAAGATCGGCTACCTGCACACGCTCGCGGTCGACGGGCAGATCTGGCTCGGCGAGCACATGGGAACCTTTCGCAAGGAAGGGCTCGAGGTCGAGTGGGCCCGCTTTACGACCGGGCTCGAACTGTTCCAGGCGATGATCGGCGGCAGCATCGAGATGCTGTCCACCGGCGCCGTCATCTCCAACTTCCCGGCGCGCGGGCAAGGCAAGGTGTTCCTCATCAACGACATCGAGTTCGCGACGGCGCAGCTCTGGGTGCACCCCGATCAGGGGGTCGCGAGCTTCGCCGACCTCAAGGGCAAGAAGATTTCGACGACGAAGGGCACCACGGCGCACGTCTTTCTCGATCTCGCATTGCGCGCCCACGGGCTTCGCCCCGACGATGTCGAGATCGTCAACCAGCGCATGTCGGAGGCCGTCACCTCGTTCATCTCCGGGGCGGTGCCGGCGGTGGCGCTGTGGGTGCCGTTCAACATTGCGGTGCGCGAGAAGGCGCCGTCGGCAAAGATGCTGGCCGACGCCTCGGCCTACTATCCGAAGGCCGCGATCGTCGACGGCTGGGCGGCGCGCAACGATGTCTTTGCGAAGCGGAAGGAGCTGCTCGGGAAGGTGATCCGCGCCTGGATACCGGCCAACGATTTTCTGGTGACGAAGCCGGACGAGGCGCTCCCGATCATCCAGAGCAGTTACTACAAGGATGTGCCGCTGCCGGAACTGAAGGAAATGTACAAGGCGGAGAAGGCCTTTACCGCCGCGCAGTGGCGCGCCCGCTACGCCGACGGCACAGTCACTAGATGGCTCGAACAAGTAACCGACTTCTTCGTCAAGACGGGCGGCATCAGTTCGCCGGTGCGCGCCGAGCAATACTTCGACCCGCAGCTCTTTCTCGGCATCGCCAAGGCTTGAGAGGGGGCGCCCGGACCGCGCATGGCCGGGCCGCGCGCGAGGCTGTATGATCGCCGGCAACCGCCGATAACGAGCCGGGAGGAGCCGCCATGCGTCTCGAGAACAAGGTCGCGATCGTCACCGGCGCCGGGCACGGCATGGGCGAATCCGAGGCGCGGCTGTTCGCGAAGGAGGGCGCGAAGGTCGTCGCCGCCGACATCCTCGCCGACGAAGCCGAGCGGGTCGCGGCCGAAATCCGCGCCGCGGGCGGCGCGGCGCATGCCGCCCGGATCGACGTGACGCAGGAAGCCGAGTGGGTCGAGCTGATCGCCGCCACGGTGGCGCGCCACGGCCGGCTCGACATCCTCGTCAACAACGCCGGCATCTCCGGCAGCTCGGTCGGCGACCACGATGCGCTCGCCGGCTGGGAGCGCATCGTCGCGGTCAACCAGACGAGCGTCTTTCTCGGCACCAAGCTCGCCGCCGAGGCGATGGCGAAATCGGGCGGCGGCGCGATCGTCAACATCAGCTCGATCATGGGCTTTGTCGGCAGCGCCGGCGGCCACCCCGGCTACGCCGCCTCGAAGGGCGCGGTGCGGATCTATACGAAGGCGGCGGCGGTGCGCTACGGCCCCCTGGGCGTGCGCGTCAACTCGGTGCATCCCGGCTACATGCCGCCGATGCTCAACGCGACCAACGCCAACGAGCGCGCCGACAAGATCGAACTGACGCCGCTGCGCCGGTTGGGCGAGCCGATCGAGGTCGCCTACGGAGTCCTTTTCCTCGCTTCCGACGAAGCCTCCTTCGTCACCGGCGCCGAGCTGGTGATCGACGGCGGCTTCATCGCCCAATAGGGAGACGATCGATGACGCGACAGGAACTCGACCAGAGGCTCGCGCGCTTGGGGCTCGCGGTGCCCGAGCGCGAGCGCGACGAAATCGCCGCCGCGGCGCGGCTGATCGAGGAAATGACGGCGCGGCTGCGGCCCGTCGGCGGGCGCAACGTCGCCGCCGAGCCGGCGCACGTCGTGCGCTTTCCGGAGGGCTGAGCGATGGTCGCCGATCACCTGACGATCGCCGAGGCGGCCCGCCTCATCGAAAAGCGCGAGCTGTCGCCGGTCGAACTCGTCGAGAGCCGATTGGAGCGCATCGCGCGGCTCGACGGACGGCTCAACAGCTTCATCCGGGTGCTCCCCGAGGAGGCCCGAGCCGCGGCGCGCGCCGCCGAGGCCGAGATCGCCGGCGGGCGCTATCGCGGGGCGCTGCACGGCATTCCGATCGGCCTCAAGGACATCTACGAGACCGCCGGCGTCGCGACGACCGGGCATTCCAAGGTCATGCAGGACCACGTGCCGCAACAGGACGCCTTCTCGGTCGCCCGCCTCAAGGCGGCCGGGGCGATCGTCGTCGGCAAGCTCGCGACGCACGAATTCGCCTTGGGCGGGCCCTCCTTCGACCTGCCCTGGCCGCCGGCGCGCAACCCCTGGGACACGAGCCGCTTCACCGGCGGCTCCTCCAGCGGCACCGGCGCGGCGGTGGCGGCGGGGCTGGTGCTCGGCGGCACGGGCAGCGACACCGGCGGCTCGATCCGCGGCCCCGCCGCCTATTGCGGGCTCGCCGGGTTGAAGCCGACCTACGGGCTCATCAGCCGGATGGGCATCCTGCCGCTCGCCTTCTCGCTCGATCATGCCGGGCCCTTGGCGTGGACGGCGGAGGATTGCGCGATCCTGTTGCAGGCGATGGCCGGCCACGATCCGGCGGACCCGGCGAGCGCGAACCATCCGATCCCCGATTACCGGGCGGCGCTGAAGGGCGGCGCCAAGGGGCTCAAGATCGGGCTCGTGCGGCATTTCTACGAGGCGGACAACGAGGCGAACGCGGCGGTGAAGGGCGCGATCGAGAGCGCCGCGAAGACCCTCGAAGGATTGGGCTGTACCGTCTCGGAAGTGAAATTGTCGCCGCTCGCCGATTGGGTCGCCTGCGGCGTCGTCATCATGCTCGCCGAAGCCTATGCGATCCACGAAGCGAATTTGCGCCGCCGCTTCACCGATTACGGCGAGTTCTTTCGCGACCGCATGGCGCTCGCCGGGCTGCTCTCCGCCGCCGACTACGTCGAGGCGGTGCGGCGCCGGCGCGAGCTGGTGGCCGAACTCGACCGGGCGATGGCGGGCCTCGACCTCGTCATGACCGCCGCCGCGCCGACCGAGGCGCCGCCGATCGAGGCGGTCGGCAAGTTCTCGACCTTCGAGCGGCCGCTTCTGACGATGCCGTTCAACGTCACCGGCAGCCCGGCGATGTCGGTGCGCTGCGGCTTCACCGAGGCGGGCCTGCCGCTGTCGTTTCAGATCGTCGGCAAGCGTTTCGCGGACGCGACCGTCCTCAAGCTCGCGCACGCCTACGAGGAGGCGACCGAGTGGAAGGCCCGCCGGCCGGCGCTGTGAGGTAGGCTGGATCGACGCTGTGCGTCCTTCGAGGCCTCGCTGCGCGAGGCGCCTCAGGATGAGGGCCTTTCTTAATGCCATCAAGAACAACCTCATGGTGAGGAGCGCGCAAAGCGCGCGTCTCGAACCACGCACCCCCGCGACGCGCCTCAGAACGTCGCGCCGGAGTTGAGCCAGGCTTCGAGGATTTCTTCGCCCGTCGCGAACCACACGCCCTGGTGCGAGCGGATGTAGGAGAGCGCCCGGTCGAGCCCGCCGATGCGGTGCGGCACGCCGATCAGATAGGGGCGCAGGCAGATCGCCATGACGCGCCCCGATTTCTCGCCCTCGGCGTAGAGCGTGTCGAACTGGCGCCGGATCGCCAGCTCGAAATCGTCGATCGAGCCGTTGCGGTAATAGATGAAGGGCGCGTCGTTGATCTCGTAGGAATAGGGGATCGAGACGAGCCGCTTGCCGCCCCATTCCATGAAATAGGGCTGATCGTCGTTGACCCAGTCGGCGACGTAGCGGATGCCTTCCTCGGCGAGATAGTCGAGCGTGTGCCAGGTCTGCGCCAATCCCGCGCCGAGCCAACCGGAGGGCTTCTTGCCCGTCGCCTCGGCGATGCGGGCGAGCGTGCGGGCGATGACCGCCCGCTCCTCCTCGGGGCCGAGTTCGGAAAGCCAGACCGAATTCGTCTCGTTGTGGCCGAGGAATTCCCAGCCCAATTGCATAGCCGCGCGGACGATCTGCGGATGCTGCTCGCAGATGTCGCTGTTGAGGTTGACGCTGGCGCGGATGCCGTGCTTTTGCAGCACCTCCATGATGCGCCACACCCCGACCCGGTTGCCGTAGTCGCGCTGCGCCCAGGCGCGCACCGAGGGCGCCGCGCCGGGCGGGGCGCCGGGGTAGGGCGAGATCGGCTTCCTCAGCGGGAAGAATTCGATATTGGGGAGAACCCAGACCGCGACGCGCGCGCCGCCCGGCCATTCGAGCCGCGGCCGCTCGTTTATCGGAGTATAGGGAAAGGGGCCGTAATCGCGCGGTTCCATGAGCATCTCCTGCGCACCGGCGTCATTGCGAGGCGCGCAGCGCCGCGGCAATCTCGTCGGGATTGCTTCGCTTCGCTCGCAATGACGCCCTCTTCATTCACGCTACGTCGCGCTGCAGCTTGGGGTCATAGTTGGCGTCGTACCAGTAGGCCTGCCAGTCGGCATAGGTGATCGGCTGCCAGCGCGGCGGGTTGCCGGGGCCGGTGCAGGAGGGCAGGCACTCGATCCGCTGATCGAACCGCGGGCCGAGAAAGAACGGGATCGCGTAGCGGTCGCGGCCGACGGGCGGCAGCGCGCGGTGCGGCGTCGATTTGAAGCGGCCGTTGCTCCAGCGTCTGAGCATGTCGCCGGAATTGACCGCGAACGAGAGGGGGACATAGGGCACCTCGAGCCAATCGCCCGAGGGGGCGCGCACCTGCAGCCCCGGCACCTCGGTCTGCGCGAGAAAGGTCATGAAGTTGCTGTCGGTGTGCGGCGCGATGCCGAACTGGTTCGCTTCGGCGACGAGCGGCGGGTAGTGCGACATGCGGAAGGTGAACTGGCTGTCCGAAAACGCCTCGTCGAACCAGCCGGGCGCGAGATCGAGCGCGACCGCGACGGCCGGCAGAAAGCGCCGGGCGAAACCGTCCATCGCCTCGACAAAGTCGAGCACATGCGCGCGAAAGCCCGGCAGGTCGCTCTCTTGCGGCCATTGGTTGGGGCCGACGAAGCGCCGGCCCGAGCGGGCGAGCGGGTCGTCGGGCGCGCGCTCGCGCTTGATGAAGAAGGCCTCGTTGAGATCGCCCTTGTCGTTGTCGTTGATCTCCGAGGTGCGCACCGCGTAGCAGCCCATCACCATGTAGCCGTTGATGTGCTCGTTGAGCTTGAGGGCGAGCTTCTTTTCCATCGGCAACAGATGAAACCGCCGCGCTTCGGCGAAGGTGCGCTCGATCAGCGCAGCCGGCACGCCGTGCCCGGTCAGCACGAAAAAGCCGATCGTCGTCAGCGCCTCGCGCACCTGCCGCGCGACCGTCGCCAAGGCGCCGCCGCGGTCGGCGACATCGATGACGGGAATGCGTTCGCTCATGCTCGGCTCCGCTCGGACGCCCGCGCGCGAACGATAGCAGGATGCGGCGCAGATGGGAGCAATTTTGGGGGAAACGCCGCGAATTGCCCGAGCCCTCCTCGACAAGGCCGCGGGGATGTCCTAGCTGGTCTTTGCTTAAAACGATCGGAACAAGACAAGCCGGTCGCCCGTTTTCGATTGACAGGGTTCGGGGGAACGGGCCGGCAGGCTTTGTCGGTCGCGTTCGGTCAAACCGGAGGAAGGCAGATGACTTTCGCAACTCTCACGGCACGCGCGGGGCGCGGGATCGCGCTTACGGCTGCGCTCCTCGGCGCCGTCGCGTTGACGGCCGCGCCGCGGCCGGCGCACGCGATCGGCACCGGCGCGGCGGTCGGCATCGGCCTCGGCGCGTTCGCGCTCGGCAGCGCACTGGGGGCGGGGGCGAGCCCGTACTATTACGGCGGGTATTACCCCTATTACTACTATCCGCCGGCCGCCTATTACCCGCCGGCCCCCTATTATTATGGGCCGCCGCACCGCTGCTGGGACGGGTATTACGGCCGCTGGTATCGCTGCTGAGCGGGCTTCGGCCTGATCCGTCATTCCCGCGGGCGCGGGCGCCGAGGCTGTCGCCGCGCCGGCTTCATCCTGTATGATGAGGCCGGCGCCGCGATCAGGCGCAGCCGAGGAGACGAGATCATGGCCGTCGAGATTCAGCATGTGCATCTGAAGACCCGCGACCCCAAGGCGACCTCGCAATTCTACATCGACAATTTCGGCGCGACGCCGATCGCCGAGATCCCCGGGCGCGGCTACTGCGTGCGCCTCGGCGGCCTGCAGCTCAACATCACGACCCTGATCGCGACGCAAAACCACGAGCAGCATTACGGCATCGAGCACCTCGCCGTCGAAACCGACGACTATCCTGGCACCCTCGCCCGGCTGCGCGGCAACGGCGTGCGCATCCTCGAAGAGCTGCCGCCCAACAACGGCCGTCGCGTGTGCTTTCTCGAAGCGCCCGACGGCGCGCAGATGGAAGTGATCGAGAAGGTCTAGCGCGGCGCTTTCGCGCATGGCCCTCAAGGACAAGATCGGGCTCGGCGTCTCGCTGCCGCACCGCTCGCCCGACCCGATCCCGCCGCACGTCGTCGATGCCGCGGCGCGGCGCGCCGAGGCGCTCGGCTTCGCCGATCTGTGGGTCACCGAGAACACGCTCGACCATGTGTTCTCCTTCGACCCGGTCGCCGTGCTGAGCCGCGCCGCCGCGGTCACCCGGCGAATCCGCCTCGGCGTCTCGGTCGTCGTGCTGCCGATGCACCACCCGATCCACATCGCGCATCAATACGCGAGCCTCGATTACCTGAGCGGCGGCCGGGCGATCCTCGGGGTCGGGCTCGGCCGGGAATACCACTACGCCGCTTTCCAGGTGCCGACCGAGGCGCGGGTCCGGCGCTTCCGCGAGGGAGTCGCGCTGATCAAGGCATTGTGGCGCGAGGGCGAGGTGCATTACCGCGGCCGGATCTATACGCTCGACGGCTTCGGCAACCGCCTCAGGCCCGTGCAGCAGCCGCATCCGCCGATCTGGATGGGCGTCGGCCATCCGGACGCCATCGCCCGCGCCGCCGCGATCGCCGACGGCTGGATGGGCTCGGGCGGCTCCAGCATCGCCGAGTTCGCGCGCTCGGCGCCGATCCTCAAGGGCGCGATCGCGGCGGCGGAGCGGGACCCCGCGGCCTTTCCGATCTCGAAGCGGGTGTTCCTCGCGATCGACGAGCGGCCGGAGGTGGCGCGCGCCGAACTCGCCCGCTGGTTCACCACCGTCTACCGCAACCCGCCGGGGACCGACGCCTCGGGCATTCACGGGACGCCCGAGACCGTACGCGAGCGGCTCGAGGAACTCGTCTCGATGGGGGCGAACCACCTGCTCCTCAACCCGGTCTCTCGCTTCGCCGAACAGATCGAGGCGTGCGCCGAAGTCGCCGGGCTCGGCTGAGCGGATTTTACACGGGCTGCGCCGTTTCCCTTATTCGTCGCGCTCGGGCTCGACCGAAGACGCATCCGCCGCGGGCAGGGTGAAGGAAAACACGGTGCCGCCCTCCGGCCCCGGCGCCGCCGCGAGGCGGCCGCCATGCGCCTCGACGATCGACCGGCAGATCGACAGCCCGACCCCCATTCCCTGCGCCTTTGTCGTGACGAAGGGCTGGAACAGGCGCTCGGCGATCTCCGGGGCGATGCCGGGGCCGGTATCGGCGATCGCGACCGCGATCGCGTCGTCTTCGTCGAGATCCGCGGCGATCGACAGCTCGCGCCGTTCGCCGCCCTCCATCGCCTCGATCGCGTTGCGCACCAGATTGACGACGACCTGCTGGATCTGGATCCTGTCGCACAGCGCCTCGGGCAGATCCGCCGCGACGCGCAGGCGCACCTCGACGCCGCGCTCGCGCGCGCCGACGAGGGCGAGCGCGCTCGCCTCCTCGATCAGCTTCGCGACGTTCTCGGCCCGCCGCTCGCTCTCCCCTTTGCGCATGAAGTCGCGCAGCCGGCGCAGGATTTCGCTCGCCCGGCTGATCTGCCCGAGCGCGCTCGCTGCGACCTCGCGCGCCCGCCCGACATTCGGCGTTTCCGCGGCGAGGAGCCGGGAGACCGCCTGGAGATAGTTCGTCACCGCGGTCAGCGGCTGGTTCAGCTCATGCGCGAGCGCGGAGACCATCTGGCCCATCTCGGTCAGGCGCGAGACGTGCGACAATTCCGACTGCACCTCCTGCAGCCGCCGCTCGGTGCGCTGGCGCTCGGTCAGGTCGCGCACGAAGCCGGTGAAGAGGCGATGCCGCCGGCTCTTTACCTCGCCGACGGCCAGCTCCAACGGGAAGGCGGTGCCGTCCTTGCGCCGGCCGGTGACGACGCGCCCCAAGCCGATGATCCGCCGCTCGCCGGTCGCGAGATAGCGGGCGATATAGGAATCGTGGTTCTCGCGATAGGGCGAGGGCATCAGCATGCTGACGTTGCGGCCGACGACCTCGTCCTCGCCGTAGCCGAACATATGCGCCGCGGCCGCGCTGAACGACTGCACGATGCCGCGCTCGTCGATGACGATCATGCCGTCCGGCACGGTGTCGAGAATCGAGCGCAGCTGCGCTTCGCGCTCGGCGAGGGCCGCCAACAGGTCCCGCTTCGCGTCCTCGGGGCGATCCTGCGCGAAAGGGGGCATCGACGAACTCTTATCGATTCGGCTGATTCAGATCAAGGCGGCCTCATACCGCACGGCCGAGGATCGCCCTGTCCGAGATGGGCCGGGAAGCATGATCCTCATCGTCGATGGTGACACCGCCACCCGCGATTCGCTGCACCTTCTGCTCGAATGCGAAGGCTTCACGGTGCGCGAATACGACACGGCCCGCCGGTTTCTCGACGAGGCCCGGCCGGAGTGCGGCGATTGCCTCATTTTCGATGGGCAGAGCACGGGCATGGAAGCAAAAGAACTCTGCGAGGAATTGCGCCGGCGAGGCGTGCGAATCGCCGCGATCCTCGTCACCGGGCACGCGACCGCGGCGCAGCGGGAGCGGGCCCGAGCCGCAGGCTGCGCCGCCATCCTGGAAAAGCCCTACACGGCGGGCGAGATGCTGGGCGCGGTTCGGCTGGCGAGCCGCCCCTAGCTGCCGTTGATTTGCGTCAAAGCAGGGCCCCGAAGCCGTGCCTACCGTGGCGCGGCGCCAAGGAGGCCGTGCCATGAGCGAGTTCCGCCGCCTCGTCGAAAGCGAGATCCCGCATTTGCGCCGCTATGCCCGCGCGCTCACCCGCGACCCCGAGAGCGCCGACGATCTGGTGCAGGTCTCGCTGTTGCGCGGGCTCGTCAAGGAGCACCTGTGGCAGCCCGGCACCAGCCTGCGGCACTGGCTCTTCACCGTCCTGCACAATCTGCATGTCAGCGAGATGCGCCGTTCGGCGCGCGAGCGGGCGGGCATGAGCGCGCTCGATCCGGCCGCGACGACGGCGATGCTGCCCGATCCCGGCGCGCACGCGCGCCTGCTCGACCTCGCCCGCGCGATCGCGCGGCTCCCCGAGGGGCAGCGCAAAGTCGTGCTGCTCGTCGGCCTCGAAGGCGCCACATACGACGAGGCCGCGGCGCTTCTTGCGCTGCCGGTCGGCACCGTCCGTTCGCGCTTGTCCCGCGCCCGCGACGCCTTGCGCCGGCATCTCGGCCTCGCCGACGAATTGGCGCCGCCGCGTCTCGACCTCGCCGCCTGAGACGTTGCGCCGCGCCCGCCTCGCGCCTATTCGATCCCGGGCGAGAGCGGAAGGAGAAGCCGATGCGCGGCGGGCTCGAAGGCGTTGTCGTCGCCGAAACCGTGATGAGCCATGCCGACGGCGAGACGGGCGAATTCTGGATCCGCGGCCACACCCTGCCGGAGCTGATTGCGCGGCACGGCTATGAAGGGACGGTCGCGATCCTGTGGCAGGGGTTTGCCGGCGACGGGCTGACGCGCGGGCGCATCGCGCGGGATTTGGGCGCGGCGCGCAGCCTCGCCTCCTCGCGCCTCGGGGATTGGCTCGGCGAAGCGGCGAAGCGCCCGATCGGCGAGGCGCTGCGCCTCTCGCTCGCAATGCTGCCGGAGGAGAGCGAGCCGGCGGCGATCCTCGGGGCTTTTCCGGTCGCGATCGCGGCGTGGCTGCGCCGGGCGCGCGGGCAACAGCCGGTCGCCCCCGACGCCGCTCTCGGCACCGCCGCCGACCTGTTGCGCATGATCGCCGATGCGCCGGCCGATCCCCGCCAAGCAGAAGCGCTCGACGCCTATTTCACGACGATCATCGAGAACGGCCTCAACGCCTCCTCCTTTGCCGCGCGCATCATCGCCTCGTCCCGCGCCTCGCTGGTGTCGGCCGTCCTCGGCGCCTATTGCGCCTTTACGGGGCCGCTGCACGGCGGCGCGCCGGGGCCGACGCTCGACATGCTCGAGGAGATCGAGCGGGCGGGCGACCGGGATGCGTGGTTCGAGAAGAAGCTCGCGGCGGGCGAGCGCCTGATGGGGTTCGGGCATCGCGTCTTTGCCGACGGCGACCCGCGCGGCGAAGCGCTCGCGGCGGCGCTGCGGCGGCTCGGCCGGGAGGACCGACTCGCCTTCGCGGCCGAGGTCGAGGCGCGCGCCGCGGCCGCCTTCGCGCGCCTGCGGCCGGGCCGCGAACTCAAGCCGAATGTCGAGATCTACGCCGCGCTGCTGCTCGAAGCGGTCGGGCTGCCCAGAGAGGCCTTCACGCCGGTCTTTGCGCTGGCCCGCGCCGCCGGCTGGCTGGGCCACGCGATGGAGCAGCGCCAGACCGCCCGCTACATCCGGCCCTCTTCGGTCTATGTCGGCCCGAAGCCCTCACCTAACCCTCCCCCGCATGCGGGGGAGGGAATGGGAGGGGGTCACGCGGACTATTCGGCGGCGGCGCGCGGCAGACGCTCTCGGCGCAATTCGGCGACCCGCGCGCGGGTGTAAAGCTCGGTCCAGTTGGCGAGCGAGAAGTCGCTCACCCTTCGCGGCTCGTAGTCGCGCTCGGGGATGCGGATCTCGCGGCCGGCGAGGTGGACGGCGCGGATCCGCCTCTGGTCTTGCAACAGGCCGATGTCGGCGAGCGGCGAGCCGTCGAGTGCGATGAAATCGGCGGCGCGCCCCCCTTCGAGCACACCGAGCCGCTCGCCCTTCGTCATGAAGCGCGCATTCTCCTGCGTCGCCGCACGCAACGCCGCGGCCGGGGTGAAGCCGAGGTCGGCGACGAAGAGTTCCAGTTCGCGCGCGTTCCATTCGCCGTAGGGCGTCACGGCAAAGCCGGTGTCGGTGCCGGTCAAGAGCCGGACGCCGGCGGCGCGCGCCTTTTTCCAATTGGCGACGCCGATGCGGTATTCCTTCTCGACGAAGTCGGGCCGGCGCTTCTGGTAGGCGGGCTCGAACGGCTGGGTGAAGTCGATGACGTTGCGCGGCTGCGTCATCGTCGGGCAGATGGCGCTGCCGGTCTTCAGCATCGCCTTGATGCATTCGCCGTCGAGATGGTTCGCATGAAAGATCAGATCGACCCCGGCGCGCGCCGCGTAGAGCGTCGCCTCGCGGCCGCGGGCGTGCGCCACCGCCCTCTTGCCCTGGCGATGGATCTCGCGGGTGATGATGTCGGTCTCCTCCTGCGTGAAGGCGGCGACGAGCGTGCCGTCGTCGCGCCGGGCGATGCCGTCGAGCGCGATCTTGACGCAATCGACGCCGTTCTTCGTCTGCCGGCGGACCTCCTCGACCGCCTCGGCGGCGGTGGTGACAAGCTTGCCGATCGAGGTCGCCGGCGCGCCGATCCAGGTCGGATACCAATCGGTGAGCCCCTGATGCGTCGTCAGGTAAGGCCCCGCCGCCATCACGTGCGGCCCGTCGAAGAGGTGCGCCTCGATGGCGTCGCGGATCGCGAGGCTCACCTGCCCGGAATCGCCGGGCGAGCAGAGCGCCGTAAAGCCGGCCGCCAGCATCTTCTGGGCAAAGAAGAGGCCGCGCAGCGCGCGGAATTCGAGCGGCGCATAAAGGTCGATGTCCTCCTCGGTCTTGGCGTTGCCATAGGCCAGATGCGTGTGCACGTCGATGAGGCCGGGCATCACGAAATATCGCGAATAGTCGAGCCCCCGGTCCTGCCGGCCGCGCCGCGGCGCGCCGGCGGCGGCGCCGGCGTAGGCGACCGCGCCCGCCTCGTCGAAGACGAGGACAGCGTCCTTCTCCGCTTCGTCCTTGCACCCGGTGAAAAGCTGACCGCAGCGGACAAAGGTCTTCATCGCCTCGCCTCCCGGAGAGTGGAATGCGCCGATCTTAGCATTCGGCTTAGCGGCATACCACGAGCCCCCGTGATAAGCTCCTCCCCCCGATCCCTCGAAAGGTGGGCGATGCAGCTGCAATTGGCGACCTGGCCCGAGGTCGAGGCCTATCTGCGGGCGCGGAGCGGCATCATCCTGCCGATCGGCTCGACCGAGCAGCACGGGCCGACGGGGCTTCTCGGCACCGATGCGATCTGCGCCGAAGAGATCGCCCGCGGCGTCGGCGAGGCGAGCGGAGCCCTCGTCGCGCCGACGATCTCGATCGGCATGGCGCAGCACCATCTCGGTTTTCCGGGCTCGATCACCCTGCGCCCGCAGACGCTGATCAGCGTGCTTTGCGACACGGTTCTGTCGCTGAGCCGGCACGGCTTCACCCGGTTTTATTTTCTGAACGGGCATGGCGGCAACATCGCCACCATCACCGCCGCCTTCTCCGAGATCTATGCGGCGCGCAGCCTCGGCGCTGAGCGCGCGGCCGTAAAGTGCCGCTTGCGCAACTGGTGGCAAGGTCAGAAAGTGCAGGCGATCGCGAAGGAACTTTACGGCGAGGCCGAGGGCAGCCACGCGACGCCGAGCGAGGTCGCGGTGACGCAATTCGCCTACCCGCGCGCGATCAAGCGGGCGCCCCTCGACCCGCCGGTCGCCGCCAGGGGCGGCTTTACCGACGCGGAGGACTATCGCCGCAATTTCCCGGACGGCCGCATCGGCTCGAACCCGGCGCTCGCGACGCCGGAAGCCGGCCGGCGCCTCTACGAAGCGGCCGTCGCCTCGGTTGCCGAGGACTATGCGAAATGGGTCGCGGAATAAGCCCCGCGACATCGGCGAGCGTGCGCATCCTCGCGCCAAGATGGTAGCCTTGCGCCATGCGCCGCCGCATCGAAATCCCGCCGCACGAGCTGATCCTCGTTTTCTGCGCCGCCAGCCTGCTCGCCCTCGTCTATGCCGAGGGCTGGATCTGGCCGCTGAAGATGGCCGCGGTGATGATCCCGGTCTCGCTGCTGGTCGGCTGACGGTCCAAGCTCACGACAATGTGACGGCAAACCGCCGGCATGGCTGCCATGCCGGCGGGAATGGGTGATAGGGCAGAAGCCCTGCCCATATAAAGCGTCATCGAACCTTCACAACAATTCGAGGTGGGCAGCATGACCGTCGGTCATGAATTTGGTCACGCGTCGGTGAGTAACGATCGCATCCTGCCGAGCTGGCGCGTCGTCATTTCCGCTTGGGCGATCGTCGGATTTCTCGTCTTATTCGCCGCCGGCGTGCACGCGGCCCTGGCGCGGTTCAACGTTTCCTCGGGCGGCGGGGCGCCGGCATATCTGGTTATTCCGCGCCACGACCCGAGCTGCGGGGCAGGCGTGCCCTCCGCCGCTAACGACTGCTCGGGCGTCGATCCGGCGCTGGTGATGCGGTACTCGCAGTTTTGACCGGCTCGAGCCGGCGCCGCCAGGTGTCGATGGTCGCCAGTTCAACTTGAACCACCTCGGCCGGCACCGCGATCGTCTTGAGGCTGCCGCCCTGCGCCACGAAGGTCACCGCCAGGCCGCCCGGACTGCCGCGCAACAAGGCGTCGGGGAGCGTTGCGGCGAAATCGTCGGTGTAGGAACAGCTCGGACGGCAAGCGATCTTGTGATTGCCGATCGCCGCGATCGGCAACGGGTCGCCCTTGCCGTCGCGCGCGCTCTGCCATGTCCGCCGCGCGCCGACGTAGCTCTCCGAGACATAGAGCTGGTGCGTGACGACCCCGGTCCTTTTGTCGAGCCAGCTGCGCAGCGCGAAGTAGTTGGTGTCGGGAACCCCGAGAAATGGCTCCGCGTAGAGGATCTTGGGGCCGATGAACTCGATGTAGCGCGCCGACACATCCTCGCGCACGACGACGACGGGTGTCGCCGCCTTTTCCGCGGTGGGGGATTGCGGCTTTACCGCGCAAGCCGAAACCGCGAGCCCGGCGAGGGCCGCGACCAGCACATGCCGGCGTCGGGTCATTCGGAGCGGTCGAGGACCGCGCCGTTGTCCTCGCCGAGCTTCGGCGCGAGCTTTCTGAGCGGCGGGCGCACCCCATCGAAGGAGAGCGGCAGCCCGATCAGCGGCAATTCGCTGCCCGCCATTCTTTGGATGATGCCGAGCGTGGCGGTCTGTGCGTCCGCGACGACCTGATCGACACGCTGGATGCGCCCGTTCGGAATGCCGGCCGCATCGAGGCGCGCTTCCCACACCGCGACCGGCTCGGCGGCGAAGATGTCGTCGAGGATCGCGACCAGCGCGGCGCGGTTGCCGACCCGGTCGGCATTGCTGCGGAAGCGGGCCTCGTCGGCCAGCCCCGGCCGGCCGATCGCGACGGCGAGGCGGCGGAACAGATTGTCGTTTCCCGCCGCCACCATGATGTGCCCGTCGGCGGCGGCGAAGGCCTGGTAGGGGACGATCTGCTCGATCCCGGAGCCGAAGCGCTTCGGGATTTCGCCGTTCGCCAGGTAGGTCGTGATCGGCAACGTCATCCAGGCGAGCGTCGTCTCGAAGAGCGAACAATCGACGACCCCGCCGCGGCCGCTCGCATCGCGCTCGCGCAACGCCGCGAGGATGCCGATCGCCGCCCAGAGGCCCGTCGCGATGTCGATGATCGAGACGCCGACCCGCACGGGCGGCCTGCCCTCCTCGCCGAGCAGGCTCATCAGCCCGCCATAGGCCTGCATCATCGGGTCGTAGCCCGGCCGGTCACGCAGCGGCCCGGTGGCGCCGAAAGCACCGATATTGCAGTAGACGAGCCCCGGCTTCTCCGCGAGGAGCGCCTCGGCGGCAAGCCCGAAACGATCGAGGGCGCCGAATTTGAGGTTGCTGACGATGATATCGGCACGCTCCAGCACGAGCCGCCGCAGCGAGGCCGCCTCGGCCGGATCGGCGAGGTCGATGGTGATGCCGCGCTTGCCGCGGTTGAAGGCGTGAAAGCAGGTGGCCGTGCCCTCCGTGAACGGCGGGCCCCAGCCGCGCGCGGCGTCGCCCCCCTTCGGGTTCTCGACCTTGACGACCTCGGCCCCCAATTCGGCGAGGATCATTCCGGCGACGGGCGCGGCAACGCTGTGGCCGATTTCGACGACGCAAAGGCCCGAAAGCGGGGTGGTGCTGGACATGCTTTCCTCGACCCTCCCTTGCGTCACCCCGGTGGAGGCCGGGGTCCACCCCGCAGCGATCCGAGGCGCGGATGAGCGGGTCCCGGCCTCCGCCGGGACGACGATAGCCTCAGGACGGCGGCTTCAAGAGAATGTCGCTGCCCGAAACCTGCAGCTCGTAGGTTTTTACATTCTCCTCGACCGGCGCGCACAGCGCCTTGCCGGTGCGCACGTCGAAACGGCCGGCATGCAGCGGGCACTCGATCTCGTGCCCTTCGAGCCAGCCTTCGTGCAACTGCGCGTATTCATGGGTGCAGACATTGTCGGTGGCGAAAAAGCCGCCGCCCTCGACATGGAAGATCGCGATCTCGCGGTCGCCGAGTTTGACCGCGATCCCCTGCCCCGCCGGCACCTCGCCGGTCGCGGCGACCCGCACCCAGCCTTGTTGTTCCGCCATATCGCAGCCCCCTACCAGCGCGTCACGACGGCGGCGAGATCGGTCTCGCGCGGCTTCCCCGCCATCGCCACCGAGCCCAGATAGATGATCCCGACCACCCGGTCGTCGGGCCCCAGCCCCAGCCCGCGCTTCGCCTCCTCGTCATAGGCGACGGCGCCGGTGCGCCAGAAGCCGCCGAGCCCCATGCCGTGCGCCGCCAGCAGCAGGTTCTGCGCCGCCGCCCCGGCGGCGACGATCTGCTCGACCTCGGGGACGTTCGGGTTCTCCTTGATGGCCGCGGCGACGACGACGATGGTCGGCGAGCGCAGCGCCTTGCGCCGCTCGGCGTCGAGCCGGCCCTCGGGCGATTCGGGCTCGCGGCGCTTCAGCGACTGCGCCATCACCTCGCCGAGCCGGGCGCGCGCCTCGCCCTCGATGACGATGAAGCGCCAGGGCTTCATCCGGCCGTGATCGGGCGCCGCCGCGGCCGCCGCGAGGATCTTGTCGAGTTGCGCCGGGCTCGGGCCGGGCTCGGCAAGCTGCGCCGGCGAGACGCGTCCGACGAGTGTCTCGATCGTATCCATTAGAGTCCTCCTCTTTCCGGCGCCAATCCTATACGGCCCGCCGCGCCGGACGCCAGCATTAGAGAAATGGCAGAGCCGCGCAAAACCGGGCAGGATCGCCGCAGCGATTTGCAACACAGCAGGGGTCGGCAGATGGCGGAGAGCGAGCTTTATCGCAAGGGCGCGGCGCTGCGGCGCGAGTTGTTCGGCGAGGCGGCGGTCGATCGGGTCGACCGGGAGGTCTACAGCGACCCGGTCATGAAGAAATTCATCGACGTCGCGACCGAGACCGTGTTCGGCGCGCTGTGGACGCGGCCCGGCCTCGATGTCAAGACCCGCACCCTCGTCTGCGTCGTCTCCGACGCCGCCACCGGCCGCGAGCCGGAACTCGCGTTGCATCTACGCTTCGCGTTGCGCCAGGGCTGGACCGAAGAAGAGCTGACCGAGGTGCTGCTGCACCTGTCCGGCTATGTCGGCGTGCCGATCATCCGCGAGTCGATGCTGGTGGCGTCCCGCGTCTTCGCCGAGCACCGGGCGGAGAAGGGCTGAGCGCGCAACCCGGTGTGGCAAAAGAAACCCAAAGTCCCTACGTTCGGAGACGTCATGTCTTTCGACACGCTCGAATTCTCCCGGCGGCTCAAAGGAGCGGGATTTTCCGAAGAGCAAGCCGCCACGCGTGACCTCGTCGCCGACGAGATGGTCACCAGGAGCTTTCTGCAATCGGAGCTGGAAAAGCTTTCGATGCGGCTCACGATCCGGATGGGAACGATCGCCGCCGTGTGCGTCGCTGCCCTGGCGGCCATCATCAAGCTCTAAAGCGATCCGCGCCTCACCTTTCGCAGAGACGCGAAGGCGAGATCACACCGGCCGGGTGCCTTTTGTCTGCGTGCGGTGCATCAGGCGCCGGGTCGCGGGGTCGAAAGCGTCGCGGCGGTGCATGACGCAGCGATTGTCCCAGATGATCAGGTCGCCGACCCGCCAGTCCTGACGCCAGGTGAATTTCCCCTGCGTCGCATGCGCCCAGAGCCGGTCGAGCAGTTCCTCGCTCTCGGCGACCGAGAGGCCCACGATATAGGCGTTGATGCGGCGGCCGAGAAAGAGCGCCTTCCGGCCGGTCTCCGGGTGGGTGCGCACCAGCGGATGCCGGGCGCCCGGCACCTGACTTAAATCCGTGACCGTCTGGAACCCCTTGCGCGGTTCGCCGGCGCTCGAATGGGTGACCGCGTGCACCGCCTCGCGGCCGGCGATGCGTTCCTTCAACTCAGAGGGAAGCGTCTCGTAGGCGCTGTACATGTTGAGGAAATAGGTGGCGCCGCCTTCGGACGGGCTCTCGATCGCGCGCAGAAAGCTCCCCGCGGGCGGGATTTCGACGAAGGAGCTGTCGGTGTGCCAGAAGGCTTCGCCGTGGCCGAGCCCGCCGATCGGCTTGCCATTCTCGAGGATGTTCGAGATGACCGCGATCTTGGGCCGGGTCTTGCCGCGCGAATCGATCTCGGATTTGACGCCGTATTCCTTCTCGACGAGCCCGTAGGCCGAATATTCGAGCTCGCCGAAATTGCGCGTGAAGGCCATGTGCTCCTCGTCGCTCATCGGCTGGCCGCGCAGGCGCAGGACGAGGTTGGCGAGCCAGGCGGCGCGGATCGCGTCGCGGTCGGCGGGCG
>DASYYD010000132.1:0-2056 GCA_035934195.1 Allostellaceae bacterium | reverse complement strand
CTGTGCCGACGGCTGCCGCCGCCGCCTCGCGGGCCGCGCCCGGCGGCAAGGCGGCGGCGAGGCTCGCCTGCTGATGCCGCGCTTCCTCGCACCGCTTTTCGAGCCGGGTGCGGCGCTCGACGAGTTCCTCCCGCCGCCGTTCGAGCCCGGCGGATCGGGCGGCGGCGGCGGCGGCTTTCTCGGTCGCCTCCTGCAATCGCGCCTCGGCGGCCGCGAGGTCGGCGGTGGCCCCGGCGACCCGCGCCTCGCCCGCCGCGCGCGCCGGCGCCTCGTCGGCATCGGCCGAGAGAATGGCGTCGCGCTCGGCCGATAGGTGCGCGAGCGCCGCCTCGGCGTCGACGCGGTGCTCGTCCTCGCGGGCGAGATCGGCGGCGAGCTGGGAAAGCCGCCGCTCGGCCTCGCCCTGTGCCGCGGCGACCCGCGTCAGCTCGTCTTCGAGCGATTCGCGCGCCCGGCGCAGCCGCTGTCGCTCGGCCTCGGCCGACGCTTCGGCGAGGCGCAGCAGCGGCAAGGCCGTCTCGGCCGCCTCGCGCTCGCGCCCGGCGGCGAGGCTTTCCTCGGTGGCGGCGGCAACCGCCCGCTCGGCCGCGCGCAGCTCGGCGGCATGCCTTTCCGCTGCCGCCGCCGCGGCGAGCCAGCGGGCGCGCAAGAGCAGCGCTTCGGCGCGCCGGATCTGCTCGGCGAGGCGCCGATAGCGCTGCGCCTGCCGCGCCTGCTTTTGCAGCGCCTCGAGCTGCGCCGCCATCGTGACGACGACATCGTCGAGCCGCACGAGGTTGTCCTCGGCCGCCTTCAGCTTCAATTCGCTCTCGCGGCGGCGAGCGTGTAGCCCGGCGGTGCCGGCGGCGTCCTCGAGCAAGAGGCGGCGCTCGGCCGGCTTCGCCTCGATCAGCGCAGCGACCCGGCCCTGGCTCAACAGCGCCGCCGAATGCGCCCCGCTCGCCGCATCGGCGAAGAGGATCTGCACATCGCGCGCCCGCGCCTCGCGGCCGTTGACGCGATAGGCCGAGCCGCCGCCACGCTCGATGCGGCGGACGATTTCGATCTCGTCGCGGTCGTTGAACGCGAAGGGCGCCTGCCGCCCCTTGTTGTCGATCGTCAGGCACACCTCGGCGATGTTGCGCGCCGGCCGCGCGCCGGTGCCGGCGAAGATGACATCATCCATTTCGCCGCCGCGCAGGCGTTTCGCCGACGTTTCGCCCATGACCCAGCGCAGCGCCTCGACGAGGTTCGACTTGCCGCAGCCGTTGGGGCCTACGATGCCCGTCAGGCCGGGCCCGATCGCCAGCTCGGTCGCCTCGACAAAGGATTTGAAGCCGACGAGGCGGAGCCGTTCGATCTGCATGCTGCGCCCCACCGTCCGCTCAGGATTTCGCCACCGACGACAGCAGTTTTTCGAACTGTGCGGCGGTCGGCGCGCCGTTGAACTGGGTGCCGTTAACGAAGAATGTCGGGGTCGAATCGACGCCGAGCTGCTTCGCCGCGACGAGCCGGCTGTCGAGGACCTGGCTCTCGACGGCCTTGTTGGCGAGGCAGGCATCGAAGGCGGCAGCGTCCATGCCGCCGAGCTTGGCGAGCCGCGCCAGCGCCCCGCGGTAGTCGGACGCCATCACCCATTGCGGCTGCGCCGAGAAAAACGTGTCGGCGAAGGCGTAAAAGCGATCGGGCGGCGCGCAGCGCGCGATCATCGCGGCCTGCAGCGCCGGCTTGTCGAGCGGAAAGTCGCGCAGCACAAGTTTCGCTTTGCCGGTGTCGATCCAGTCCTTTTTGATGGTCGGCAGGATCTCGTTCTGGAAATGCGCGCAGTGCGGACACGACATCGAGGCATATTCGACAATCGTGATCGGCGCCGCGGGATTGCCGAGGATGCGATCCTGGCTGGTCAGTTTGAGGACGGCTTGGGCGGCGGCGGGCGGCGCCGCGGGGCTCGCGGCTTGGGCCGGCGGAAGCCCGACCAGGCCAAATGCTGCCAGGAGAATAAACCACATTTCCCGCATGAGACCTTTCCTCGCTACAATATGTTGATGGTAGTGGGTTTCGAGCGACGGCGCAACGT
>DASYYD010000114.1:0-3322 GCA_035934195.1 Allostellaceae bacterium | reverse complement strand
CGAGCGGATGAACATCTGCGCCGTCGATTTCCCGGCCGGGACGGGCGAACTCGACATCGCCCGCCTCTCGCCGCTGCCCTCGGCCGGCGTCAAGCCGCCGCGCATCGCGCACTCGCCGGTCAGCTTCGAATGCCGGCGCATCACCGGCCTCTCGCTGGGGCCGCGCTCGGTCTTGGAAGTCGGCCGCGTCATCCACATCCACATCCGCGACGACCTCGTCGATCCGGCGCGCTTCCACGTCGCCACCGACAAGATGCGGCTCGTCGCGCGCATGCACGGGCGCGGCTGGTACGCGCGCACCACGGACCTCTTCGAGATGCCGCGGATGTCGCTGAGCGACTGGGAAGCGCGGCAAGACGTCATTGCGAGGAACCGGTAGGGCGACGCGCAATCTCGACCGGATCACCCCTTCATCGCCGGGATTGCTTCGCTGCGCTCGCAATGACGGGTACCGCTCACGCCGGCGCGGAGGCCGGCTTCTCGTTGACGCAGCGCAACAGCTTCCAGTAGCCGAAGAGGTTGCTCGGCCGCACTTCGCGGACCGCGAGGCCGCTCGCCCGGCGGAAGTCGTCGAGCGGGAAATCGGCGTGGAAGCCGATGTGGCGTGCGAGATGCGCGAGGCGCTTTTCGCCGAAGCGCACGAGCGGGTTGTCGCTGGTGAAATGGTTGACGATGACGATCGTGCCGCCCGGGATGCACACGCGCCGCATCTCGGCGGCAAAACGCGCCGGGTCCGGCACCACCGAAGCGACATAGAGCGCCAAGACCGCGTCGAAGGAATTGTCGGGGAAGGCGAGGTTCTCGGCGTCCATCAGGAGGAGGCCCTCGACATGCGCGAGGCCCAGGTCCTCGACCCGGCGCTTCGCCTTTGCCAGCATCTCGGCCGACACGTCGATCCCGCTCACCCGCGAATCCGGCCGGAAATGCGGCAGCGACAGGCCGGTGCCGACGCCGACTTCGAGAATCCGCTGCCCCGGCCGGTCGTTGGCGATGCGCACCGCCGCCTTGCGGCCGGGATGGAAGATCGGGCCGAAAACGATGTCGTACGAACCCGAGAAGTGCCGATAGGTGCGGATCGTGTCGTTCAAATCCATGGGATCGCTCCCATCATCGGGCAAAGCCCCCCGCAAAGCGGCGCCTCATCGACGGGCGCGAGGGCTAACCTAGCCCCAATGCAGCGGGTGCGGAAGCCCGACCTCGCCGCAGGCCCGCGATGCAAACGCGCCTTGCCGTCTTTGCTCCTTTCAACCTCGAGGGACGCACCGCTTACAAAAGGGTGACGCGGTCGGCCTCGAGCCCCTTCTTGCCGTCCACCACCTCGACCCGGACGCGCTGCCCGGGGCCGAGCACGTTGACGCCGCTGCGCCGCAATGCGGTGATATGGATGAACACATCCTTGCCGCCGCCGTCGGGCGAGATGAAGCCGTAGCCCTTCTCGACCTCGAACCATTTGACCGCGCCCTCGAGCGTCGTCGACGGGCGCGGCGGCCGCCGGTCGCCGCTCGGGGCGCTGACCGCGGTGCTCAGGTCGATGTTGAGGACATTCGTGACCAGCGGCCCCTTCGCCCCGGCGCCGACTTCGCAGGTGATCGAGGCGCCTTCGCGGACATCGTCGTAGCCGGCCCGGCGCAGGATCGCCATCGGCAGAAAGGCGTCCTGCGAGCCGTCGGCCAGGGTCACGAAACCAAAGCCCTTGCTGGCGTTGAACCATTTGACCTTGCCCTCGGCGCGACGACCTGGAGGGATGTCCTCGCGGAGGAGGCCGGGACGTTGCTCGTACATAGGTCCTCTAACCGCAAAATGCATGCGACGAGCGCTTGGAACATTCAATTATATCGCATACCCACCACGTCGCGCTAGCGCCTACATTGCACCGCCCGGCATCTTTATCGCCACCTGCGCGCCCCGGCTTCCCGCCGCTATTCCGCGAAAGCGACGAGGCGCTGCTCCTGCTCGCCCAGGCCCTCGACCGAAAGCCGCATGCGGTCGCCGGGTTTGAGGAACTGCTGCGGCTTCATGCCGAGCCCGACCCCCGCAGGCGTGCCCGTCGCGATCACGTCGCCCGGCATCAGCGTCATGAATCGGCTGACATAGCTGACGAGGTGGTCGACCGGGAAAATCAGGTTCGCGGTCGTGCCGTTCTGCATGCGCTTGCCGTTGACCTCGGTCCACAATTCGAGCGAGCCGGGGTTCGGCACCTCGTCGGCGGTGACGAGCCATGGGCCGATCGGGCCGAAGGTGTCGGCGCTCTTGCCCTTCGTCCATTGCCCGCCGCGTTCGATCTGGAATTCGCGCTCGGAGACGTCGTTGACGACGCAATAGCCGGCAACGTGCCGCATCGCCTCGCCCAGCGCGACATAGCGGGCCGTGGTGCCGATGACGACGCCGAGTTCGACCTCCCAATCGGTCTTTTGCGAGCCCTTCGGGATGATCACGTCGTCGTTGGGGCCGACGATGCACGAGGTCGCCTTCATGAAGACGATCGGCTCCTTCGGGATCGCCGCGCCGGTTTCCGCCGCGTGGTCGCGGTAGTTGAGGCCGATGGCGACGAATTTCGGCATCCGCGCGACGCACGGCCCGAGCCGCGGCTTGCCGGCGACGGGCGGCAGGGTGCGCGGCTCGATCCGGCGCAGCCGGTCGAGCGAGGCGGGCGACAGCGCCTCGCCGTCGAGGTCGCGGATCGTGCCCGAGAGGTCGCGGATCCGGCCGTCGCGGTCGAGAAGGCCCGGCTTTTCCGCGCCCGCGGGTCCGTAGCGGAGTAGTTTCATCTGGGCTCTCCGGCATGAGGGTTGGAGGGTGCCATCCCTCTTGCCGCGAAACGGGCATGCGCCGCAAGCCCCCGCCTGCTAAAGTGTCGCCTCGGGCGGCGGAGGAGGAAGGCGATGGCGAACGACGTATCGAGCGTGAGCGCGGCGGCGAAGGCGAGAAAGCTCGCCTATGCGAGCCCGAAGACGGCGCCCCTGGTCCCCGGCCGGCGCAGCTTCGCGGAGTATCGCGATCTCGGCGTGACCGCGGCGACGGACGGCTTCATGCGGGCGCAGATCACCGCAATCAAGAAGGGCATGACCGAGCCGACCGGCTGGCACTACCATGTCTGCGAGGCGCAGTTCGTGTATGTGCTGAAGGGCTTTGTCGATCTCGAATTCGAGGACGGCACCAAGCTGCGTTGCACCCCGGGCGACTCGGTGTTCATCCCCGGCGGCATGCTCCACAACGAGACGCTGACCTCGGACGACATGGAGATCCTCGAAGTCTCCGTGCCGGCCGATATGGGCACCGTCCCCTGCGAGGCGCCGGGGAAAGAGTGATCCCCGCCCCCTCC
>DASYYD010000077.1:0-20042 GCA_035934195.1 Allostellaceae bacterium | reverse complement strand
CGGCACGTAATCGACCGCGCCCAGCTCGTAGCCGCGCAAGAGGTCGAAATCGGTGACGTTGATCGCCGAGACGAAGATGATCGCGGTCGAGCGGAAGCGCGGATGCTCGCGGATCATCGTCGCCAGCTGAAAGCCGTCGAGTTCGGGCATGCACACGTCGATGAGGACGACTGCGACCTCGTGCTTCAACAGCCGTTCGAGCGCCTCGTTGGCCGAGCCCGCCTTGATCAAATTCTCGCCGAGCGGGGCGAGGATCGCCTCATAGGAGAGGAGCTTCGGCGGCTGGTCGTCGACCAGCAGGATGTTGACGCTGTCGGGCCCGCTCACGGCTGCCGCGCCCCTCCGGCGCACCGCGGGGCGAAACGAGAAGCGCCCGCGCCGGGCCGCACGGATGCCCGGCACGAGGCCGGGCATGATGGTGAATGAAGAAGACCCATGATCCGAACCCGCCGAGGAGCTACCGGTGCAGCCAGCTGCGCAGCGTCGACAACAGCTGCTCGGTGTTGACGGGCTTGGCGAGATAATCCGAGGCGCCGGCTTCGAGGCATTTCTCGCGGTCGCCCTTCATCGCCTTGGCGGTCAGCGCAATGATCGGCAGCCGGCTGAAGGCGGGATTGTCGCGGATCACCTCTATCGTCTGATAGCCGTCCATTTCCGGCATCATGATGTCCATCAGCACGATCGCGAGGCCGGGCGTCCCCTCGACGAAATCGATCGCCTCGCGCCCGGTCGTCGCCTCCAGCACATGCATGCCGCGGCGTTCCAAGATGCTGCTGAGTGCAAAGATGTTGCGCGCGTCGTCGTCGACGAGCAACACCGTCTTGCCGACGAGGCTCTCGTCCGAACTGTGCAGGCGTTCGAGCATGCGCTGCTTTTCGGGCGGCAGCTCGCCGATCACGCGGTGCAGGAAGAGCGCCGTTTCGTCGAGCAGCCGCTCGGGCGACTCGACCCCTTTGACGACGATGCTGCGGGCGATCCGGTGCAGCTCGGCATCTTCCTCGGGCGACAGCTCACGGCCGGTGAACACGACGATCGGCAAATCGGCGAGCGTCGCCTCATCGCCGATCAGTTCGAGCAATTCGAAGCCGCTCATGTCGGGCAGCCGCAGATCGAGCACGACGCAGTCGAAGCGCTCGGCGCGCAACCGGGCGAGTGCCGTGCCGCCGGTGTCGACCGTCTCGATGTCGACGTCGTCGTGGCCGAGCAGTTCGGCGATGCCGATCTGCTCGGCCGGGTTGTCCTCGACGACGAGGAGCCGCTTCTTGCGCGGCTTGACGTAATCCTTGATCCGCTCGAGCGCGGCTTCCAGATCCTGGGCCGTGCTCGGCTTGGTGACGAACGAGAAGGCGCCGCGGGCGAGCCCGTGCTGGCGGTCCTCGTCGAGCGTGACCATCTGCACCGGGATGTGCCGCGTCTGCGGGTCCTGCTTCAATTGGCTCAGCACCGTCCAGCCGAGCATGTCCGGCAGGAACACGTCGAGCGAGACCGCGGTCGGCCGATGTTCGCGGGCGAGCGCCAGCGCCTCCGCGCCGCGCATCGCCACCAGCACCTTCAGCCCGGCGTCGTGCGCGAGGTCGGCGAGGATGCGCGCATAATGCGGATCATCCTCGACGATCAGCAGCACCGCCTCGCCCGGCTCGAGGTTGGCGCGGTCGTCGGGAACGGGCGACGCCGGCAGCTCGGCGAGCCGCGCGGCGGCGAGCATCGCGGCCGGCGACGGCGTGGCGGCGGCGATCGTGCCGGTCGCCTGCGGCACCGCATATTTGAGCGGCAGATAGAGTGTGAAGGTGCTGCCGGCGCCGAGCGTGCTCTTCAGCTGAATCTCGCCGCCCAACAGCTGCGACAGTTCGCGGCTGATCGCCAGCCCGAGGCCGGTGCCGCCGAAGCGCCGATTGGTGCTGGCCTCGGCCTGCTGGAACGCCTCGAAGATGATCTTCTGCTTTTCCGGCGCGATGCCGATGCCGGTGTCGCTGACTTCGAAGGCCACCACGCCGGACGCGCCGCCGAGCACCGGATGGTCGGGGTTCCAACCCGATTTCGCCGAATAGATGCCGAGCCGGACGCCGCCCACCTCGGTGAATTTGAAGGCGTTCGACAGCAGGTTTTTCAGCACCTGCTGCAGCCGCTTCGAATCGGTGATCATGCTGTGGCCGAGCTTCGGGTCGATCTCGACCTCGAAGGACAAGTGTCGGCTTTCGGCCTCGTGACGGAAGGGACGCGCGACCATGTCCTGCAACGCTGCGAACTGCACGTCCTCGGCCTCGACGGTGACGGTGCCGGATTCGATCTTCGACAAATCGAGAATGTCGCTGATCAGGTTCATCAGGTCGGTGCCGGCGCTGTGGATGGTGCGCGCGAACTCGACCTGGCGCGGCGCCAGGTTGCCGTCCGGGTTCTCGCTCAGTTGCTGCCCGAGGATCAGGATGCTGTTCAACGGCGTGCGCAGCTCGTGCGACATGTTGGCGAGGAAGTCGGATTTGTATTTCGAGGCGAGCGCCAGCTCGGTCGCCTTCTCTTCGAGGGCGCGGCGGGCCTGCTCGATCTCCTGGTTCTTGCGCTCGACCTCGACGTTGCGCTCTTCGAGCTGCTGCGCCTTCTGCTCCAATTGCTCGTTCGTCTGCTGCAATTCGCGCTGCTGCGTCTGCAATTCGGCGGCGAGCTGCTGCGACTGCGTCAACAGCGACTCGGTCTGCATCGTCGCCTCGATGCTGTTGAGGACGATGCCGATGCCGGCCGTCAGCTGATCGAGGAACGAGATCTGCAACTCGGTGAAGGTGCCGATCGAGGCCAGCTCGATGACCGCCTTGACCTGACCCTCGAACAATACCGGCAGCACGATGACGTTCTTCGGCGGCGCGCGGAAGAGCCCGGAGGCGATCGGCGCGACCGCATCCGGCAACAATTGCCCGATCAACATGCGACGCGCGTCGGCGGCGCATTGGCCGACGAGACCCTCGCCGAGCTTGAGGCGCTTCTTGTGGCCCTGCGGCTCGTCCGGGCTGTCGGCATAGGCGGACAGGAGCCGCAGACCATTGTCGCCGTCGACGAGATAGATGACGCCGTTCTGCGCGTTGACGAGCGGCGCCAATTCGGAGAGCAGCATGCGCCCGACCGTCGCCAGGTCGCGCTGCCCCTGCAGCATGTTGGTGAAGCGGGCGAGATTGGTCTTCAGCCAGTCCTGCTCGGTGTTGCGATCGGTCGTCAGGCGCAGATTGCCGATCATCGTGTTGATGTTGTCTTTGAGTTCGGCGACCTCGCCGCGCGCATCGACCTGGATCGAGCGGGTCAGGTCGCCCTTGGTGACGGCCGTCGCCACCTCGGCGATGGCGCGCACCTGGCTCGTCAGATTGGCCGCCAAGAGGTTGACGTTGCCGGTCAGGTCCTTCCATGTGCCGGCGGCGCCCGGCACCGCCGCCTGGCCGCCGAGCCGGCCTTCGACGCCGACCTCGCGCGCCACCGTCGTCACCTGGTCGGCGAAGGTGGCGAGCGTCGAGGTCATGTTGTTGATGGTCTCGGCGAGCGCCGCCACCTCGCCCTTCGACATGACGGTCAGGTTCTGCTTCAAGTCGCCGCCCGCGACCGCCGTCACCACCTTGACGATGCCGCGCACCTGCTCCGTCAGATTGGCCGCCATGACGTTGACGGTGTCGGTCAGATCCTTCCAGGTGCCGGCGACGCCGGGCACCGCCGCCTGCCCGCCGAGCCGGCCTTCGGTGCCGACCTCGCGGGCCACCCGCGTCACTTCCGAGGCGAAGGCGTTGAGCTGGTCCACCATCGTGTTGATCGTGTTCTTCAGCTCGAGGATCTCGCCCTGCACGTCGACGGTGATCTTGCGCGACAGGTCGCCGCGGGCGACGGCCGTCGTCACCTCGGCGATATTGCGTACCTGGGTCGTCAGGTTGGCGGCCAAGAGGTTGACGTTGTCGGTCAGATCCTTCCAGGTGCCGGCAACGCCCGGCACCACCGCCTGCCCGCCGAGCCGGCCTTCGGTGCCGACCTCGCGGGCGACGCGCGTCACCTCGGCCGCGAAGGAGCGCAGCTGCTCGACCATCGTGTTGAGGGTCTCCTTCAACAGCAGCATCTCGCCGCGCACGTCCACCGTGATTTTTTTCGACAGATCGCCGCTCGCGATCGCGGTCGCCACCTCGGCGATGTTGCGCACCTGCCCCGTCAGGTTCGAGGCCATGAAGTTGACGATGTCGGTCAAGTCCTTCCAGGTGCCGGCGACGCCCGGCACCGCCGCCTGGCCGCCCAATTTGCCTTCGGTGCCGACCTCGCGGGCGACGCGCGTCACCTCGGAGGCGAAGGCGTTCAGCTGATCGACCATCGTGTTGATCGTGTCCTTCAGCTGCAAGATCTCGCCCGACACGTTGACGGTGATCTTTTTCGACAAATCGCCGGTCGCGATCGAGGTCGACACCTCGGCGATGTTGCGCACCTGCGCGGTCAGGTTGGAGGCCATCGAGTTGACGCTGTCGGTCAAATCCTTCCAGGTGCCGGCGACGCCCGGCACGTTGGCCTGGCCGCCGAGCCGGCCTTCGGTGCCGACCTCGCGGGCGACGCGCGTCACCTCGCCGGCAAACGCGTTCAGCTGATCGACCATCGTGTTGATGGTCTCCTTCAACAGCAGGATCTCGCCCGACACGTTGACGGTGATCTTCTTCGACAGATCGCCTCTGGCGATCGCGGTCGCCACCTCGGCGATGTTGCGCACCTGCCCCGTCAGGTTCGAGGCCATGAAATTGACGTTGTCGGTCAAATCCTTCCAGGTGCCGGCGACGCCGGGGACGGCCGCCTGGCCGCCGAGCTGGCCCTCGGTGCCGACCTCGCGGGCGACGCGCGTCACCTCGCCGGCAAAGGCGTTCAACTGATCGACCATCGTGTTGATCGTGTCCTTCAGCTCGAGGATCTCGCCGCGGACATCGACCGTGATCTTGCGCGAGAGATCGCCGCGCGCCACCGCCGTCGTCACATGCGCGATGTTGCGCACCTGGTCGGTCAGGTTGCCGCACATCGCGTTGACGCTGTCGGTCAAATCTTTCCAGGTGCCGGCGACGCCGGGGACGACCGCCTGGCCGCCGAGCTTGCCTTCGGTACCGACTTCGCGGGCGACGCGCGTCACCTCGGAGGCGAAGGAGCGCAGCTGATCGACCATCGTGTTGATCGCTTCCTTCAGCTGCAGGATCTCGCCGCGCACGTCGACGGTGATCTTCTTCGACAGATCGCCGTCGGCGACGGCGATCGTCACTTCGGAGATGTTGCGGACCTGCGCGGTCAGGTTGGAGGCCATCGAGTTGACGCTCTCGGTCAGGTCCTTCCAGACGCCGCTGACCTCGGCTACCTGCGCCTGGCCGCCGAGTTTGCCGTCGGTGCCGACCTCGCGGGCGACGCGCGTCACCTCCGAGGTGAAGATGCCCAATTGCTTGATCATCGTGTTGACGATCGTCGCCGAGCGCAGGAACTCGCCCTTCAATGGCCGGCCGTCGACATCGAGGCGCACGGTCTGCAACAGGTCGCCCTTGGCGACCGCCGCGATCGCGTCGGTGACGGCCGTCGTCGGCCACAACAGATCGTCGATCAGCGTGTTGACCGAGGCTTCCATCTCGCCCCAGGCGCCGTCGGGAAGCGCGAACTTGACGCGCTGCCGGGTCTTGCCGTCGCGGCCGACGACCTGGCCCACGAGCTCCAACTGCTGTGCCATGCGCTCGTTCGAGGCGACGATCTCGTTGAAGGTGTCGGCGATCTTGCCGCCGAGCCCGACCTGGTCGCCCGGCAGCCGCACCGAGAAATCGCCGCGCCGCATCGCCTGCAGCGCGCCGAGCAGCGCATAGCGGTCGAACTCCTCGCCCTCGGCTGCGTCGGCATGGCCGTTGGTGGCGGCTGGATAAGGGGCCTCCTGCGGCGGCGGCGCGCTCGACGAGGCCTCGCCGATGCTCTCGACCAAAGTTTCGCTCGGTGGCATGGGTACGCTCCGGGAGAACGGCGGCCGGGCGGAACCGCCGCAGTTTTTGGCAGAACCGTCGTAAACGTGCGCCGCAGCGGTAGGTTCCCGCCGGATGCCCTTTTTTTGTCATCGGCCGGCGCGCGCCCGCGATTGCGGCTTGCGAGGCCCTCGCCTTCGCGGCAATTCTGCCGCCCGACACCGCGCGACAACAGGAAAGAGCCCAGAGGATGAGCATCGAACTGCACACCTGGAACACGCCGAACGGGCGCAAGATCAGCGTCGCGCTCGAAGAGATGGGGCTGCCTTATCGCGTGAAGACGATCAACATCACGAAGGGCGAGCAGTTCGACCCGGCGTTTCTGAAGATCAGCCCGAACAACCGCATCCCGGCAATCGTCGATCCGGAAGGGCCGGGCGGGGGCCCGATCAGCGTCTTCGAATCGGGGGCGATCCTCGTCTACCTCGGCGAGAAGACCGGCAAGTTCTGGCCGAAGGACGACCTCAGAGCGCAGGTGCCGGTGCTCGAATGGCTGATGTGGCAGATGGGCGGCTTCGGCCCGATGCCGGGCCAGGTGCACCATTTCCTGCAGGTCGCGAACGAAGCCGACCGGCGCTATGGGCTCGAGCGCTACATGAAGGAGACGCGCCGGCTCTACGGCGTCCTCGACAAGCGCCTCTCCGATGTCGAGTTCGCCGCCGGCGCGGTTTCGGTCGCCGATTTCGCGATCCTGGGCTGGGCCTGGCGGCACGAGCGCCACCAGGTCGATCTCGCCGACTACCCGAACGTCAAGCGCTGGTACGAGACGATGATGGCGCGCCCCGGCACCGCCCGCGGCTTCGAGGTGGCGCTCAGCTGAGCGGAGACGGCCGCGGGATTGCTTCGCTTCGCTCGCAATGACGGCCTAAAGGACTGTCATTGCGAGGAGCGCAGCGACGAAGCAATCCCAATGGGCCAGGGCGATCAGAACACCTCGAAGAGGCCAGCGGCGCCCATGCCGCCGCCGATGCACATCGTCACGACGACGCGCTTTGAACCGCGGCGCTGGCCCTCGACGAGCGCGTGCCCGACCATGCGCGCCCCCGACATGCCGTAGGGGTGGCCGATCGAGATCGCGCCGCCGTCGACATTGTAGCGCTCCGGGTCGATACCGAGGCGGTCGCGGCAATAGAGCGCCTGCACCGCGAAGGCTTCGTTCAATTCCCACAGGTCGATGTCGTCGATGGTGAGCCCGTGCTGCTTGAGCAGCTTCGGCACGGCGAAGACCGGGCCGATCCCCATCTCGTCGGGGGCGCAGCCGGCGACCGCGATGCCGCGATAGGCGCCCAACGGTTCGAGCCCGCGCCGCTCGGCCTCGGCCCGCTCCATCAAGACGACGGCGGCGGCGCCGTCGGAGAGCTGCGAGGCGTTGCCGGCGGTGATGAAGCGGCCTTCCTTGACGACCTGGCCGTCGCGGAAGACGGGCTTCAGGGCGGCAAGGCCCTCGAGCGTCGTCGAGGGGCGGTTGCCCTCGTCCTTCTCCAGCGTCAGCGGGACGCTGCGCACCTGCCGGGTTTCGCGGTCCTCGACCAGCATCGTTGACGGCAGCGGCGCGATCTCGCGGTCGAAGCGGCCGGCCGCCTGCGCCGCCGCGGTGCGCTGCTGCGAAGAGAGCGCGTAGCGGTCCTGCGCCTCGCGCGTCACCTGATAGCGCTCGGCGACGATCTCGGCCGTCTCGATCATCGCCATGTAGACCGCCGGCTGGCGTTCGAGGAGCCAGGGATCCTGCGCGCGGAACTGGTTTCTATGCTCGTTCTGCACGAGCGAGATCGACTCGACGCCGCCGCCGACCGCGATCGTCATGCCGTCGTGCACGATCTCCTTCGCCGCCGTCGCGATCGCCATCAGCCCGGAGGCGCATTGCCCGTCGATCGACATGCCCGGAACCGAGGTCGGCAGGCCGGCGCGCAGCGCCACCTGGCGGGCGATGTTGTACCCGGTCGAGCCCTGCTGGAGCGCGGCGCCGATGACGACGTCGTCGATCTCGGCCGGATCCAGTTTGGCGCGGCGCACCGCCTCGGCGACGGCGTGGCCGGCCAGTTCCTGCCCCTGCGTGTCGTTGAAGGCGCCCCGATAGGCCCTGCCGATCGGCGTGCGGGCAGTCGAGACGATGACGGCTTCGCGCATCTCAGCTCCCTTTCTGTCGCTGTGCCGCGAGGAGGTCGCGCAGCCCTTGCAGCGCGAGATGGTAGCCGGCGATACCGAAGCCGGCGACGATGGCGTGGCTGACGCGTGCGGTCTCCGATGCGGGGCTGCGGCGGATCGGGTTCGAGATGTGCACCTCGACGGTGGGGAATTTGACTTGGCCGATCGCCGCCACCAGTGCCGGGTAGCCGCTGCCGAAGGCAGCCGGGTTGAAGATCGCCGCCGCCACCCCCTCGTCGTTCGCCTGATAGAAGCGGTCGACGACCTCGCCCTCGATGTTCGAATGGAAGATCTCGACCTCGAGGCCCAATTCGCGCGCGTATCCGCGGATGCGCTCGTCGTATTCGGGCAGGGTCATCGGCCCGAAGATCTCGGTCTGCACCTTGCCGCGCATGTTCATGCCGGCGCCGTGGACGACGAGGATTTTCGGCATCGGCGGCCTCCGTGGGATGTTCAAGGCTGGGTCAAATCAATGGTGGAGCCGAGGGGGATCGAACCCCTGACCTTCGCATTGCGAACGCGACGCTCTCCCAGCTGAGCTACGGCCCCAATCGCGCATCGGGCGCACCCCGCTTCGGGCGGCCCGGACTATGGTGATCGAGGCTCGCCCTGTCAAGCCGCGCGCCGGACGCGCGGCCAGTCGGCGAACGCCAGAACCCAGAGCGCGATCAAGTTCAACAGCGGCACGAGCGCGACCAGCGACCACAGCGGCGACACCCCGAGGCGGTCGAGAATCCGGCCGATCGGATAGAGGAACAGGAGCGCCATCGCCAGCATCACGAGCCAGGCCCCGAGCCCGAACGCCCCCATGTAGCCCCAGCCCCATCCCGGCATCATCATCATGGCCTGTCTCCGACTGTGCCGCCTGTCGCGACAATTACGCCTCCGGCGGCGCGCAGCTCCTTGATCCAGGTCAAGCGCGCGCCGGCTCCGCCCGGTGCGGCCGCGAGGGGAGAGCGCGGTTGCGGAGCAGCGGGCTTCCCGCTACCGTCGCGCCCGACCCTCCCGCCCGCGGAAGCCCGGATGCTAGCCTTCCTCAATCTCGTCAGCACCGTCATCACGATCTACATCTGGCTGCTGATCGCGCAGGCGGTGCTGAGCTGGCTCGTCGCCTTCGGCATCGTCAACACCCGGCATCGCTTCGTGGCGATGGCCGGCGACTTTCTGTGGCGGATCACCGACCCGCTGCTGCGGCCGATCCGCTCGGTGCTGCCCGATCTCGGCGGCATCGACATCTCGCCGGTGGTGCTGATCCTGCTGCTCTATTTCCTGCGCGATCTGATGTTCGAATACCTTGTCTGAGAGCCCGCTCTTCCCGGTTCAGGGCGGCGTCGATATCAGGGTCCGGCTGTCGCCGCGGGCGGCGGGCGACCGGGTGCTGGGGCTCGCCGCCGCGGCCGGAGGCGGGCGCGTCGTCAAGGCGGCGGTGGCGGCACCGCCGGAAGACGGGCGGGCCAACGCGGCGCTGTTGCGCCTCGTCGCGCGGCAGTGGAAGTTGCCGCGCCGGGACCTGGAAATCGTCGCCGGCGAGAAGAGCCGCGACAAGCGCGTGCGCGTCGCCGGCGACCCGCGCGTGCTGCTGCCGCGCCTTGCCGCGATCCTCGCGGCGCTCGGCGAGGCGTGAGAAGGGAGAGCGGCGATGCTGCGAGCGTTCCTCTCGCTCGTCATCGCCGGCCTCGCCTTTGCCGGCAGCCATGTCCTGTTGTCGAGCACCCGGTTGCGCGGCTCGCTGCGCGACGTGGTCGGCGAGCAGGGGTTTCTCGCCGTCTATTCGCTCGTCGCGCTCGCGACCTTCGCTTGGTTTCTCGCTGCCTTCGCGCATGCCCCGGTGATCCCGCTGTGGCGGCCGCGGCCGTGGATGGCGCTGGCGCCGGTCCTCGTCATGCCGTTCGCCGCGGTCCTCCTCGTCGCCGGCTATACGACGAGCAACCCGACCGCGGTCGGGATGGAGCGCGCGGCGCGCTCCGACGATCCGGCACCCGGCATCCTCGCGGTGACGCGGCATCCGGTGATGTGGGCGGTCGGGCTGTGGGCGTTGTCGCATCTGGTGCCGAACGGCAACCTTGCGGCGCTTTATTTCTTCGGAGTCTTCGCGCTGCTTGCCTTCGGCGGCACGGTCTTGATCGACCGCAAGAAGCGGCTCGCCTTGGGCAGCCACTGGTCGCGCCTCGCGCAGGTCAGCTCGAACCTGCCCTTTGCCGCGCTGCTCGCCCGCCGCACCCGCCTGCGCTGGCGCGAAATCGGCCTCTTGCGGGTCCTCGCCGGGCTGCTTCTCTACGCCGTCCTCTATCTCGCGCATCCGATGCTGACGGGCCTGCCCGTCCTCTTTCCGTGATAAGCTTGCGTTTTTCAATCGAGCTGGAGAACCGGCCATGCTGTTGCCGATCGCCGATCGCCGCCTCTATTACGATCTCGTCGGGCCGGAGGGCGCGCCCGTCGTCTGCATGACGCATTCGCTGTCTTCGGACAGCGGCATGTGGGCCGAGCAGACGGCGGCATTGCTCGCCGCCGGCTGGCGCGTGCTGCGCATCGACATGCGCGGCCACGGCGGCAGCGATCCGGTCGAGGGCGACTACACGATGAGTGCGCTGGCGCAGGACGTCGCCACGGTCCTGACCGCGCTCGGCATCGCCCGCGTGCACTTCATCGGCCTGTCGATCGGCGGCATGCTGGGGCAGGCCTTGGCGCTCGAGCACGGTGAGCGGCTCCATTCGGCCTTGTGGAGCGACACCCTGCCGTCGAGCCCTTCGGCGGCGGCCGGCATGTGGGACGAGCGCAAGGCGATCGTCCGCCGCGCGGGCTCCCTGGAGCCGCTCGCCGACGCGACGATGGAGCGCTGGTTCACCGACGCCTTCAAGCCGCGGAACCCGCGGCGCTGGCGAGAGATCCGCGACACCGTCGCCGGGACGACGCCGGCCGGCTTTCTCGGTTGCGCGGCGGCGATCCTCGATTTCGACTTCGCGCCAAGGCTGCCTGGCCTGCGCCTGCCGGTGCTCGTCGTCTGCGGCGCCGAGGACGCTGCCACCCCGCCCGCCGAGAACCGCCGCCTCGCCGGGCTCGTTCCGGGCGCCCGCTATGAGGAAATCGCGAACGCGCGGCATTTCCCCAATGTCGAGCAGGCAGAAGCCTTCAACCGCGTTATGCTCGGCTGGCTCGCCGCGCAGCGCGGCTGAGGGTCGGCGGGGCGCTCCTCAGGGAGCAAGCACTCGTCCGCCGAATTCTCGCGCGCGGCGCCTCACCGCCGCCGCGCTGCGAGGCGCAGCCGCAGCGCGTTCAATTTGATGAAGCCCTCGGCGTCGCGCTGGTCGTAGACCTGGTCCGCTTCGAAGGTGACGTGCGCGAGGCTGTAAAGGCTCCTCGGCGAAGAGCGGCCGACGACGCGCACCGAGCCCTTGTAGAGCTTCAGCCTCACCGTCCCCTCGACATGATCCTGGCTCTTGTCGATTGCCGCCTGCAGCATCTCGCGCTCGGGGGAGAACCAGAAGCCGTTGTAGATCAGCTCGGCATAGCGCGGCATCAATTCGTCCTTCAGATGCGCCGCGCCGCGGTCGAGGCAGAGGCTCTCGATGCCGCGATGCGCGGCTTGCAGGATCGTGCCGCCCGGGGTCTCGTAGACGCCGCGCGACTTCATGCCGACACAGCGGTTCTCGACGAGGTCGAGCCGGCCGACGCCGTGCGCGCCGCCAAGCGCGTTGAGGCGCGTCAATAGCGCGGCCGGAGAGAGGCTTTCACCGTCGACCGCCACCGGATCGCCCTGCGCGAAGGCGATCTCGACATATTGCGGCTTATCGGGCGCGGCTTCCGGTGCGACGGTGCGGCTGTAGACGAATTCCTCGGGCTCATGCGCGGGGTCTTCGAGCGCCTTCCCCTCAGCCGAGATGTGCAAAAGGTTGGCGTCGACCGAGAACGGCGCCTCGCCGCGCTTGTCCTTGGCGATCGGGATCTGGTGCCGCCCGGCGTAGTCGAGCAGCTGCGTGCGCGATTGCAGCTTCCATTCGCGCCACGGCGCGATGACCTTGATGTCGGGCGCGAGCGCGTAATAGGAGAGTTCGAAGCGCACCTGGTCGTTGCCCTTGCCGGTCGCGCCGTGCGCCACGGCATCGGCGCCGACCTCGCGGGCGATCTCGATCTGCCGCTTGGCGATCAGCGGCCGCGCGATCGACGTGCCGAGCAGGTATTGCCCCTCGTAGAGCGCGTTGGCGCGGAACATCGGAAAGACGAAGTCGCGCACGAATTCTTCGCGCAGATCCTCGACGAAGACCTGCGCCGCGCCGAGCAGCTGCGCCTTTTGCCGCGCCGGCTCCAATTCCTCGCCTTGCCCCAGATCGGCGGTGAAGGTGACGACCTCGCAGCGATAGGTTTCCTGCAGCCAGCGCAGGATCACCGAGGTGTCGAGCCCGCCCGAATAGGCGAGCACCACCTTGTTGACCGCATCCGCCATTGTCGCGTTCTCCTCCGCCGCGCCGCTCCGGGCCGTCAGATTGCTTCGCTGCGCTCGCAATGACAATCGCCGAGCCGGCGCGAGAGAAAATCGAGGACCGCATCGAGCCCGCCGAACTCGGCGAGGTTCATGTGCCGGGCCTCTGGCGCGAACCAGCCTTCCTTGGGCTCGGGCGCGGCGGCGAGGACGGCGCGGCCGAAGGCGGCCGGGACGATGCCGTCGCGCTCGCCGTGCAAGACCAGGACCGGCGCCTTTACCCCGCCGATCGCCGAGCGCAATTCGAAGCGGTCGCGCAGCAGGACGCGCACCGGCACCAAGGGAAAGCGCAGCCGCCCGATGTCGACGAGCGAGGTGAAGGGGCATTCGAGAATGAGCGCGGCGGGACGGCACAGGAGCGGGAGCCGGACGGCGACCGCGCCGCCGAGCGACTCGCCGTAGAGGGCGATCCGCTCGGGCGGGATCCCCGCGCGGCCGAGAAAAGCGATGGCGGCGGCGCCGTCGGCGTAGAGCCCCCTCTCGCTCGGCCGGCCCGGGTTGCCGCCATAGCCGCGGTATTCGAGCAGCAGGACGCCGTAGCCCGCTTCGGCGAAGCGCAAGAGCCGTCCGGCGCGGTAGCCGATATGGCCGCCATTGCCGTGGCAATAGAGAATGACGGGCGCCCCGGCGGGCGGCGGCCGGTACCAGGAGAAAAGCTCGAGCCCATCCTCGGTCGTAAGGGTGACTGCGCGGACGCCGAACCCGGCGAGGTCCCCGAGCTGCGGCAGCGTCCCGCCCGGACGGTCGGGCCGGTAGATGAGGCGCCGCTGCAAGAGATAAAGAAGGAAGACGAGAGTTGCATAGCCGGCGACGGCGAATTTGATTATTCCGATCAGCACGCAAACTTCACCGTCGTCCCGGCGAAAGCCGGAACCCATTGCTCCGCTAGCTCGGATACGCAGGCAGTCATGATATCGCAGAAGCGCGCATCCGTCCATGCCGCGGCAGGCCGAAACCCGGCCTGCCGCCGGGTGACGATAAGATGGCGTCGAACATCCTGCGTCATTCCGGCGCAGGAGCCGGAAAGAGGCGCAAAAACGCCGCGGCCGCCTTCTGCGCGCGCTGCGCGATCTCCGCTGGCCCGGGCGCTGCCGCAACTCCCAGGAGGAGGCTCACCAGGAGGCCTTCCCAGAGAAGCGCGAGAAAAAGCGTCGCCATCTCGGTCGGCTCGCCTGCCCCGATCACCCCCCCCTTCTGGGCGCCCGCGATGAGGTCGGCGAGCGCCCGCCGGGTGGCGGCGCGGCCGGTCTCCTCGAAGATTTGCGCGACCTCGGGGGCGCGCCGCGCCTCGGCGGTCGCGAGGCGGAACATCGCGACGACCGCTGGGTGCGAGCCCTCGCGCAACAAGGTCGCCGCGAACGCCGTCAGCGTCGCAGAAAGCATCTCGCGGTCGCGCGGCAGCGGCAGGTCGGCAGGCAGCCGCATACGCTCGGCCCGGCTCTTGATGCAGGCGAGGAGCATCGCCTGTTTGCTGCCGAAATTGGCGTAGAGGTCGCGCTTCGAGACCTTGGCGCGGGTCGCGATGTCGAGCGTGCTGGTGCCGGCATAGCCGCGCTCGGTGAACGCGCTGAAGGCGGCGCCGAGGATGCGCGACCGCACCGGCTTTTCGAGGTCGGGGGGATCGGCGGTCGGGAAGGTTTTCATTGGCCGCAGCGGCCTCAGGCGGCCGGGCGGTCGCGCTTCTTCAGCTTGACGCTGGCCGATTTGAGCTGGCCGCAGGCGGCGAGAATGTCACGGCCGCGCGGCGTGCGCACCGGGGCGGCATAGCCGGCGGCGAAGACGATGTCGGAGAATGCCTTGATCGCGCTGTCCGAGGAGCACTCGTAGGGCGCCCCCGGCCACGGGTTGAACGGGATCAGATTGACCTTGGCGGGGACGCCCTTGATCAGGCGAACCAGCTCGCGCGCCTCGGCCGGGCTGTCGTTGACCCCCTTCAGCATCACGTATTCGAAGGTGATGCGCCGCGCGTTCGTCGCGCCGCGATAAGTGCGGCACGCCTCGATGAGTTCGGCGATCGGGTATTTGCGGTTGAGCGGCACCAGGCGGTCGCGGATGTCGTCGCGCACGGCATGCAGCGAGATCGCGAGGTTGACGCCGATCTCCTCGCCGCAGCGGGCGATCATCGGCACGACGCCGGCCGTCGACAGGGTGATCTTGCGGCGCGAGATCGAGAGGCCCTCGGGGTCCATGACGATTCTGAGCGCCGCCTTCACGTTCTCGTAGTTGTAGAGCGGTTCGCCCATCCCCATCAGCACGAGGTTCGTCACTTGCCGGTCGGAAGAGGGCGAGGGCCATTCGCCGAGCGCGTCGCGCGCGATCATCACCTGGCCGACGATCTCGGCGGCCGAGAGGTTGCGCACGAGGCGCTGCGTCCCGGTATGGCAAAAGGTGCAGCTGAGGGTGCAGCCGACCTGCGAGGAAACGCAGAGCGTGCCGCGATCCTCTTCCGGGATGTGCACGGTCTCGACTTCCTCGCCGTCGGCAAAGCGCAGGAGCCACTTCCGGGTGCCGTCCTGCGAGGCGAGCGAGCGGGCCACCATCGGCCGCGACAACGCGAAAGCGGCCGAAAGCGCGGCGCGAAACTCCTTCGAGAGGCTCGACATAAGGGCAAAGTCGGAGGCGCCGCGGTGGTAGATCCAGTGCCACAGCTGGCGGGCGCGGAAGGCCGGCGCGCCGATCCGCGCGACCTCGGCGGCAAGCTCGGCGCGCCCGAGCCCGACGAGGCTGGGTTTTTCCGCTGCGTTCCCCATGCCGCGAAATATAAGGCCGCGCGCCGCCCCGCGCCACGCCGGCGCCGCTACTGCTTGACGTTGCAGGCCTTGTCGATCAGCGAGAGGGCGTGCGTGAAGCCGGCGAGCGAATAATCGTCGGTCGTCGCCGGGCCTTTCTGCGGCGCCCCCTTGACGATTGCCGCATGGCCCTTCGTCATCGCCTTGACGATGGTCTTGTCGAGTTCGGCGGTCGGCGACCAGGCGGTGTCGCCCTTGGTGAACATGCTGAACTTGCTGCCGTCGATGTCGAGCGCGACGTTGCTGCCGCTCTTCAAGGGGTAGCCCTCGGTAAAGCTGACGACGTCGACGACGCCCTCCTTTGGGCGGTGGGTGACCATCGCGACCGCCGGCTTGCGCTTGAATCTGGCCGGCTCGCTCTTCTTCGGGTCGCCGACGAGATAGCACACCGGCCCCGACTTCTCGCTGAAGACATAGGCCTGCCAGCTGCCGGCGCCGCCGATATGGCGCAACGGTTCGGCCGTCGGGCCCGGGGTCGGCGGCTTCTTCTTCGTGGCGGCCGCGGCGGCCGGCGCCGGCGACAGCAACGGCAAAACGAGGAGGGCGAGGACGAGCTTCTTCATTGGCCCATGATAGCCGCGCTCGGCGGCCGACGCCACGCCGCAAAGGGTCGCGGCGGGCGGTGGCGATGACACTCCACAGATTTCGCGAAACCGGGCACAATGGGCGCCATGGACGAGATCACGATCCGCCCGGCGCGCCCCTCCGATGCCCGCGCGATCGCGCGGCTCGATATCGAGACCTGGCGCACGACCTATGCCGGGGTACTGTCCGTCGGCTATCTCGTCGGCCTCTCCGAGCGGCGCCGCGAGATCGGCTGGATGAACGCGATCCTGCGCGAGCCGCGCGACGTGCGCGTCGCGGTCGATACGGCGGGCGAGGTGCTCGGCTTCGGCAGCTGCGGGCCCAATCGCGCCGACCACGGCTTTACGGGCGAAGTCTTCACGCTCTATGTGGCCCCAGACTGGCAGAACCGCGGGATCGGGCGGCGCCTCTTGATCGCGCTCTTCGGCCGGCTTGTCGCGAGCGGCCGCCGCTCGGCGATCATCTGGGTGTTGCGCGACAATCCGGGCCGCTACTTCTACGCCCGCCTCGGCGGGCGCGAGGTCAGCCGCAAGGCGCTGCCCGTCGGCGGCACCTCGGTCGAGGCGGCCGGCTATGGCTGGCCCGATCTCCCGGGCTTTCTTGCCGCCGTGTCGAGCGAGGACCGCGAACCCGAGCCCTGATCCGCGGCCTTCTTCGCTTCGGCCGCGAGTTCGGCGAGGAGCGGCAGAATCTTGTCGGTGATCTCGCGTGTCGTAAGCGGCCCGACGGCGCGGTAGCGGATCCGGCCCCGGCGATCGACGACGTAGGTTTCGGGGACGCCGTAGACGCCGAAATCGATCGCCGTGCGCCCTTTCGCGTCGACGCCGATATGCCGGTAGGGGTTGCCGTCCGAGGCGAGGAGGCGCTGGCCGTTTTCCGGCGTGTCCTCATAGAGGATGCCGTCGAGCGTCAGGTCCGGGCGGCGGCCGAGCGCCATGAGCTGCGGCGCCTCCTGGCGGCAGGGTATGCACCAGGAAGCGAAGAAGTTTATCAGCGTGACGCCGGAAAGATCGGCGCGCGCGAGCCCGTTCGGCTTGCCGTCGAGGCCGGGGAGCGCGAACTGCGGGGCCGGCCGGCCGATCATCGCCGAGGGCAACAGCTGCGGGTCGTGCCCGAGGCCCAAGCCGAACACCGCGACGAGCCCGAAAAACGCCGCCGGCAACAATAGAAAAGCGAGCCGCTTCATTCTCAGCGCAGCGAAAGGCTATGCGGCGGGCGCGCCGCAGCCGCCGGATCCGCGGTGCCCTCCTTCCAGCGCCCGCTCTTTTTCAGCGCTTCGACGACGGCGCGCGGCATGTATTTCTCGTCGTGCTTGGCGAGCACGCTTGCCGCGACGAAGGTGCCGTCGGGGAGCAGCCTGCCCTCGGCGACGACGCCCTGCCCCTCGCGGAAGAGATCGGGGAGCACGCCCCGATAGCGCACGGCCATGTCGGTCTTGCCGTCGGTCACGCGGAAGGCGACGTCGCTGCCGTGGCGGGTGACGCTCTTGTCCTCGACGAGCCCGCCGATCCGCAAGGTGCGGCCGAGGACGCCGCGCTGCGCGGCGAGCTCGCTCGGCGTGTAGAAAAAGACGAGGCTGCCGCTGAAGGCCGACAACACCAGCGCGGTCGCGCCGCCGAGCGCGGCGAGGCCGACGACGAGCAACACGAGCCGGCGCTTCTTGCGGGTCGTCAACGGGCGCCTTCCCTGGCGCCCGCGCGGCGATCGAGCGCGTCGAGGGCTTTGCGGCTGGCGCGGTGGCGCAGCCACGATCTGAGCGCGAGCCCGCCGAGGGTGAGGAATGCGATGCCGTAGGCGGGCCACACATACCGAGCGTAGCCGCCCATCGCGAAGAACGCCGCGGCGCCGCTCACCAATTGGCCCCGGAGAGCGCGCCGCCATCGGTGCGGCGAGCGGCACCCTCGATCGCCGGCCCGTTGATGCGCAGCGCCCGGGCCCGCCGCTCGAAGAGCAAACTGCGCATCCGCAACAGCAACAGGGCGAGGAACAGCATCGCGAAACCGGCCGTCATCACGAGGAGCGGGACCAGCATCGAGACATAGATCGAGGGACCCCCGAGGCGCATGACGCTTGCCGGCTGATGCAGCGTGTTCCACCAGTCGACGGAAAACTTGATGATCGGCAGGTTGACGACGCCGACGAGCGCGAGCAGCGCCCCGGCCCGCGCGCCGCGGGTCGGGTCGTCGAAAGCGTCGACGAGCGCGATGTAGCCGAGATAAAGGAAAAACAGCACGAGCACCGAGGTGAGGCGCGCGTCCCAGACCCACCAGGCGCCCCACATCGGGCGGCCCCAGAGCGACCCGCTGACAAGGCACACGAAGGTGAAGGCGGCGCCGACCGGCGCCGCCGCCTGCGCCGCGACATCGGCGAGCGGATGCTTCGCGACGAGGGCCACGCCGCTCGCGAGCGCGAGGAAGAAATAGATGTTGAGCGCCATCCAGGCCGCCGGCACGTGCACATACATGATGCGCACCGCCTCGCCCTGCTGGTAATCCGCGGGCGCGACGAAGAGCGCGAGATAGAGCCCGACGAGGATCAACAGGACGGCAAGCGCGCCGCACCACGGCAAGAGCCTTCGGCTTACTTGCAGAAACCGCCCGGGATTGGCGAAGCGGCTGATCCTCGAAGCCATCGCCGAGTTGTAGCGCAATTGCGCCGCCGCGTCAGCGGCGATCGGGCCGCAGGGATGCCGTTCACTCGAGCGCCTGGCGCAACGCCGCCGCCGCCGCCCACGGCGCCAATGCCAGCGCGCCCAGGGAAAACGCGGCGAGCAGCAAAAGATCGGCGCGCGCCGCGGCCTCGCTCGCCCCGGCGCCGAAGATCAAGGACGGCACGTAGAGCGGCAAGACGAGAAGCGCCAACAGGATCCCTTGCCGGCGGGCGCCGAGGGTGAGGGCGGCGGCGACGCCGCCGACGAGGCTCAAACCCGGGGTGCCGAGAAGCAGGCTCAGCACCAGAACCGGGATCGCCCGCGGGCGGATATCGACGAGCAGCGCGAGAAATGGGCTCGCGACGACGAGCGGCAGCCCGGCCATGAGCCAATGCGCGGCGCATTTCGCGAGCGCCGCGAATTCGAGCGGCAGGCTCGACAGTGCGATCAGCTCGAGCGAGCCGTCCTCGTAGTCGACGCGGAACAGGCGGTCGAGCGACAACAGCGCGGCGAGCAGCGCGGCGGTCCAGATGATGCCGGGGCCGATCCGCCGCAGCAGCTCCGGCTCGGGGCCGACCCCCAACGGAAACAGCACGATCGCCAGCACGAAAAAGCCGAGGACGAGCGCGGTATCGGCGCCCTGGCGCAAGGCCAGCCGCAATTCGTGGCAAATAAGGCCGGCGAAGACGTTCATCCGGGGCGGCGGGCGAAGTCGTCGAGCGCGAGGCTGTCGGCGCCCGCGAGCGCGAGCGGCTGGTGGGTGGCGAGCATGACGCGGCCGCCGGCGGCGCGATGCGCTTCGATCGCGGCTTCGAGGCGGGCCTGATTGGCGCGGTCGAGGGCGGCGAACGGCTCGTCCAGGAGCCAGATCGGTGCCGGCGCGAGACAAAGCCGCGCCAGCGAGAGGCGCCGCCGCTGCCCGGCCGAGAGCCACCGGCAAGGCCAATCGGCGACCGCATCGAGGGCGAAGGCGGAAAGCGCCCTGTCGATCGGCGCGGCGGCGCCGGCGCCGCGCAGCGCGGCCCAGAAGCGCAGCATGTCGCGCGGGCTCAAGGCCGGCTTCACGGCATCGAGATGGCCGACATATTCGAGGCGCGCGCGATAGGGCGCGAGATCGTCGGCGACGGGCCTTCCGCCCCACAACAGCCGGCCGGCGGCCGGCGCGAAGAGGCTCGCGACGAGCCGCAACAGGCTCGATTTGCCGCTGCCGTTGGCGCCGCTGACGACGAGCGCGCCGCCGGCCGGGAGGCGGAACGGCAGCCCCTCGAAGACGAGCCGCTCGCCGCGGCGGCAGGCGAGGCCCTCGCCGACGAGATCGGGCTCCTGCGTCAAAAAAGCGGCTCCGGAGGGGGACATCCGGAGCCGCGTTGCCGTAGGCCGAATGCATCGGCCGCGTGCGAGGTTTGGGGGACAAA
>DASYYD010000058.1:0-6563 GCA_035934195.1 Allostellaceae bacterium | reverse complement strand
AAGGTCGAACCGTTCGCGGATGTCGCGCACCATCACCGGCGAGGCGTAGAGGTTGTCGGTCGGGATGTCGAAGAAGCCCTGGATCTGGGCGGCGTGCAGATCGAGGGTCAGGACCCGGTCGGCGCCGGCGGTGGTGACCAGGTTGGCGACGAGCTTGGCCGAGATCGGGGTGCGCGGCGTCGTCTTGCGGTCCTGCCGGGCATAGCCGTAATAGGGGACGACGGCGGTCGCGCGCCGCGCCGAGCCGCGCCGCAGCGCATCGAGGGTGACGAGCAACTCCATCAGATGGTCGTTCGCCGGGTAGGAGGTCGACTGGATCACGAAGACATCCTCGCCGCGCACGTTTTCGAGGATCTCGACGAACACCTCCATGTCGGAGAAGCGGCGCACGCTCGCCTTGGTGAGCGGCAGGCCGAGATAGGTCGAAATGGCCTCGGCGAGCGGGCGGTTGCTGTTGCCGGTAAGGATCTTCATGGCGCTGACATAGAAAGCGCGCCGGCGGGCCGAGACCCGGCGGCATGGCGGGGGCGGACTGTAACAAAGCCCCCACCTTCTGGCAATCTCACGACTTCGCCGCCTGCGACATGCCGCGGATGACGAGCTGCATGATGCCTTCGCGCGCCGCCGCCGCCACCAGATAGGCGGTATCCCCCCACTTGCCGTCGAGCGAACCCGAGGCCACGTCGTTCTCTTGCGCGACTCTGCCGATCCTGCTGCCGTCGGGCCGGCGCATTTGCCAGACGATGCTGACGTGCTGCTTGCCCGCCTGCGCCTTTCCGATCGAAACCTCGGCGGCGAGGACGAGGTCGGGTTGCTGCTTGATGTCGGCGACGATCGCCATGCCCTCGCCTTTCAGGAGAAAGGCGATCGCCGTGGCGAGCGATTTGCCGCCGTCGCCCGGGGCGCCTTCGACACCGGCGAGCGCGATGCGGGGCCGCCTCGGCTTTGTCTCGTTCGGGCCGTTCGCCGGATGGCCCAGAAAGAGGATCGCGAGCTTGTCGGCGCTTGCCGCGGCGAGCCGCGCGACGGCGCCGCCCTTGCCGTCCCGCCACTCGTCGGCCGGCGCTTCGATGCGCGAGGCGCTCTGGCCCAACGGATGGCCGGCGGCGTCGGTCAGCCGCCATCGCGCCGTTACCGCCGTCTGGCCGTCCGCGCCGGGCGCCGCCGCGAGCGTCCCCAGCAGCTCGTCGCTGCCGGTGCCGGCGGTGCGGCTGCTCGCCGCGATGCCGTGCTTGCGCAAGGCCTTCGCCACCGCCGCGGGGAGCGCGCTCGCCGCCCCTTTGGGCTCGCCCGCGACCGGGGCCACCGACAGGCTGACGCTGTCGCGCACGTGCAAGAGGCTGGGCGGCGGCACGTCGTCCGCAAAAGGGTGCGGCAAAGGCTGGCAGGCGGCGAGCAGCAACGCCGCCGCGGTCGCCAATTGCACGCACGATGGCATCGCGCTCACGGCCGGCGCCGCTAACCCTCGAGCGCGATCGCGGATAGCCCGCGTCCGTAGGAGGGTTCGCCGCGCAACGCGGCGCGGCGATAACTGAAGAACAAATCCTCCTCCTCGACGGTGTCGTGACGGGCGCATCCGATCGCCGCAACGCCGCACGTCGCGAGCCGTCTGGCGATATGGCCTGCGAGGTCGAACAGCGCATGGCCTTGCCGCCGCGCCGGGGCAAAGAAAGATTGGTTGCCCGGATCGTCGGCGAGGAAGGTTTCGACGAATTCCGGCCCGACCTCATAGGAGCGCGAACCGATGCACGGGCCGATCGCGGCGAGGATGCGCCCGCGCTCGGCTCCCAGCTCCTCCATGCGGGCGATGGTCGCCTCGAGGACGCCGGCCCGCGCGCCGCGCCAGCCGGCGTGCGCGGCGCCGATGACGCGCGCGGCCGGGTCGGCGAAGAGGACCGGGCCGCAATCGGCGGCGAGGACGCCGAGAGCGATCCCGGGCTGCCGCGTGACGAGCCCGTCGGCGCGCGGCGCCTCGGCCGGGCGCCAGACCCGCTCGACGATAACCGCCTCGGCGCTGTGCACCTGGTAACAGGTAACGAGCCGCTCGGCGGCGAGATCCAGCCTTTCCATCGCGACCGCTCGGTTGCGGACGACGTTTTCGGCCCGGTCGCCCGAGCCGAAGCCGCAATTGAGCGACGAAAAATACCCCTCGCTGACGCCGCCCCGGCGCGTGAAGAAGGCGTGGCGGATGCCGCTCTCGACGATCTCGGGGAGGCTGATCATCGCCCGGCCCCGCCGCCTTCGAACCCCGCCGCCGGCGCCAGAGACGGCGAGGAGACCGCGATCGCCTGGAACAGCACGCCCATGTCGCCGGGGTCGATGAGCCGCGCGACGCCCGCTTCAAGGCGCGCCCGCACTTCGGGGCTCGCGCCCTTGGCGAGCGCCGCGAGACGCATCTCGACGCCGAGCGCCAGGAGGAACTGCCGCTGCGTGACCGGCCCCGAAACGGCGGCGCCGGCGGCGCGCGCCGCCTCGGCGAAGGCGGCGAAATCGACCGCGGCGGAGAGGTCGGCCTCGCCCGGCTCGTCGAGCGCCGAGACCGCGCGATGCCGTCTGAAGGCGCGCAGCGTCGCCCCCGCGCGCGCCTCGCCGTAGCCGTAATCGATGAACAGCGCGGCGCCGGGCTCGCGCGCAAAGCGCTCGCCGAGCAAGGCCGCGAGCGCCAGCGCGGCCGGGCAAATTTCGACGACGCTACCCGGCTCGGCGGTCCGGCGCAGCCGTTCGGGGACGAGCAGGCCCGCGGCGCGGCTCGCGGGCCCGCCGACAAACACGCGGCGGCCGTCGGCGTCGAGCCCGACGAGCCGCTCCGACCATCCCTCGCGGCCGCGTCGCAGCTGGCGGATCGGCAGAGCGTCGAGGAATTCGTTGGCGACGACGAGCAGCGGCCCCGGCGGCAGCTCGTCGAGGCTCGCGACGCAGCGCGGCTCGGCCCGCCCGAGGCGCCGCTCTTGCTCGGCGCGCAGCACCGGGCTCGCCTCGACGAGATGGAGGCGCAGGGCACGGCGGAAATCCGGCACGGCGGCGGCCGCGCGCAGCAGATCCTCGGCCATGACGCCGCGTCCCGGGCCCAATTCGGCGAGCATCACCGGATCGGGCCGCCCCATCCGCGTCCAAAGCTCGGCGCACCACAAGCCGATCAGTTCGCCGAAGACCTGGCTCATTTCCGGGGCGGTAACGTAGTCGCCCTCGCGGCCGATCGGCTGCCGGCGCGCGTAATAGCCGGCTTCCGGGTCGTGGAGCGCGAGCGCCATGAATTGGCTGAGCGACAGCGGGCCCTCGCTACGGATCCGCCGGTCGAGCCGCTCGCCGAGCGAGGTCATGACGCGCTCGGCTGCGGCGCGGCACGGCGCGCCCACAGGATGATCGCGACGCCGGCGATCAGCACCGGGATCGACAACAGCTGGCCCTCGGTCGTGCCGAACCACAGATAGCCGATCTGCGGGTCGGGCTGGCGGAACATCTCGCCGATGATCCGCGCCACCGCGTAGCCGGCGAGGAAGAGGCCGGTCTCCTGACCCGGCCGCATGCGCGCGCCGCGCCGCTCGGCGACGAACAGCAGCGTGAACACCACGACGCCTTCGAGGAACGCCTCGTAAAGCTCGCTCGGGTGGCGCGGCACCGGGCCGCCATTCGGGAAGATCATCGCCCAGGGAACATTGGTCGGGCGCCCGAACAGTTCGCCGTTGATGAAATTGGCGATCCGCCCGAAGAAGAGGCCGATCGGCAATGCCTCGGCGATGATGTCGGAAAACGCGAAGAGCGGGATCTTGCGGGCCCGCGTGAACAAGTAGATGGCGAGCGTCACGCCGATGGCGCCGCCGTGGAACGACATCCCGCCATGCCAGACATAAAGCGCCTGCAGCGGGTGGTGGTAATAGAACGGCAGATTATAAAAGAACACGTAGCCGATGCGCCCGCCGAGCACGACGCCGAGCGTCGCCCAGACGAGAAAGTCGTCGACAGCGCGCCGATCGACCCGGTTCGGCTGGCCGTCGGCGAGCGCCATGCAATAACGCCAGCCGACCAAGAGCCCGACGATATAGGCGAGCGCGTACCAGCGAATCTCGACAGGGCCGAGCGCGATCGCGACCGGGTTGATGGCGGGATAGGGAATGAGGAAAAACGGCATGTCACGCTCTTATAGGGAGCAGCCGGCCTACCGCCAATGCCCGCAACGGGGCGGCATCGGGTCGCGGCATTCCCGGGAACGAGGCGGCTCAGACGGCGCTCGCCGGCCGCAACCCTCCCTCTCGTGCCAAGCGGAGCAGCAGGAAGCCGAGCACCAGCAAGTTCAGCAGGTTAAACCCGGCGCCAGAGGCGAAGGCCGGCGCGTAATTCCCGAAATGATCGTAGAGCGCGCCCGCGGACCAGCTGCCGAAGGCCATGCCGGCCATACCGAACAAAAAGAAGGTCGGCACCCGCCACGACGCTTCGCGCGACGGGAACAGCTCGCGGATCGCGAGGACATAAGCCGGTACGATGCCGCTGAAACCGAGCCCGAAGGCAGCCGAGACGGTGAAGAGGCCGATTTCGTTCTGGGTCGTCAGAAAGGCGGCGATCGCCACCGCCTGGCAGGCCGATGCGAGGGCTGCGGCGCGCAGCCCGCCGATCTGATCGGAGAGCCAGCCCCACAGTTGCCGGCTCAAGAAGGCCGCGCCCAACAGCACCGACAGCATCGCCGCGCCTTGCGCCGCGGGCATCCCGAGGTCGCTGCAAAAAGCAACGAGATGCGCCGAGGGCATCGCCATCGGCACGCAGCACAGAAAGCCGGCAACGCACAGCAGCGCCTGCACCTGGTTCGGCGGCATGCCGAGGACACGCGAGGCGTGGCGGCCGCGCGGCACCACCGGCCGCGCCGGCGCCGGTTGCGGCGGCGGCTGCAACGCGAGCGCGAGCGGCACGATGACGAGGACCGTGAGCCCGGCGAAGAGCAGCATCGTTGCCCGCCACCCGACACGCGACAGCCCAAACTCGAAGATCGACGGCCAAATCATGCCGGCGATGTACTGGCCCGCTGAGATCATCGCGATCGCCGTGCCGCGCCGCCGGTCGAACCAGCGGCTGACGTAGATGACGAGCGGCGGATAGATGGCACCGTTGCCGAGAATCCCGATCAGCACGCCATGACCGAGATAGAGACCCCAGAGCTGTCCCACCGTCGACAGCGCGAGCCCGGCGGCGACCATCGCCGCGCCGAAAAGTATCGTTCTGCGCACGCCGATACGGTCGGCGACCCAGCCCATCGGGACGCCGCCGAACCCCATTCCAAGCCAGGCGAGTGCGCCCGCCAAGGCGATCGCCGAGCGGTCGGCAGCGAGCGAAGCGGCGACCGGCTTCAAGCCTACCGCGACAATCAAGGCCGAGCCATACGAGATCGACAGTATGGCGAGCGTCACGAACGCCATCACCCATGACGAGCGGCTCTCGATGCTGTGGGGAAATTCGCGCACGCGAGCACCCGCCATATTCATGCCCACTCCATCCGCTCGGCTCGATCGCGGCTGGTGAGCAGATTGCGGGCACAATGCCTAACTGACAAGCAGCTTTGGGGGAATGCCGGCCTGCACAATCGGCAGCTCTTCGGCCATCGACCTCCATTGATCCAGATCAATGCGCCCGGCTCGAAGCCGCCCGCGTGATAGGCAAAAATCGGCGGAAGGAGCTCCCTGATGGTGGACGAGCTGGATTTCATCAGCCCCTACCTGCTGTCGCCGGCCCGCTCGCTCGGCGAAGCCTGCCGGGCGCTCGGCCGGGACGAGGGCGGAGCGCATTGTCCCGTCTGCCGGCTGCGGGAAATGTGCCAGAGCGAGGCGCGCTGGATCGTGCGCCGACCGCCTCCGCCCGCGGGCTTTCCTTCGGGCGGCTACTTTCCGCGCCATTGATCGAGATCAAGGAAGCGCCTTCCCGCCGACGCAAGCTCGTCCCGCCACGTCAGGAGGAGAGGCGCCATGTCGATCGGCGAACTGGCGGTTCTGATCTATATCATCGCGGCGTTCGCGGTGTTTGCCGCGACGCTCGCCTGGGTATCGCGAAGCGGGGCGGCGGGGCGGCGCCGGTCAGGCCGCTTCCTTCATAAGCACAACCCAGCGGTCGAGCACCGGTAGGATCTCCTCGGCCGGGGCCGAGGGCAGGCTGACGACGACGCGCGCGACGCCGAGATCGCGATAGCGTTCGAGGCGGCCGCGGTCCGGCGCGGCGCCCCACACGGTCAGCGGCACGGTGGCGAGGTCGCGCCCGGCTTCGGCCGCCATCCGGCGCCAGCGCGGCATGAAGTCGACGACGTCGCCGTATTGCGGCCGGCTCGCATGCGGGATCCAGCCGTCGCCATAGGCAAGCGCGCGGCGTGCCCCATAGGGGAAGGCGCCGCCGACGAGGATCGGCGGCCAGGGCTTCTGCACCGGCTTCGGCCAGGCCATCATCTCGGGGAAATCGACCATCTCGCCGTGGTATGCGGCGCGCTCCTTGGTCCAGATCTCCTGCATCGCCTCGAGGCGCTCGCGCATCAGCTTGAAGCGGGTGCCGAACTCGGTGCCGTGGTCGGCCATCTCCTCGGCGTTCCAGCC
>DASYYD010000039.1:0-2484 GCA_035934195.1 Allostellaceae bacterium | reverse complement strand
AAGAGAATGTCTGCTACGGCCACGCGATCCACGTCACCGCGCCCGAGATCGAATTGATGGGCCGCCGCCGCGCCTCGGTGACGAGCCATCCGAGCTGCAATTTCCATATGCGCAACGGCATGACGCCGGTGATGCCGCTGCGCTTGGCCGGCGTCAACGTCGCGATGGGGCTCGACGACAAGACGATCAACGACGACGAAGACGCGGTCATGGAATTGCGCATGATGCACAAGGTGCACCGCCTCGACACCTACGAGCTGACCTCGCCGCCGCTCTCGGCCTATGAGGCGCTCGAGATCGCGACCGTAAACGGCGCGCGCGCCTGCGGCTTTGCCGGCGAAGCGGGCGCGCTTCTCCCGGGCATGAAGGGCGACGCGATCCTCGTCGATCTCGACCGCCTCGCGCGCGACCCCTGGCTCGACCCCGCCTTCGACATCACGGAGGCCTTTGTCGAGCGCGCGATGGGCCGCGATGTCGCGACCGTCGTCGTCGGCGGCCGGGTCGTCGTCGAAGACCGCCGCTCGACGACGATCGATGTCGAGGCGCTCTACCGCGAGATCCGCGCCTTTTGCGACAAGGGCCTCACGCCCGAGCAGCGGGCGCGCGCCGATCTCCTCGCCGAGCTGAAGCCCCATGTGCAGCAATGGTACGCCGGCTGGCACGACGGCATGGCCGAGGCGCCCTTCTACCGCGTCAACAGCCGGGCCTGAGCTGGCGCGCCGTTACTGGACCGGCGATCTCGCGGTCGGGACGATGCGGGTGACGACGTTCTTTTCGCGGTCGAGACAGTCGGGGACGCGCGGCGCGATCTTGGTCTTCCAGAAGTCGCTCTCGTAGACCGCCTTGTAGAGCGCCTCGCGCTGCGCCTCGCTTTCGAACCGGCGCAGCCAGACATAGACGCCGTCGTCGGTCTCGCCCTTGAAGCTGCCGCAGATGACCATCCCCTTCGACACCTGGAACGGGATGATCTCCTCTTCCATGATCCGCACCCATTCGGCGAGCTTGCCCGGCCGGACCTTGTATTGCCGCAGTTCGTAGAAGGCCATTGGTCGCTCTCCTCTCATTCCCCGCGCCGCCGCTTCCGGTCCGCCGGGGCCCTCACGGCCACCGCAAATCGCGCTGCACCATCGTCTCGCGATGCACTATAGTCGAGCCGAAGACCAGCCGGGAGAGCACATTGAGGAGCGCCAATCGCCGGGCCGGCGGCATCGCCGCCGCGGCGCTCGCGCTTGTCGTCGCGATGCTGTGGTCCGCCGGGCTGCCGGCGGCAACCGCGCAGAATGCCGCCGCGGCGACGACCGAAGGCAGCGTCGGGGTCGTCATCGCGTTGCGTGGCGGCGGCCCGCCGCCGCTGACCTTTGTTGCCGTCTCCTCGCCGCGGGGCGGTGCGGCGCTGCTCGCCGGGCCGCTCGCCGCCTATACCCCGGCGCCGCATTTCAGCGGCGGCGACGCCTTCCGTTACAAGGTCGTGGACGCGGCCGGCAACTCGAGCCCGCCCGCCACCGTCAGGATCACCGTAAAGCCGTTTACCGCGGCCGCGGCCAACCCGCCCCATGTGACGATTTCCGGGAAGCGCCTCGTTGACGCGAACGGCCGCCCGTTCACCGTCAAGGGGCTGATCGCGCGGCCGCTGATCGCCCCGTTTTTCCAGGACATCCTTCCGTTCCGACATTTCGGCGGCGCGGAGCTGGCGGCGGCGCAGCGTTGGGGCGCCAACACGATCCGCCTCCTCGCGAGCCAGCCGATGCTCGATCCGCAAAGCCCGCTCTATTCCAAGCAATACATCCTGAGCGTCGAGAACGCGGCGCAACAGGTCCTCGACGAGGGGTTCGTCTTGATCATCGGCGTCAACGACGAGCCGAGCACCGGCGAGACCGTGCCGAACTGCCTGCCGACCGAGGCCACCGAGCGCGCCTGGAACACGCTTCTCGCGCTGCCCTTCGCGCAGCGGCGCTACGCTCACCAGGTCATGCTGGAGCCCTTCAACGAGCCGGTTTCCGGGTTCAGCCCGGGCGCCGGGCCTGACGCCTCCTGGTGGCGGGTGTGGCAGAACGGCGGCGATGTCGCGCCGTTCCGGGTCGGCCCGAACCTCAACTGCGCCGGCGGCGTCAAGATCGGGATGAACCAGCTGGTCGCCCAAATCCGCCAGGCCGGGGCGACCAATATCGTCCTCGCCGACGGCCTCGGCTGGGCGCATTGGCTCAACCCGCAATTTCCGCTGACCGACCCGGGGCACCGGCTCGCCTACGCGGCGCATCCGTTTCTCGAGAATTGGCAGAACTTCCATCTGGTCGGCGACCCGAGCCTCGACTATCCGCTTCTCGACGGCGCCTTTGGCGACATGCGGCAACGAGGGCCCCTCGTCGTCACCGCGATCGGCGGCGGCGCCGAATCGACGGGGCTCGGCTGCCAGCCGCAGGCGCCGCGGATCATGCCGGTGTTGCTCCGATACCTGCGACAGCGAGGTATCGGGGTGGTCGGTTG
>DASYYD010000025.1:0-11183 GCA_035934195.1 Allostellaceae bacterium | reverse complement strand
GCCGTCTTCGACACCGCCGTGGGGCCGCTGGCGCTCGGCCACCGCCGGCTCAGCATCATCGATCTGTCGGACGCGGCGGCGCAGCCGATGTCCTATCGCGATGGGCGCTACCAGATCGTCTACAACGGCGAAATCTATAATTACATCGAGCTGCGCCGCGAGCTTGTCGGCCTTGGCCGCCGCTTCCATACCCAGTCCGATACCGAAGTTTTGCTCGCCGCCTACGACGAGTGGGGCGAGGCCGCGCTCGACCGGCTCGACGGCATGTTCGCCCTGGTGATTTGGGATGCGCGAGAGCGGGTGGCCTTCGCCGCCCGCGATCGCTTCGGCATCAAACCGTTGTATTTCTATTCGACGCCGCAGGGTCTGGCGCTGGCATCGGAGATCAAGCAGCTGACCGGGCTGCCGGGCTTTACCGCGCGCATGAACATCGGCCGGGTGTATGATTTTCTCGCCTCCGGCATAATGGACCATACTGCGCAGACGCTGTTCGAGAATGTCGGACAGCTGCGCGGCGGCGAGTGCCTGCGGCTCGATCTGCAACACTGGCGGCCGGGCGAGCCGTTGCCGATAAGGCGCTGGTACCGAATTCTCGAGGCCGGCACGCTCGACATCGGCGAGGCCGAGGCGAGCGAGCGGTTCGGGGCGCTCCTCGCGGAGTCGGTGCGCCTCCATCTGCGCTCCGATGTGCCGGTCGGGTCGTGCCTGTCGGGCGGGCTCGACAGCTCATCGATCGTCTGCCTGATGGCGCGCGAGTTCGCCGCCGAAGGGAACGGCGCGCGGGTCAATGCGGTCAGCGCCTGCTACGATGTCGCCGCGGTCGACGAGCGCCCGTTCATGGAAACCGTCATCGCGCACAGCGGCAGCATTCCGCATTGGTGCCATCCGCGGGTCGAGGACGCCTTTGCGGAAGCCGAGCGCATCACCTGGCATCAGGACGAGCCTTACGGCAGTACCAGCATCTTCGCGCAATGGAGCGTCTTTGCGGCGGCGCGCCGTGCGGCGATCAAGGTGATGCTCGACGGGCAGGGCGCCGACGAGCAGCTTGCCGGCTATCATGGCGGCTTTCCGTATTATTATTCCGGCCTGATCCGGCAACGGCGGTTCGCCGAGCTGTTGCGGGCGATGGCGGAGCGCCATTTCTGGCACGGCGCCTCGTTTTTTGCCGAGGCGCAGAATTTGCTGTTGCCGCTCCTGCCGCACGGGCTGGCACGCTGGTTGCGCCGCGGTCGGCAGGTCGTCGGCGGCCATAATTGGCTCAACGGCGAGCTCTTCCGGCCGCATCTCGGCCGCTCGCCCTTCGAGACCGCGCGCGAGAGCATCGGTGCGCCGCCCGTCAAGGGCATCGCCGAGCTTTGCCTCGTGATGACGCAATCCTCGAACCTCCAGATGCTGCTGCATTGGGAAGACCGCAACAGCATGGCGCACAGCATCGAGGCGCGGGTGCCGTTTCTCGACCACAAATTGGTCGAGTTGTCGATTGCGCTCGGCGAGCGGCACAAGATGGTCGGCGGCGACACCAAGCGCGTGTTGCGCCGGGCCATGAACGGGATCCTGCCCGAAACGGTGCGCCGCCGCCGCGACAAGCTGGGCTTCGCGACGCCGGAGACGAGCTGGTTTCGCGGGCCGTTGCGGGAGGCGATACTGGGCGGCGTCGAGGATACTCTCGCGCGCTTTCCCCTTCTCGTCGACGCGGACGCGGCGCGCGCCCATGCCCGCGACATGCTGGACGGCCGCCGCGAGGTTGATTTCTCGCTGTGGCGCATCGTCAATCTCGGCCTGTGGGGCCGGCTTTTCGGAGTGACGGTTTGACCTCGCCAAGGCGCTTCGGGCGAGGGGTTGCGGTGTCGCTGACGCCGGCATCCCTCGACGCCGACAGCCGCACGTTCCGCATCGCGGCGAGCCTTGCCGAAGCCGGCTTCCGCTCGATCGTCGTCGAAGCGCGCGCGAGCGCGCAGCGCTTCTGGGATGACCGGATCGAGGTGCGCTCGCCCGCTGTTCAGCCATCGGCCGCGATCGGCCATCGCGCGTCGCTGGCGCGCGGCGCGGTCGCCGCGCTGCGGTCGGGAGCGCTCGGCGCGCCCGGCGAGCTGGCGCTCTATTTCGGTTTTCGCCTCTATGACTGGGGCAAGCATCTGCGTGGGCTGCGCGCGCTGGTGCCGGCGGCCGACCTCTATTACCTGCATTCTTTCGAGCTGTATCGGTTGGCGGCGGAGCAGGCGGCCCGCTCGGGCGCTCCGATCGTTTACGACGCGCATGATTTTTATCGCGGCATCGAGCCGGCCGAGCGGCTGCGCTCATTCGACCGCAACCGCTTGCGCCCCTATCTCGACCGGCTCGAGGACCGCCTCGTCGCTCGGGCCGACGCGGTGGTGACGGTCAGCGACGGTGTTGCGGCGCTGATGGCAGGCGAGTTCGGACGCCGCCCGGCGGTGATCCGCAATTGCCACGACGCCCGACGCGACCGCCCGGTGGCGCCCGACCTGCGAGCCGTTCTGCGGATTGCGCCGAGAGACCGCCTCGCCGTCGTCGCCGGAAACGCCAAAGCGGGGATGGCGATCGACACGGCGGCCGATGCGTTCGCGCTGCTTGGCGAAGGCTTTCACCTCGCCTTTGTCGGCCGCGGCTATGAGGCAACGGCAAAGCGGCTGCGGTCGCATCCCGCGGCCGGTCGGCTTCACTTCATCGGCGGCCTCGCGCCGAACGAAATCGTGCCGTTGATCGCCGCCGCCGATCTCGGCCTCGTGCTGTACGAGCCCTATTCCGAAAACTACCGGGCCGCGCTGCCCAATGGATTCTTCCAGATTGTGGCCGCCGGGTTGCCGGTCGTGCGCGGCGCGCTGCCGGAGATCGAGGCGGCGATCGCCGGCCGCGCGGTCGGCGTCTCGCTGCCGACGCTCGACGCGCCGAGCCTGGCGAAAGCCGTTGAAGCTTGCGCAACGCGGGCGGCGGCGCTGCGCCCGGCGGTCGCCGCCCTGGCGCAAGAGCTGAGCTGGGAGACGGAATCCGCTCGGCTTTTCCGGCTTCTCGACCAACTGTTCGCCCGCCCGGACTCGCCGAGAGCTGTTGCTGCCGGCTGAAACTTCACCTTTGACGGATAGAACCCATGTGCGGCATCGCCGGCATCACCTCAATCGACGGAACACCGATCAGCGATCTCGGCGCGGCGCTCGAGGTATTGGGCCGGATGGTCGATCATCGCGGGCCCGACGGACGCGGCAGCTGGATGTCTCGGTCGGGCAACGCCGGGCTCGTGCATCGCCGTCTCGCGATCATCGATCTCTCCGAATCCGGCCGCCAGCCGATGGCCGCGCCGGGGCCGGCCGCCATCACCTACAATGGCGAGATCTACAACTATCTCGAATTGCGGCAGGAGCTCGCCGGCCATTGGCGCTTCCGCTCGACCTCCGACACCGAATGCATTCTCGCCGCCTACCAGCGCCACGGCACTGACTGCCTCGACCGGCTGCGCGGCATGTTCGCCTTTGCGCTGTGGGACGAGCGGCGGCAAAAGCTCTTCTGCGCGCGCGACCGCTTCGGCATCAAGCCGTTCTATTATGCGCAGATCGGCAAGCTCTTCCTCTTTGCATCGGAGGCGAAGGCGCTGCTGCCGTTTCTGCCGGATATCGACAGCGATCCCGAAGCGCTCGCCGAGTATCTGACGTTTCAGTACACGATCGGCGAGGCAACCCTTTTCCGCGGCGTCAAACAGCTGTTGCCCGGCCATGCGCTCGCGGTCGAGGGCGGCGAGGTCAAGGTGTGGCGCTATTGGGACGTGCGCTACGAGATCGATTTCGAGCACAGCCCCATATATTTCGATCGGCGGCTCGGCGAACTGGTCGAGGATTCGATCGCCTTGCACCTGCGCAGCGACGTGCCGGTCGGGGCGTATGTCTCGGGCGGGCTCGATTCGAGCCTGATCGCGGTCCTCGCCGGCAAACGCGAGCGCGGCATCGGCGACTGCTTTCACGGCCGCTTCACCGAGTTCGACGGCTATGACGAAAGCCGGTACGCCGGCATGGCGACAGAAGCGGCCGGCGGCCGGCTGCATACCATCGACATTACGGCGCAGGATTTTCGCGACCATGTCGAGGACGTCGTCTATCATCTCGATTTTCCGGTCGCAGGTCCCGGCTCGTTTCCGCAATACATGGTCTCGCAGCTCGCCGCCCGGCATCTGAAGGTCGTGCTCGGCGGCCAGGGCGGCGACGAGATCTTCGGCGGTTATGCGCGCTATCTCTTGGCCTATTTCGAGCAATGCATAAAGGCCGCGCTCGACGGCACCTACAAGAACGGCAATTTCGTCGTGACGATCGAATCGATCGTGCCGAATTTGGGCCTGTTGCGCGAATACAAGCCCCTGATGAAAGAATTCTGGCGCGAAGGGCTGTTCGGCGCCCTCGACGAGCGCTATTTTCGCCTGATCGATCGCTCGACCGACATGGTTGAGGAGGTCGACTGGGCAGTCCTCGACAAGAACCGCGTCTTCGAAAGCTTTCGCGCGATCTTCAACAATCAGAGCAACGTCGAAAGGGAGGCCTATTTCGACAAGATGACGCATTTCGATTTCAAGTGCCTCTTGCCGGCGCTCTTACAGGTGGAGGACCGGATGAGCATGGCGCACGGCCTCGAAAGCCGCGTGCCGCTGCTCGACCACCCGCTTGTCGAATTCGCCGCCACGGTGCCCGCCGACATCAAGTTCGGCGGCGGCAGGATGAAGCATCTGCTGCGGGAATCCCTCGGCGCGGCGCTGCCGCAGGAGATCGTCAACCGGCGCGACAAGATGGGCTTTCCGGTGCCGCTCAAGGAATGGTTCGCGGGACCGCTGCGCGAGCTGGTCGAAGATACCTTCCGCAGCCGCCAGGCGCGCCATCGGCCGTTCATCAACTCGCAGGCGGTGCTCGCCAACCTCGACGGCGCCGGCCGCTTCTCGCGCAAGATCTGGGGGTTGCTTTCCCTCGAACTGTGGCACCAGATCTTTCATGACCGCGCCGACCATTATCGGCAGATGCTGCGTCGGGGGCCGGAAGGAGGGCCGCCGCGGCTCGCCGCCGCCGGAGAGTGAGTTCGCGGAGCAATCTCGATGAAAATATTCGTTACCGGCGGTTCGGGACAGGTCGGTTCGACCGTCATCGACCTGCTGCTCGCCCGCGGCGACGAGGTCCTGGCGATCGACAACTTCGCGACCGGCCGGCGCGATAACCTCGCACCGCATGCGCGCCTCGCCTTTGTCGAGGGTTCGATCGCCGATCATAGGCTTGTCGATCGCCTCGTCGCCGATTTTCGTCCTGCCGTCATCGTGCACACCGCCGCCTCCTACAAAGACCCGGACGATTGGCAGGCCGACGCGCTCACCAACTGCGTCGGCAGCGCCATCCTCGCGCGCGCCGCCAAGGATCACGGGGTCGGACGGCTCATCTATTTCCAGACGGCGCTGTGCTACGGGACGACGCCGCTCGAACAGCCGATCACCCTCGCGCACCCGGTAAATCCGGCGCCCAACAGCTATGCGATCTCCAAGACCGCCGGCGAGCGCTATATCGAGATGAGCGGGGTCGATTGGGTGACGTTTCGCCTCGCGAATGTGATCGGGCCGCGCAATGTCAGCGGCCCGTTGCCGATCTTTTTCGCTCGGCTCAGGGATGGAAAGCGCTGCTTCGTGACCGAGGCGCGGCGCGATTTCGTCTATGCCGAGGACCTTGCCGCGACCGTCCTGCGCGCCGCCGACGGCATGGGTAGCGGCACCTACCATTTCTCTTCGGGGCATGACGTGGCGATCAAAGAGCTTTACGACGCGGTCGTGCGGGCGATGAAATTCAACGAATATCCGGATCCGGAAATCCGTCCGCTCGCGGCGGACGACGCGCCCTCGATCCTGCTCGACCCGTCGCGCACCTTTCGGGATTTTGGCGAGATCGCGTTCACGCCGCTCGACGCGATCGTCGACGCCGCGGTGTCGCATTTCGGCGAGCGCGGGGTCGAGGGCGGCTACACGCACCTGCGCGAGGCCCGCGGCTCGTGAGGCTCTTGATTACCGGCGGCGCCGGCTGCCTCGGCTCGAACCTCGTCGAGGCCTATCTGAGCCAAGGCCACGAGATTCTCGTCATCGACAATTTCGCGACCGGCCGGCGCGAAACCCTGTCGGGCATCGAGGGCCTCGAACTCGTCGAAGGCAGCATCGCCGACGAGGCTCTCGTCGAGGCCGCCCTGGCCCGATTCCGGCCGACCCACGTCATTCACGGCGCCGCCTCCTACAAGGACCCGAACGATTGGCGCACAGACGCGGCGAGCAACGTCACCGGCGCCTTGAACCTGCTCGCCGCCGCGCGCCGCGCCGGCGTCAGGCGCTTCGTCAATTTCCAGACGGCGCTGTGCTACGGGCGTCCGGACCGGGTCCCGATCCCGATCGAGCATCCGTGCCGGCCGTTTACCAGTTACGGCATCAGCAAGACTGCGGCAGAGTCTTATATCTTATTGAGCGATATTCCTTTTGTGTCGCTGCGCCTTGCCAATGTCGTGGCGCCGCGCCTGGCGATCGGCCCGATCCCGAGCTTTTATCGGCGCCTTAAGGCTGGCGAAAAGTGCTTTTGCACCAATGCCGTCAGAGATTTTCTTGATATTCGGGATTTTCTCGACATCGTCGCCCTCGTGCTCGCCGACGACGCGCCCACCGGGATCTTCAACGTGTCGACCGGAGAGGGGCATACGATCAAGGAGGTCTATGACCACATCGCGCGCTATCTCGGCATCGTGTCGGCCGAGCCGGTGCCGGTTGTGGAGCCGGGCGCCGACGACGTCGCCGCCGTCGTGCTCGATCCCTCGCAGACGCGCGAACGGCTCGGCTGGGAGGCGAAGATCGGCTTTGCCCAATCGCTGGACCGCATGCTGCGCTGGTACGACGCGCACGGCGTCTCGGCGGTCTACAGCCATCTGAAAGCGCCGGCAGCCGCGCGATGACGGACGAAGTCGGGTTCGAAGGCGCGTCGATCCTGGTCGTCGGCGGCGCCGGTTTTGTCGGCGGCGCGCTCGTGCGCCGCCTGATCGCGCTCGCGCCGCGGCGCCTCACGATCGTCGACAATCTGCTGTCCGCGGAGATCGGCAACGTGCCGGAGCATCCGGCGATCGACTTCGTCTTCGGCTCGATCGCCGAGGACAAGATCCTTGCGTCTCTGCCGACCGATCTCGACATCGTCTTTCACCTCGCCTGCCATCACGGCAACCAATCCTCGATCCACGATCCGCTCGCCGACCACGCCAACAACACGCTGACGAGCCTGAAGCTCTTCGACCGGCTCAAGGATTTTTCCAGGCTCAAAAAGCTCGTCTATGCGGCGGCGGGGTGCGCCGTTGCCGAAAAGACCTTCGAGGCGGCGAGCGCGACGCCGGAGGACGCGCCGGTTTCGCTCTTTCACGACAGCCCCTATTCGATCTCGAAGCTCGTCGGCGAGATGTACGGGAATTTCTATTTCATGCGCCATCGGCTGCCCTTCGTGAAGGCGCGGTTTCAGAACGTCTACGGGCCGGGCGAGATCCTCGGCGCCGGGCGCTGGCGCGGCACGCCGCACACGGTGTGGCGCAACGTGACGCCGACCTTCGTGTGGAAAGCCCTCAACCGCGAGGCGCTGCCGGTCGAGAATGGCGGGGTGGCGACGCGCGACTTCATCTTTGTCGGGGATGTTGCCGAAGGACTGTTGGCGGCGGCCCGGCGCGGTGTTCCCGGCGAGGTCTATAACCTCGCTTCGGGGCGCGAGACCTCGATCCTCGAATTGGCACGGCTGATCAACGAGCTGACGGCGAACCCGACGCCGATCGCGCTCGCCCCGGCGCGCGACTGGGACCGTTCGGGCCGGCGCTTCGGGGCGACGGAAAAGGCGCGCGCGGCGCTCGGCTTCGCCGCCGCGACGGAACTGCGCGAGGGGCTCGAGCGATCGATCGCCTGGACGCGCGAGAACCGCGACATGATCCGCCGCGCGATGCTGCAGCACCGGCGATTTGTGCCGGGGTTGACCGAGGCCGCAGGGGAGGCCGCAGGGGAGGCCCCAGCGGAGGCCCCGGGGGAGGCCCCGGGGTGAGGCGCCGGCACATCCTCACCGTCGTCGGCGCGCGTCCGCAATTCGTCAAGGCGGCGGCGGTCTCGCGCGCCATCGCGGCACAGGGCGGGCTCGAGGAAACGCTCGTGCATACCGGCCAGCATTTCGACCCCGAGATGTCGCAGGTGTTCTTCGACGAGCTCGAGATGCCGGCGCCGCGCGTCAATCTCGGCATCCACGGCGGCGGCCACGGCGCGATGACCGGGCGCATGCTCGCCGGCCTCGAAGACGTCATCCTCGCGGAAAGGCCCGATCTCGTGCTCGTCCCCGGCGATACCAACTCGACCCTCGCGGGGGCGCTCGCCGCCGGCAAGCTCGGGGTTCCGGTCGCCCATCTCGAAGCCGGGTTGCGCTCGTTCAACCGCGCCATGCCGGAAGAATTGAACCGGCTGCTGACCGACCATTTGAGCGCGCTTCTCTTCTGCCCGACCGAGACGGCGATCGCCAATCTCGAACGCGAGGGCATTGTCGAGGGCGTCCACGACATCGGCGACGTGATGTACGATGCCGCGCTCTTCGCCGCCGCCCGCTCGCGCCGCTCGCGCGTCATCGAACGGCTCGGGCTCGCCGAGCGCGGCTATGCCGTTGCGACCGTCCACCGCGCCGAAAACACCGGCGACCGCGAGGCGCTCGCCGAGATCATCGCCTTTCTCGGACAAGAGGCGCGCGGCAGCGCGGTGGTCTTCCCGGTGCACCCCCGCACGCGGGCGCAGATCGAGGATTGGCGTCTCGACCTCTCCGGTATTCTGGCCTGCGAGCCGCTCGGCTATCTCGACATGCACCGCCTCCTCGCCTCGGCCGCGGCCGTCTTCACCGACTCGGGCGGACTGCAGAAGGAGGCCTATTTTCACCGCGTGCCCTGCGTCACATTGCGCGGCGAGACCGAGTGGGTGGAGACGATCGAGGCGGGCTGGAACCGGCTGTGGAAGGGGCCGGACTATCGGCCGCGCCGCGAGATCGCCGCCTATGGCGACGGCCGGGCGGCAGCGGCCGCCGTGGAACGCATCCTCGAATACCTCGAATGCCGAGCGAAAACCGCATCCGCACGGTGATCCTAACCGTTCGCTACGGCACCCGGGCGTCCTACTACGAAGACTGGCGGGAGGCGTTCGAGCGCTCCCCGCTGTTCGCAGCGCGGAGCTTCAACCTGTTTCGCGCCGGCGAACGACGCGCCGCAATGAACGCGGTGGCGTCGGCCGAGCTCGTCGTCGCGCTGCACGCCGCCTCGGCCGATACCCTCGGTTTCCTGCTTCCGCTCGAAGCCGCGCTCGCGGCCCGGCGCGGGCGGTTTTTGATGCTCGTCGGCAACGAATACAATCTGCCGTGGATGCCGCTCGGCGAAAAGCGCGCTTTCCTGCGGCGGGTCGGTGCCGATTTCGTCGGCACGCAACTGCCCCTCGAAGCTGGCGAGTGGCTCTACGCCGATACCGGCGCCGAAATCATCGCCATGCCGCACGCGCTCAACGACGGCGTCTTCCGGCGCGACACCGCAGAAGGCGAGCGGCGGCTCGACATCGGCGGGCGCAGCGCCCGCTATCCGGTCTTCATCGGCGACGACGAGCGCAACCGCGTCTACGACCTGTTTCGTGAATTTGGGCCGCGGCAGGGGCTTTGCGTCGATATCGACAACGCCGCGCGGCTCGACCGCCCGGATTGGGCGCGCTTCCTCAACGACTGCCGCGGCACGATCGGCAGCGAGGCGGGATCGTGGTATTTGGAGCGCGACGACAAGACCGCGCTCGAAATCCAAAGCTTCATTCGCGGCAAGGCAGGGAGCGCAGTGATCCGCGCCGACGGGCTGGCGCATCGCGCGGCGCGGCATCTGCCCTACCCGGCGAAGGCGTGGCTCAGAAAGATGCTCGCCTCCTCGCCCGTCCGACACGAGGCGATCGACGACGCCGGCGCCAACCCGGTCGAGATCCGGGAGCGCTTCTTTGCCGGCCGGCCGCGCTGCCCCGCTTATTCCAAATGCATCTCGTCGCGGCATTTCGATGCGGCGGGGACCGGCACCTGCCAGATCCTCGTAACGGGGCGCTACAACGACATCCTGCGGGCCGACGAGCACTATATCGCGCTCGATCACGATTTCGCGAACCTCTGCGACGCGATCGCGCGCTTCCGCGATGCCGGCGAGCGGCGCCGCATCGCCGATGCCGCCCGCGACCTCGCATTGGGCGACCACACCTATCGGCACCGGATCGCCGGGCTCTACCGGCGCTTGGCCCAATAATGTGCGGCATCGGCGGCTTTCTGGGCGCGCGTCCGATGCCGGCGGCCGAATCCGAGGCGCGCCTTTCGGCGATGGTCGCGGCCTTGCGGCATCGGGGCCCTGACGACGAAGGAATCTGGACCGACGGCCGCGCCGGGCTCGCCCATGCGCGGCTGTCGATCATCGATTTGTCGCCGCTCGCGCATCAGCCGATGGCGAGCGCCGACGGCACGGTGTGGATCGCCTACAACGGCGAGATCTACAACTTCGCCGAGATCCGCCGCGACCTCGAGGCGGCCGGCTACGCCTTCAGGAGCCGCAGCGACACCGAGGTCATCGTCAACGGCTGGCATGCCTGGGGGCCGCGCATCTTCTCGCGGCTCAACGGCATGTTCGCGCTCGCGCTGTGGGACCGGCGCAGCCGGCGCCTCGTCCTCGCGCGCGACCGCATCGGCAAAAAGCCGCTCTATTACACGCGCGCTCCCGCCCGGCTTACCTTCGCATCCGAGATCAAGGCGCTCTTCGCCTGGCCGGATATCGGGCGAACCGCGGATTTGTCGGCGATCGACCGCTATTTGACGCTCGGCTATGTGCCGGCGCCGGCGACGGCCTTCGCCGATATCGAGAAGCTGCCGCCGGCGCATTACCTGTCGATCGGGCTCGCCGGCGACGGCGCCCTCGGCGCGCCCCAGCTCGTCCGCTATTGGCGGCTGTCCGAGCCCGGCGCGCCCGCCCGCCCGCCCGCCGTCGCGCAACTTTGCGGGGAGGTGGTGGCGCGCCTCGAAGCGGCGGTCCGCCGCCGCCTCGTCGCCGATGTGCCGCTCGGCGCGTTTCTGTCGGGCGGGGTCGATTCCTCCTCGGTCGTCGCGATGATGGCGCGGGCC
>DASYYD010000155.1:0-12310 GCA_035934195.1 Allostellaceae bacterium | reverse complement strand
CCGGCGGCGCGCGAGCTCGCGCGCTGGGGCGTGCGCGTCGTCGCGATCGCGCCCGGCATCTTCGCTACCCCGATGCTGATGGGCCTGCCGCAGAACGCGCGCGACAGCCTCGCGGCGAGCGTCCCCTTCCCGCAGCGGCTCGGGGCGCCGGCGGAATACGCGAGCCTCGTGCTGCATCTGATCGACAACCGCATGATCAACGGCGAGGTCGTGCGGCTCGACGGCGCATTGCGCATGGCGCCGCGGTGAGATAGGCGGAGGATTTCCGGGGGGCGCTCGAGCGTCGGCTGCCGCGATGGCGGGCGCGTAGGGATCGGGGGAAGAAATTGCCCGCCGGGTTTCCTGGCCGAACCGCTCTGGCGCTTCTCGGCGTCCTCGGGGTGTCGCTCGCGGTTGTCGGGGGGATCGTTTATTCCGGCAGCGACGGCGGCGAAGCGACCGGGCGCGGCCCCGGCGCCGGCCTCGTCTGCAGGCCGGGTGCGCGCTTCTGCATCGCGCCGGAGGCCGACAACGGCACCGTCGTATTGCCGGCCAAAACGCCGTACTGGCACGCCCGCCTGTCGCGCGATTCTCGTGGCCTGCTGCGCCGCATCGCACCGAATGGCGCGCATTTTCGCAATGTCAGCAGCGTCGCCTTCGACATCGCGCAAGAGGGCAGGGATTTCGGGCTGGCCGACGGGTGCGTCCCGCTGCCGATGACGCCGCATCGGACGGCCGGGCTCGACTGGGCCGAACGCCACGCGCGCGATGTGCACGGCGCCGCCGTCTGGGCCTACGACTACGACACCCAGGTCAACGACGTGTTGCTGAAGGCGGGCTGGCCTTCGGCATTTGCCCAGGATGCCGTCGTCACTCGTCTGCTGATGGCGTATTGCGCGACCGGGGCGCAGAAATATCTCGACCTCGCGCGGCGCGGCGGCAAGGCGTTGCTGTTGCCGGTCGGCGCCGGCGGGGTGCGCTCGCAGAACGAGAATTTCGTCTGGTTTCAGGAGATCCCGATAGAGGATCGGTACGCGCCCTTTATCGTCAATGCGCATCTCTATTCGATCTTCACCCTGTTGGTGCTCCATCGGATGTCGCCGGGAGCGGGGTTCGCGGCCGCGGCGAAGAAGGGGCTGCGGTCTCTGGATGCGGCGTTGCCGGTGATCGATGACGGCTATTGGAACCGCTACGATCTTCGGCCGCGCTACATGGCGATGAATTTCCTGATCCGGACGCATGGCGCGCAGCTGCGCTCGGCCGTGTTGTCCATCGGCGATGCAAAGTCGAGCATCGACCGGACGACCCGCATCCGGCATCCTGCCGGCAACACGATCTGGAACGCTTCCGACGACAACCCTCGCCGGCTGGCGCTGCAGTTCATACTGCCGAGCCTGCGCCGCTTCGACCCGTCGTTGCTGCACGCAGTCGGCCGATTGCGCGTACGCGTCAGATGCTGCGTCGGGCGGGTCGGCGCCTATGCCCTCGGCATGCGGCCCGGCCGCAACGAGTATTACAAGCTGGAGCGAGCCGGGGAAAGCCGCGGCGGCGCCGACCAGAAATTCGACTTCACGACGAGCCTGCGGGATTATTCTTGGGGCCAAGTGGCGCCGGAATACCTGCCGTTCGACGCCAGCCTGATGGCGCTGATCGCGCGCCTGACGGGGCGGCAGGATTATCTGGTCTATGCCTATCGCTGGGAAGACTTTTACAGGAATTGGCGGCGCGGCAAAGGCCCCGCCGAAGCCGCACCGGTGCTGAAGACGCGGTTTGCCTATGCACCCTCGCCGCGGCTGGCAAATCATCTCGCCCGGGTCTTCGGCTACCGCCTGCCGGGCTCGGTCTCCGAAGCGCAGCTCAGGCAAGCGGTCGAAAGCATGCCCGAGGGTTCTGCCGGGCCTTCGGCGGCACGCATCTCCATGCTCGAAACCCTGGCGCTGCGGCCGGCGCGCTGAGGCCGCGCCCGCGCCATGGATAGGGGCTCGCGGCGGCGCGCTATCGCAACGCGCCGCCGCCGCTTAAAGTAGCCGGCAATGACCAGCCGCCGCGACCTCTACCCGCCGCTCGAACCCTACCGCACCGGCGCCCTCAAGCTCGACGGCCGCCACACGATGTATTGGGAGCAATCGGGGAACCCGCGCGGCGAGCCCGCCGTCTTTCTGCACGGCGGCCCCGGCGCCGGCGCGACCGCGGTGCATCGCCGGTTTTTCGACCCGGCCCATTGGCGGATCGTGATCTTCGACCAGCGCGGCGCCGGGCGCTCGCCCCCGCTCGGCGAGATCAGGGACAATTCCCCCGACCACCTCGTCGCCGACATCGAGCGGCTGCGCGCCGCGCTCGACATCGACAGATGGCTGGTCTTCGGCGGTTCCTGGGGCTCGACCTTGGCGCTCCATTACGCGCAGTTGCACCCCGGCCGCTGCACCGGCCTCGTCCTGCGCGGCATCTTTTTGTGCCGGCATGAGGAGGTCGACTGGTTCCTCTACGGCGCGCGCACGGTATTTCCGGAAGCCTGGCGCGCCTTTGCCGGGTTTCTCCCCGAACCCGAGCGCGGCGATCTGCTCGCCGGCTATTACCGCCGCCTCGTCGACCCCGATCCGCGCATCCACATGCCGGCGGCGCGCGCCTGGAGCGTATACGAGGGCGCCTGCTCGACCCTGTTGCCGAACTCCGAGACGCTCGCCGCCTTCGGCGAGGACCGCCTCGCGCTCGGCCTCGCGCGGCTCGAGGCGCATTATTTCAGGCATCACCTGTTCGAGGGCGAGCGCGATCTGATCGCCCGCATCACCCCGGTTCGGCGTCTGCCCGGGATCATCGTCCAGGGGCGCTACGACATGGTCTGCCCGATCAGGAGCGCCGACCTGCTCGCGCGCGCCTGGCCGGAGGCGGAGTATGTCGTCGTCCCCGACGCCGGCCATTCGGCGATGGAGCCGGGCATCCGCGAGCAGCTGGTGCTGGCGACCGACCGGCGGCGCCGGCGCTAGTCAGGGCAGTGCGCCGCGCCGGTCGCGCTCGGGCGCCAATTCGTCGACCCTATGCGCGAGGCGGATGTCGCGCTCGGAGAGGCCCTCGGCGTCGTGGGTCGACAGGATCAGCTCGACGCGGTTGTAGACGTTGAAGATTTCCGGGTGGTGGTCCATCTTTTCGGCGGTCAGCGCGACCCGGCAGAGAAAGCCCCACGCCTCCGAGAAGTCGCCGAAATGATAGCTCTTGCGGATCGCGTCGCGGTCCTCGACCTCGGCCCAGCCGTGCAGTTCGGCGAGCGCGGCATGGCGCGCCGCCCCGACCAGCTTCTCGACCATTCTTGCCTCCCTTTCGCCTCGACCTCCCCTTCGAAGTGAGCGATGCGGCGCCCGAGGTCAAGCGCCGGCGAAAGGGAGGGCGGCCACCCGCCCTCGCTCGCCGACATCGAGCGGCTCGCCGAGCGCGCCCTCGCCGCGCTGCCGGAGGAATTCCGGCGGCATTTGGGCGCTGTCGCGATCCGCGTCGAGGAGTTTCCCGACGCGGCGACCGAAGCCGAGATGGAGCTGGAGAGCCCCTTCGACATATTGGGCCTCTACCGCGGCGTCGCGCTGCCGATGAAGAGCGCGAGCGACCCGCGGCCGCACCTCGACATGATCTTTCTCTACCGCCGCCCGATCCTCGACTATTGGTGCGAGACGGGCGAAGACCTCGGCCACCTCGTGCGGCATGTGCTGATCCACGAGATCGGCCACCATTTCGGCTTCAGCGACGAAGATATGGAGCGAATCGAACATCAGGGTTGAGTGCGTCGGGAAAGTTGCAAATCAACAGCAAATTTCCTAAAATATATTTATGGGCCTGGCGAAAGTATAAAACCGATGCTGCGCACGCTTGCTCTGGGGCTGCTGGTTCTGGCTTGTTTTACGGTAGGCGCCGCCGCCAGCCCGATCTTTACGACCCTGTATAGCTTTTGCTCGCAGGGCGGCAGCGCCTGCACCGATGGCGCCCGGCCGGCCTACCTGCTTCTGCAAGAAGGGACCATTCCCGGCGCGCCGGTAATTTTCGGCGTCGCTCAGAACGGCGGAGCCACGCAGCACGGCGTGGCATTCGAGCTTGCGCCAAACGCGAGCGGCACCGCCTACAGCGAAAGCGTCCTCGATAATTTCTGCATTCTGAGCAACTGCGTCGATGGCGCCTTTCCGGGCAGCCCTCTGCTCATCGATGGCCTCGGCGATCTCTACGGCACGACCTCCCTCGGCGGCGCAAATCCGAACCTGATGGCAGGTGAAGGCGGCACGATCTTCGAGTTGATACCGGGCGCCGGCGGCTACAGCGAGCGCGTCCTCTACAGCTTTTGTTCGCTCGCCGATTGCGCCGACGGGTCCTTTCCGGGCTGGTTGATCGCGCCCGGCGACGGCGGCTTCTACGGCACGACCACGAATGGGGCAGGCACCGTCTTCAGATTCTCCGTGAGCGGCGGCGAGACGGTGCTCCACAGCTTTCACGGGACGTTTCCGAACCCCGTCGGCTTCGCCGCGGGCCGCCTCTACGGCAGCACCCGAGGGGGCGGCGCCAACAAGGCGGGCACTGTCTTCAGGCTGTCCCTCGCGGGACGCAAGACCGTCCTTCACGACTTTGGTTCGAGCCCCGCCGATGGCGTCTCACCCGTTGGCCCCCTGCTTCGCGGCAAGCGGGGCCGGCTCTACGGCACGACGGACCAGGGCGGCGCGAACCGCTCAGGGACCGTGTTCACGATAAGCAGAACCGGAAGCGAAAAAATTCTCTACGATTTTTGTTCGCGAACTCCCTGCCGCGATGGCGCCCAACCTGTCGGCGGCCTCGTGATGGACGAACGCGGCGATCTCTACGGAATAACGAACGCCGGCGGCGCCGGCGCGTTCGGCGGTACCGTCTTCGAACTCGTGCGCAGCGAATTCGGGGGAGTGGTCGCCTACACCGAGCGGGTTCTCTACAAATTCTCCGGCTGCGGAGGGAATTGCGAACCCGGGGGCCTGGTCATCGACGCCAGCGGCAATCTTTATGGGGTGACGGCGGTTGGCGGCGCTACCGGCGGCGGCACCGTCTTCAAATTGACCCCGTGACGGCAGGCGGTCCGAGCGCCGCCCCGACCCGCGCGCGCAATTCAGGCAAGGCCTCGCGCTCGAACCACGGATTGTCGCGCAGCCACCCCGTCGTGCGCCAGCTCGGATGCGGCAGCACGAAGATCTCGGCCGGATGGCCGCGCCAGCCGGCGACCGCCTCGGTCATCGAGCGGCGGCGGGCCTCGGGCAGGTAATAGCGGATCGCGTAGCTGCCGACGAGGAGGGTCAAGCGGATCTCCGGCAACAGCGGGCGCAACGCCGGGTGCCAGCGCGGCGCGCATTCCGGGCGCGGCGGCAGGTCGCCGCCGTTGCCGGCGCGGCCGGGATAGCAGAACCCCATCCCCACGATCGCCACCCGGCTCTCGTCGTAGAATTGCTCGCGGCCGAGCCCGAGCCAGCCGCGCAGCCGGTCGCCGCTCCTGTCGTTGAACGACAGCCCGGTCTCGTGTACCCGCGTCCCCGGCGCCTGGCTGATGACGAGCAGCCGCGCCGACGGCCGCCCCCGCACGATCGGCCGCGGCCCGAGCGGCAGATGGGCCGCGCACAACCGGCAGGCGCGGATTTCGGCGAGGAGGCCGTCGAATTCCGCCTCGCGGGCGGCGCGGTCGGGAGGGATTGCGGCGGCGCGAATTGACTTCATCGGGGCCGCCCGATAGAACCCCCTCGGCATACGCCGTGTCGATACCACTCCTTGGTGGAGGGGTGGCCGAGTGGCTGAAGGCGGCGGTTTGCTAAACCGTTATACGGTGATAAACCGTATCGTGGGTTCGAATCCCATCCCCTCCGCCAGTTCTGCCGGTTGACCCAGGTCAAAGCGCTGCCGCCGCCGCGCCGCCGGTGGCCGCGCGGTTGTCGGCCGCCCCGGAACGTGCACTTCCGAAAAACAGGCGGCGCATCCCTTCTACATCTCGTGCACGGCGAAGTGGACGAACTTGCCCGAGCCGGTGCCGCCGCCGACGGCGGCGACCCAGAGGTCGAACCAGTAGGCCGTGCCGACCGCGAGGCCGGTCGCGACCTTGGTCGTGGCGAACGGCACGAGGCCGGTGCCGGTGACGGTCGCGGTCGCCAGCGTGCCGAGCGCGGTGCCGGTTTGCGCGGCCCCGTTGCCGGGGCAATTGGGCGAGCCTTGGGCGCTGTAATACATCTGCGCCTCGGCGCCGTCGCCGGCGGTCGAGTTGGTGAGGTTGCCGCTGAAGGTCGCTTCGATGTTGCCGGTCGTCTTCGGCGTGATCAGCACGCAAAAGCCCATCATCGCGCCGCCGGTGCCGGCCCCCGTCGGGCTGCCCGAGCCCTGCACGAAATTCGACGCGGCGATCGCGTGCACGGTCGCCGAGCCGATCGTCAAGGGCGTCGCCGTGACGCCGATCGAATACTGCCCGAGGTTGAGGGTGCCGGCGGCGCCGTCGATGCCGCCGACGCCGCTCGCCGCCGTCTGCCCGACAAGGCTGTTGAGGTTGAGGGTCGCGCTAGAATTGTTGAGTTTGGCGAGCCAGTAGGCCCCGGCGGTCGCCGAATTGCCGACCGCGAAGGCCGAGAGGTGCGCGGCGTTGAGCCAGACCGTCCCCGTCCCTTCGATGTCGATGAGGCTGCCTTCGCTCTGCTCGACGATGCCGGCGAGGTTGAGGCTCTCCTGGCCGAAGGCGGCCGTGCAGGTCGAATTGAGGACGACGGCGGTCGCATTGGGGGCGGCGGTGCCGATGCGCACCGCGGTCAGCCGCGCGTTGATCGAATCGTTGGTGAGGCTGCCGGCGGCATCGATCTGGAGCGGGATTTCGGCCTGCAGATCGCCGCCGGTGAAGCTCGTCTCGGCGAGCAGCCCCGAAGCGACGTGCATCCCGAAGTGATAGGCCTCGACCGTGTTGTTGGTGGCGGTGATGCCGTCGACCGAGCGCGACGAGCAGGCGCCGCCAGCGGTGCCGTTCCCCTCGACATAGAGCCATTCGCCGTTCTCGGTCGTCCAGGTGACGAGGTTGCCGGCGATGCCGGAAAGCCAGGCCGGCTGGGTGAAGATCGAGGGGTTCGAATCGTTGCCCTCCATCCGCCACACCTCGCCGACGCTGGAAAGCGCCATCACGCGGTGCACCGCGTAGAGGTTGTTGCCGGTCAGGCGCACATCGCCGGCGCTGCCGGCGACATCGCAGGACGGCACCGGGTCGGCGGCGCCGTTGCACTGGGCGAGGATGTCGTAGGCGTTGACGACCGTGTTGTCGGCGATGCGGTCGTCGACGAACTGGCCGGTGCCGGCATGCGATTCGAAGAGCGGCGGGAAGGCGACCGGGACGAAAGGCGGCGGCGCGGCGGCGGTGCCGGTCGTCAGGGTCGAGATCGCGTCCGAGGTCGTGCCGATGGCGATGGGCGAGGCGTTCTGCAGCACTTCGCCGCCCGAGCTCGTACCGAGGTAGAGGTTCCAGTGGTCGGCCCCGGCCGCGATCTTGGCGGGGAGCGCCGCGGTCAGTGTGCCGCTCGCCGATACGGCGATCGAGGTCTCGACCGAGCGCGGGCTCTCGACGCTGGAAGTGAGGTAAGTAATCTCGGCGTAATAGGTGCCGGCCGAGAGCGAGCCGCCGCCGGCCGTCGTCAGGGTCGGCTGCGCCGGGTAGGCGCCAGGGTTGCGGCCGATCCCCGATTGCCCGGGCCAATAGAAGTTGCAGCCGGCGACCCGCATCGAGTTGCCGAGCCAGAACGGCGGCGTCGAGAGCGAGGTCAACAGGAAGGTCGTGCCATACTGCCCCTGGCCGTTCGAGGCGAAGGAATTGGTGTCGAAATTGGGCGCCTTGACGCATTCGAGCGCGGCGTTTTTGAGGGTCACCGTGCTGGCGTTGAGGAGGATGCCGCCCGGCGGCAGCCGCACGATGCCGCGCGGAGAATTCGCGAGCGCCGTCGCGAGCGCGCCCGCATCGTCGGTGCCGTAGGCCCACGGCACGCCCGATTGCGTCGTCGTCGCGTTGGCGGCGAGGAGGAAATTGTTGCCCGAGCACCCGCTCACCGTGGTGACGAGCGGGTCGAGCGCGCCCGTGCCGTCGACCGCGCCGGCGCCCGAGACCGTCAGGACCTTGCCGACATCGGTCCCGAGGCAATTCCTCGAGGCCGAGGAAAAGCTGTTCGAGCCGGCCGAGATAGAGCCGTCGGCCGCCGTGTAGCCGTCGGCGACAAGGCCGTACTCCAATGCCGAATTGTAGTCGGCGGCCCGGCTGCTGTTGGAGCGCCATACCGTGCCGGCGGGCGCCGTCGCGCCGGGCGGCCCGTTGTAGCCGCCGGCGAGTGCCGGCAGCGCGAGCAGCAGCAGTGTCGGGAGCAGCGCGGCAGCGCCGTATTTCTTCATGAACTGTCCTCCGATCGCAAACGGGAAGCGCGGCGAGAGGCTCTATCTATCACAATATTGCGTATTTGTCAATCTGCAATTTCGCAACAACGCGGGCGAGGCGGCGCGGCGGCCTCGACCGCGAAAGCTCATGACGGCGGATCGGGCTCAGCCGAGCGGAGGTTGCGCTAGCCCCACGATATGCTGACGTGCGCCGGGACCGGGAGGGGTGTCTCGGCATTCAGCGCCCAGCGGTCCCCGTTTACGCGAAAGCCGCACTTGTCGAAAAGATCCCGACAAGGGAAGTTGACCTCGGTCTCGACCAACTCGCCGGTGACGGCCGGCGCGCCGTCGCCGCTGCGTATCCTCCCGACGAGCGTCGCCATGACCGCCTCCTCGACCTGATATCCGAGAACGCGGCAAGACATGACCCATTGGACGATCGAGCCGCCTTCCATGACGACGACACCCACCAGCCCGTAATTGGTAAACCGGTCCTCGACCTCGAAGGTGTAGAACTTGCCTCTGCCGAAGAAGGCGCCGCAATCCTCCGCTCGCCATCTTTTGCCCGTGGTGTTGAACTGATTGGTCTTGTTGATCAGCTCCAATGCTCGCTTGAAGCGCGGATGATCCGTGTCGGCAATCATCGACAGCGTCACCCGGGGCGCCGCCTCGCGCAGAAAATCATCTCGGGAAAGGCCCGTCCGTCGCGATTCGCGCGTGAATTGCGCCTGCACCATTTCGGTGCGGCGCGCCGACTCCCCGGTAATGAACGGAACCTGGGTCTCCGCCGACCACAGCAGGATCCGCCGGAGATAGTATGGATGGCGCCCGAGTATCCGCATCTCCGGAAATGCTCTGGCCATCGCCGCGCGCTCCGCCGGATGGTCGTCGAGGAAGACGACGCTGCGCGGCAGGACGTTCACAACCTCCAGGATCTCGCGCATGTTTTCCGGCTTCGGCCGCCAATTTATCCTGACCGCCGCAAAATCTTCGATCCGAAGTCGGTCCACGAATATCTTGGGCCAGATCGCGCGGATCCGCTGTTCGTCATTCTTGCTGACGATCGCCAGGAGGACACCCCGCTTTTTCAGATAGAGCAACGCCTCGGCCAGCCCCAGGGGCCAGCCTTCAACCATCTGGGAGCCGATCTCCGCGGCGTCGCCGCTGACGCCCTGCCACAGCGTGTCGTCCAGATCGAGGGCGACCATCTTGACGCCGTCGGCCTGGCGGACCGTCCGGTACATGCAGATTATCTCGTTCCAAACGGCCCGACGGAACTCCGATAGCTCTCGCACCTCGTAATGAGCGCGGAACGGCGCCAGTGGCTCGATCCGAGCCGTGACGACGCCGGGCGCGCCCATGACGGAGGCATGCGACACCCAATGCACGCTGTCGTCCTGGATGAACCGCCGTCCAAATGACGCCGAGATTCGGTCGACGTCGAGTACGTAGGCGTTCTTGAACCGCCCGACGGATCGTTCGAGATGCTCGTTCAGCTTGTCGACGAAGTATTCCGGGTTTCTGAGGTCGAAGCGGGGAACGAGACGCCCCATTAAATTCTGCTGCGGTACGAAGAAATTGCTGACGAAGCTCAGCAGCCCGTATGCGACGTTCCAGGCCATCCACGAGTCGAGGAGCGCGTCGACCCGCCGGCACGCCGTTTCAAAGGCGCTTTCATGGCCCGCGATGTCGTCGTAGGGAAGCCGCCACAGTGTCGCGTCGGGCAATGCGCTTCGGAGCGGCAGCTGCACAATCTGGAAGTCGTATCCCTTGACGACGTCCGGCGGCTGCGGCGGCAGGTTCGCGACATTGTTGAGTGTAATCATATCGACCGGGCAGGCGGATCGGGCATTCTTGTGGAATCCCCATGACTCGGCCAGGCAGGAGCCAATGACGGCCACGCGCTGCAGCGGCAATTCGGCAACGGCGAGATCGACGGGGGCGAGATAAAATTCGCCCCGGTGGCGGGCCGATATGTCGCCGAGGGAGGGGTCGATCCGATCGGCTGTCTCACGCCTCGCCATCTGCCGGTCCCAGTCGGGCGGCGGCAACGGCGAGCGGCCCTCGCGCCTGCCGTGGGAGAGGTAGTGTTGCAGCCCGGAACGGCCGCGGCCTTCTTCCACTGCGCGGGCGACATCCTTGTTGGAGTAAAGGTACCACTCCTCGTCGAATTCCGTCGCGGCCTCGGTTTCCGGGTGCTCGCCCGCAAGCCGCGAGGGGGCCCCGGCGCGGCCGCCGTGCAAGCGATCCTCGGCCGGCGGCGCCGGCGGCGCGGACGGGCTTTTCTCACGGCTGCCGCGCGCGGCGGTGCGGCCCCTCAAAGCCATCTGGATTTGGTTCCCCTTCGCCTGCCATACGCCAGGCAGCGCCCGGATTTGCGCGCGACGCCCAGGCTTCGCGTCGGGGAGCTGCGCCACCGGCCGAGTGCTCCCGGCTGCCCCGCGGGGGAGCAGCCGGCTCCCCCGCCCTAACCGGTCCATTTTACAGGTGTCCAGGCGCACCGGTCCAGCCTCTCGAACGGGTCCGTCGCATCATGGGCGCCGCCCGGGCGATCCCCGCGCCACCGATCAAGAAGCCGCCCGCCGGCATCTCGACCGGCACCCTCGAGCGCACCCGATCCGCGTCGGTCACCCGTTCTCGGCGAGGACGCGGCCGGCGAGATGCAGCGAGCCGCAGACGAGGACGCGCGGGCTGCCGCCCTTGGCGGCGATCGCGGCGAGGGCGGCGGCGAGCGACGCTGCGCTCTGTGCGGCGAGGCCGACCGAGCGGGCGGCCGCGACGATCGCTTCGGCGGCGAGCGGGTTCTCTTCGCCGGGGATCGTCACCGCCTGGAGGCTCCTCGCGTGGCGCGAGAGCGGGCGCAGAAAACCGGCGGCGTCCTTTGTCTTCAGCATGCCGACGACGAGATCGAGCGGCCGGTCGCGCCAACCCGCCGCGGCCTCGGCCAGAACCTCGCCGCAGCCGGGGTTGTGCCCCCCGTCGAGCCATAGTTCCGCGCCTGGCCCGAGCGCCGCGGCAAGCGGCCCGCGCGAGAGGCGCTGCAGCCGCGCCGGCCATTCGATCCGGCGCAGGCCGGCGGCGATCGCCGGCGGCGAGAGGGCGAAGCCGTCGAGATTTTCGAGGCAGGCGATCGCGGTGCCGGCATTCTCGATCTGGTGGCGGCCGTAAAGCGCCGGCGCCGGCAGGTCGAGACGCCAGCTTCCGCCCTCGTAGCGCATGCCCCCCTCGCTCGGAAAGGCGTGCCATTCGCGGCCGAAACGGAAGAGCGGGGCGCCGATTTGGGCGGCGCGCGCCGCGATGACGCGCTCGGCGTCCCGCGGTTGCGGGCCGATCACCGCCGGCCGGCCGCTCTTCAAGATGCCGGCCTTTTCTCGGCCGATCTTGGCGATCGTGTGCCCTAGGAAATCCTGGTGGTCGAGCGAGATCGGGGTGATCGCGGCGACCGCCGGGGCGGCGACGACATTGGTCGCGTCGAGGCGGCCGCCGAGCCCCGTTTCGAGCAGCACGATGTCGGCCGGCGTGCGGGCGAAGGCGAGAAAGGCCGCCGCCGTGGTGATCTCGAAATAGGTAATGGGCTCGCCCTCGTTCGCGCCCTCGGATTCCTCGAGGAGCGCCAAGAGCGCCGCCTCGTCGATCAACCGTCCGGCCAGCCGGATGCGCTCGTGAAACCGCACCAGATGCGGGCTCGTATAGGCGTGGACGCGGTATCCGGCGGCCTCCAGCGAGGCGCGCAACGTCGCCACCGTCGAGCCCTTGCCGTTGGTGCCGGCGACATGGATGACCGGCGGCAGCCGTGCCTCGGGATTGCCGAGGCGGCCGAGCAGCCGCTCGATGCGGCCGAGCGACAGGTCGATCCTTTTCGGATGGAGGCGCGCCAGGCGCTCGAGGACGCGGTCGCTGCCGGCCGCCGCGCGGCTCATGCGGCGGGCGCCCCGCCGCGCAGGGCCGGCAGCGGCACCAC
>DASYYD010000441.1:0-4959 GCA_035934195.1 Allostellaceae bacterium | reverse complement strand
TCGTTGTCGACATAGGTCAGCACCTCGCGACGGAGCCGGTCGAGATCGACGCTGCACGCGCGCAGCACGGCGGCCGCATCCTGATCCTCGGTCAGGGCCAGCAGCAAATGTTCGAGCGTGGCATATTCGTGCCGGCGGTCGTTGGCATGCGCGAGGGCCCGATGCAGCGATTTTTCGAGATTGCGTGACAGCACTCCCGGCCTTCCTTCCTTGCCTAGTCTTTTTCCAGCGTACACTGCAGCGGATGCTGGTGCTGCCGGGCGAAATCCATGACCTGCGTCACCTTGGTCTCGGCCACCTCATAGGTGTAGACCCCGCACACCCCGACCCCGCGCCGATGCACGTGCAGCATGATGCGCGTCGCTTCTTGCCGGCTCTTGGCGAAAAAGCGCTCCAGGATGTGGACGACGAATTCCATCGGCGTGTAATCGTCGTTCAGCATCAGCACCTTGTACATCGAGGGCTTCTTCGTCTTCGGCTTGGCCTTGACGACGACGCCCGTACCCGGTCCTTCCTCGCCACGCTTGCCGCTCATTTCTCCGAGCCGATGACGCTCTTCGTTCGGGTTCATGATATTGGCTTTCGGCGCTGGCGGAAAAGGGCTTTTCCGGGGCGTCCCGCGGGCCCGCCAATTCATTCGCTGCGATAGGGCCGGCGCAACAGGCGATCGGTCATCGCCTCGATCGCGACGCCCTTATGGATGACCGCGGCGACCGCCTCGCTGATCGGCATCTCGACCCCGAGCCGGCCGGCGAGCGCGACGACCGCCGCCGAGGTCGCCACCCCCTCGACCACCGAGCGGCGGCCCGCGAGGATGCTCTGCAAGCTCTCGCCGCGGCCAAGCGCATGCCCGAGCGCATGGTTGCGCGATTTGAGCGCGCTGCAAGTGAGGACCAGATCGCCCAAACCGGAGAGCCCGCTGAAGGTCTCGGCGCGGCCGCCTTTGGCGAGGCCGAGGCGGATCATCTCGGCGAGCCCGCGGGTAATCAGGGCCGCGCGCGCATTGTCGCCGAGGCCGCGGCCGAGAATGATGCCGCAGGCGATCGCCAGCACATTCTTGACGGCGCCGCCGATCTCGGCGCCGATCGGGTCTCCCGACAGATAGGGGCGGAAGCGAGGGCTGCCGAGGGCGCCGGAAAAGGCGCGGGCAAGCGCGGCGTCGCCGCTCGCGATCGTCACCGCGGTCGGCAGGCCCTGCGCCACCTCGAGCGCAAAGCTCGGCCCGGAGAGTACGCCCATCGGCGACCCGGGCAGCAGCTCCGCGACGACTTCCGACATCGCCCGGCCAGTCCCGGCCTCGATTCCCTTCGCGCAAATGAGCACCGGCAAGCCTGCCGGCATCGCGCCCGTCAGCCGGGTGAGGACGCCGCGCAGAAACTGCGCCGGCACGGCGAGCACCGCCGCCTCGGCCACGCGCGTCGCCGCTTCCAGATCGGCCGTCGCGGCGATCGCCGGATCGAGCGCGATGCCGGGGAGATAGACCGGGTTCTCGTGCCGCTCGGCAATCGCGGCGGCGACATCGCGGTCGCGCGCCCATATTACCGCATCGCTGCCGGCGCGCCGGGCGACGAGGGCGAGCGCGGTGCCCCAGGCGCCGCCGCCGATGACCGCGAGCCGCCTCATGCCTTGACCCCGGCCCCCGGCCGCGGCGGCGCCGCCGCGTCGAGCGGCCAGCGCGGGCGGGCCGGCGCGTCGAGACCGTCGATAAGGCCGAGCCGCAGCCGCTCGATCCCGGCCCAGGCGATCATCGCGGCGTTGTCGGTGCACAGATCCGGCGGCGGTGCGACGAAAACGAGGCCCGCCCCGGCGGCGAGATCGGCAAGGCGCCGGCGCAGTCGAAGATTGGCGGCAACCCCGCCCGCGACGACGAGCGCGCCCGCCTCGGGGTGTTGGCGGCCGAGCCAGCGCACGGCATTCTTCGTGCGGTCGGCGAGCGCCTCGCAGATCGCCAGCTCGATCGCCGCCGCGAGGTCGCCGATGTCGCAGCGGTCGAGGGCCGGACGCTCGGCGACAATGTGGCGAACCGCGGTTTTCAGCCCCGAGAACGAGAAGTCGCAGCCTTCCCGGCCCTGCATCGGCCGCGGCAGCGAAAACCGCTGCGGGTCGCCCCCGTGGGCGGCGCGCTCGATCGCCGGGCCGCCCGGATAGCCGAGCCCCAACAGCTTCGCCGTCTTGTCGAAGGCCTCGCCGGCGGCGTCGTCGAGCGTCGTCCCGAGCCGCGTGTAGCAGCCGACCCCGGCGCAGTAGACGAGCTGGCAATGCCCGCCCGAGACGAGCAGCAGCAGGTAAGGGAACTCGAGCGGGTGGACAAGCCGGGCCGCGAGCGCGTGGGCTTCGAGATGGTTGACCGCGATAAAAGGCTTGTCGGCTGCCCAGGCGATACCCTTTGCCATCATCGTGCCGACCAGCAGGCCGCCGATCAGCCCCGGTCCGGCGGCGGCGGCGATTGCGTCCAGCTCGGCAATGCCGACCTGCGCCTCGGCGAGGGCGGCGGCGACGAGCCCGTCCAGGCCGTCGAGATGGGCGCGCGCCGCGATCTCCGGCACGACGCCGCCATAGGGGCGATGCAGCGCGAACTGCGCGGCGATCAGATTGGCGCGGATTTCCGGGCCGCGATCGGTCAGTGCGACGACCGCGGCGGCGGTCTCGTCGCAGCTCGTCTCGATGCCGAGGACGATCATCTGCCGAGTTCCGTCATTCCCGCGCAAGCCGGAATCCAAGCAACCGTTCCGTCGCTCAACCCGGATGGGCGACCTCGTAGGTCTTGAGCGTCTTGTCGCTCGGCGCGTCGATCTCCAAGAGCTTCACCGAATAGCCCCACAGCGCCGCGGTGTGGCGCAATACCGCGCGGCAGCTCTTTTCCTCGAGCAGCACGCCGTCATGCGCGTAATGCGCGAGAATGAGGCAGCGGTCGCCGGTCAGATCAACATCGACGACCTGAAGGTCGGGCTCGCGGCGCGACAGATCGTATTGCCGCGCGAGCCCGCTGCGCACCTTTCGGTAGCCGAGTTCGTCATGGATCGCCTCGACCCGCAATATCGGCTTGGTGCTGTCGTCGGAAATCTGGAACAGACGGTACTGCCGGATCATCGCCGGGCTCAGATACTGCAACACGAAGCTTTCGTCGCGGTAATTCGCCCAGGCATGGCGCAATACCGCGAAAGCGTCGCCCGAGCCGGCGATGTCGGGGAACCACTCGCGGTCTTCCGCGGTCGGCTTTTCGCAGACGCGGCGGATGTCGCTCATCATCGAGAAGCCGAGCGAATACGGATTGATGCCGCTGTAGCGCGGGTCGTCGAAATCCGGTTGGAACACGACGCTCGAATGCGAATGCAGAAATTCGAGCATCGAGCCTTCGGTGATGAGGCCCTTGTCGTGCAGGCGCCGCATGATCTCGTAATGGACGAAGGTGGCGCAGCCTTCGTTCATCATCTGCGTCTGTTTTTGCGGGTAGAAATACTGCGCGATGTTGCGGACGATGCGGACCAGCTCGCGCTGCCAGTCTTCGAGCCGCGGCGCGCGCTTTTCGATCAGGTAGAGGAGGTTCTCCTCGGGCAGGCCGAGCTCGCGCTTCAGTTCCTGGATGTGCGCGGCCTCGCTGTCCGGGTCCTCGCCGGTTTTCTCGGCCACCGGCACGGTGCGCCACAGATCGTTGTAGGTCGCCTCGGCATGCGCCTGCCGATCCTCGGCGCGCCGCTTTTCGTCGGCGAGATTGGGCTTGCTGCGATGGGCGTAGCGGTTGACGCCGTGGTCGCGCAGCGCGTGCGCCGCATCGAGCACCCGCTCGACCGCCTCCAGCCCGTGCCGCTCCTCGCATTTGGCGACGTAGTCGCGGGCGAAGCTCAGATAGTCGAGGATCGCGTTGGCGTCGGTCCACTGCCGGAACAGGTAATTGTTCTTGAAGAAGTGGTTGTGGCCGAACGCGGCGTGCGCCATCACCAGGGTCTGCATCGTCATGGAATTCTCTTCCATGACGTAGCAGATGCAGGGATCCGAGTTGATGATCATCTCATAGGCGAGCCCCTGCAGGCCCTTCCGATAGAGCGTATCGTGAAATGCAAAGCGCTTGCCGAAGCTCCAATGCTTGTACATCAGCGGCAAGCCGACCGAGGCGTAGGCATCGAGCATCTGCTCGGAGGTGACGACCTCGATCTGCACCGGATAGATGTCGAGCCCCAACTCGTCGAGCGCAGTGCGCTCGATGGCGTCGTAGACGCGGCGCAGGGTCGCGAAATCCCAGTTCGACCCGGTGAACAGCGGGGCGCCGGCGGAAATATCCGTCTCGCCGCTGCGTTCAGGCACGCACGCCCCCTTTCGAGAACAGCTCGTGGAAGACAGGGAAAATCTGCGCCGGGTCGCTGACTCGGCGCATCGCAAAATGCGGGTGTGCGGGGGCGACCTCCGCATAGGCGCGCCACAGATCGCTGTCGCGCGACAATCCGGTCAGGCTGCCGCTGGTGCCGTCGCCGACCTCGACATAGGCGAAATACTGGCACAGCGGCAAAACCTCGCCGCCGAGCAGGGCGACGCAACGGCCGCTGTCGGCGCCGTAATTGTCGCCGTCCGAGGCCTGCGCGCCGTAGATGTTCCAGCGGTCGGTCGGGTAGCGGGCGCGGGCGATCTCGAGCATTTTGTCGAGCGCCGTCGACACCACCGTGCCGCCGGTCTCGCGGCTATAAAAGAAGGTCTCTTCGTCCACTTCCTCGGCCGTGCTCGTGTGGCGGATGAAAACCACGTCGACATGCCGGTAGCGACGCACGAGGAAGACGTGCAGCAGCATGAAGAAGCGCTTGGCGAGATCCTTCATCGCCTCGGTCATCGAGCCCGAGACGTCCATCAGGCAGAACATGACCGCTTCGGTATTGGGCCGCGGCACCCGCTCGAAGCGGTTGTAGCGGACATCGACCGGGTCGATGTAGGGGATGATCTTGCTGCGCAGCTCGCGATGCTCGAGGTCGC
>DASYYD010000436.1:0-3591 GCA_035934195.1 Allostellaceae bacterium | reverse complement strand
CCGGAAAAAATTATCAGGCCTGGATGTCGAGCGAACTCGATGCGGTCGCCCGCGCGCTGCCGAGGTAGGGGCCGATGAGCGCAATCCGGTTCGACGAGGTCTCGTTGTGGCTCGGCAATCGCCCGGTTCTGACGGATGTGGGCTTCGGTATCGCCGAGGGCGAGTTCGTCGGCGTGCTGGGACCGAACGGCTCCGGCAAGACGACCGTGATGCGCGCCGTGCTCGGCCTGGTGCCGCCGCGCGCGGGGAGCATTGAAGTCCTCGGGCGGCCGGCAACGCGGGGCAACCCCGCCATCGGCTATATGCCGCAAGTCCGCGCCGCGCCCGTCGGCATGCGGCTGCGCGGCTGGGACTTCGTCGCCAGCGTCCTCGACGGCCATCGCCTCGGGTTGCCCTTCGCCGGCAAGCGGGGGCGGATAGAAATCGATCGCGCCTTGCGTCTCGTCGGCGCGCGCGAGCTGGCGCGCCGGCCGCTCGCCGAACTCTCCGGCGGCGAGCGGCAGCGGCTGCTCTTGGCGCAGGCGCTGATCGGGGAGCCGCGCCTGCTCCTGCTCGACGAGCCGCTGATCAGCCTCGACCCGCGTCACGAAGAAGAGGTCGTCGCGCTGGTGAAATCGCTGCAGCTCGAACTCGGCGTCACCGTGCTGTTCAGCGCGCATGAGCTGAACCCGCTGCTCGGCATGATCGACCGGGTGCTCTATCTCGGGCGCGGCGAGGCCGCGCTCGGCTCGGTGGACGACGTCATAACCGGCCCGGTCCTGTCGCGGCTTTACGGTTCGGAGATCGAGGTCGTGCGGCTTGCCGGCCGCATCTTCGTGATGTCCGGCGGCCACCCGGTCGAACGCGACGCCCACCGGCACGAGGCCGCCGCCGCGCACTGGCGGGACTCGCGATCGGTGCATCATGCTTGAATACGATTTCATGCGCACGGCCTTCGGCGCGGCGGGCGTGGTGGCGGTTCTGGCGGGCGCCGTCGGCTATTTTCTCGTGTTGCGGGGGCAGACCTTCGCCGGCCATGCGCTGGCGCATGTCGGCTTCACCGGCGCGACGGGCGCGGCCCTCGTCGGAATCGCGCCGCTGTGGGGCTTGGTGCTGATGACCGTGGCGGCGGGTCTCGGCATGGGTTTCGGCGGCGAGCGGCTGGCGCAACGCGATGTCGCGATCGGCCTGGTGCTGGCGCTCGCGCTCGGCTTCGGCCTGTTGTTTCTGCATTTCTTCACCGCCTATGCGAGCGAGGCGACGGCGCTGCTCTTCGGCAACGTTCTCGCCGTCGATCTCGGCACCGTCTGGACGCTCTCGGCGCTCGGCACGGCGAGCCTTGCGACCTTGGCCGTCATCTCCCGCCCCCTCTTATTCGCCAGCCTGCAGCCGGAGCTGGCCGAGGCGAAGGGCGTGTCATTGCGGCTCTATTCGGTGCTGTTCCTCGCCATCGTCGCGCTGGCGACCGCGGAATGCGCGCAGATCGTCGGGGTGCTCTTGGTCTTCGCGCTGATGGTCGGCCCGGCGGCGGCGGCGCAGCGCCTAACGAGCGGGATCGCCGCCGGCATCCTTCTCTCGGTGCTGCTGGCGCTCGCCGAAGCCTGGCTCGGCATCACCCTCGCCTTCTACACCGACTGGCCGAGCAGCTTCTGGATCACCGCCCTGAGCGCGCTCGTGTACCTCCTCGCCGCGCGGGTTCGGCCGCTGGTTTTCGACATGCGCCGTACCTGACGCCTGCTTGCGCCCCTCCGATCCGCCGCCCACACTGGCTTCTGCGGCCTTACCGGCCGCAGAAGCCATTCACACGAATAGGGGACGGTCATGGGCAATATCTTGTCGAGGCGATTGGAAATAGCATTGCCGCTGGTCGCGCTGATCGCCAGCGCTTCCCAGTCTGTCGCACTGACCATCGCGCAACAGTCGAACCAGTCTGTCAGGGACGGATCGCCGGTGACGGCCTGCGTCGATGTGGCATACGGCAAGACCGCCAACGGCACCTCAGTCGGCCCATTCCCTTGCAACAATCAGCTGAACGAACAGTGGGTCTACCAGAATGGTCAGTTCCTTGGTATCGACAGCAACAGATCGGCGGTAGGGGGCGCCAACAGATGTCTTTCGGTCAGCGGAAACTCGACGGCAACCGGCGCCCCGACCGTCTTGAGCAAATGCGTCGCCGGTAACACGAGCCAATTGTGGGAGATTACCGGCGACGGCAATACGTCGTTCATCGTGAATCTGGCCAGCGGCAAATGTCTCGACAGCGAGGGCCAGCTCGGCTCGAATTTGCATCTCGTCATCAATCCATGCAACGGCTCGGCCAACCAGACGTGGCTGCTCAAATAATCGCCGGCAACGAGGTCGCCGCCCGCTCGCCGCGGGGCGCGAGCGTCAGGGGTGAAAGCACAGCGCGCAGGTGCCCTCGATCTCGACGATGGCGCGGCGCGGGTGGAACCCTTCGCGCTCGGCCGCATGCTCCAGCGCATTCGCGGCGGCGTGGTCATCGATCTCGGTCACCGTGCCGCATTGGCGGCAGATCAGGAATTGCGCGGCATGCTCGTGGCCGGTTTCGATGCACGGCACAAAGGCGTTGAGCCGCTCGAGCTTATGGATCAGCCGCTGCGAGATGAGAAAATCGAGGGCGCGGTAGATCGTCGGCGGCGCCGCTCCCCGGCGGGTCTCCTTGAGGCGGTCGAGCAGCTGGTAGGCCGTCACCGGCCCGTCGGCTTCGAGGATGAGGCCGAGCACCCGGTGCCGCAACTCGGTCAGCCGCGCGCCTTCGCGCGCGCAAGCCTCCGACGCCGCGCCGAGTTGTGCCGCGATGACCGCCCGCCGTTCCGCACTCATGGCCAGCCTCGAACCGGGCGCCGACGCATTAGGCTATAATATAACCGGTGATGCGCCTATGGGGAGGAGCGGGCGATGCCAGGAGGGGCCTATACGCATGTCGTCGTCGGCGCCGGCTCGGCCGGCTGCGTGCTCGCCAATCGCCTGAGCGAAGACGCCGGCAACCGGGTGTTGCTGCTCGAGGCGGGCGGCTGGGACCGCGACCCGTGGATCCATATCCCGCTCGGCTGGGCGCGGATGCTGGCGCGGCGCCGCCACGACTGGATGTATTTCGCCGAGCCCGAGGCGAGCGTCGCCGGCCGGGCGCTCGAATGCGCCCGCGGCAAGGTCGTCGGCGGCTGCTCCTCGATCAACGCGATGGTCTATGTGCGCGGCAACCGCGGCGACTACGACCGCTGGGCCGGGATCGGCCTCCCGACCTGGTCCTATGCAAATGTGCTGCCGTATTTCCGCCGCCAGGAGAGCTGGGAAGGCGGCTCAAATGCCTATCGCGGCGGCGACGGGCCCTTGACGACGCGCCTGTCGCGCTACGCCGACCCGCTCGTCGAGGCCTACATCGCGGCCTGCGAGGCGGCCGACGTCCGACGAAACGACGATTACAACGGCGTCGAGCAGGAAGGGGTGGCGCGCTCGCAGATGACGATCCGCGACGGGCGGCGGTGCAGCGCCGCGGTCGCCTACCTGCGGCCGGCCCTCGGCCGCGGCAATCTCGAAGTCGCGACGGGAGCGCTGGCGACGCGCCTCGTCCTCGAGCGCGGCCGCGCGGTC
>DASYYD010000432.1:0-2783 GCA_035934195.1 Allostellaceae bacterium | reverse complement strand
TTTGTTGAGGCGCGGCGCGCGGTCCGCTTCGACGACGGTGCCGTGCGCCCCCATCCAGCGCGCGTGCCGGCACCCGCTCGCGAAATTCCAGCGCCCCGTCACGCGGTAGCCGCCCGGCACCGCGACCGCATGCGATCCGTTGGGCGGGCCCCAGGCGATGGTGGAGCGCGGGTCGCCGAAGATCGCGCGCGCGATTTCGGGGTCGAGATAGGGGGCGATCAGCGCCGTGCTGTTGGCGATCGAGACGCACCACGCGACCGAGCCGTCGTGCCGCGCCAGCTCCTCGAGCGTGAGGACGAGCGTCTGCGGCGCGACCTCGTCGCCGCCGCAGGAGCGCGGCAGCAGCATGCGGAAGAGCCGCGCCTCGTGCAGCTGCGACAGCAGCGGCTCGGGGATGCGCCGGCTCGCCTCGATCGTCTCGGCCGCGGCGGCGATCGCCGGCCCCAGCGCCCGCGCCTCGGCGAGCGCGTCGTCGGTGCGGTTCATATCGTCCCTCGGGCTTCGAGGCCGGGCGGCGGCCGACGTGCTTTGGTGGCCTGCTCGAAGGCATAGGCGAGGCGGAGCAGAGTGGGCTCGCTCCAAGCCCGCCCGGCGAAGGTCGCGCCGTAAGGGATCTCGACGCCGTCTCCGAGCGCGATGAAGCCCGCCGGCACTTGGACGCTCGGATAGCCGGCCTTGGCGGCGATCGCGGCGCCGGTATTGGCGGGAAAGAGCACGGCGTCGAGCCGATGCCGGTCGAGGTACGCGTCGAGCCCGAGCCGACGCGCGCTTTCGAGGTCCATCGCCCGCGCCGCCTTGTATTCGATTTCCGAAAGATCGCCCCGCGTCTCCTCGGCCGCGAGGAAGACATCCTGGCCGAAGCGCAGGGCGCGGCCCGCGTTCGCTTCGTTGAAGCGGATGATGTCGGCGATCTCGCGCATCTCCGTATTGGTCGCCCAGTCCCTCAGATAGGCGCCGAGCCCCGCCTTCAATTCGTAGACGAAGACGATCGGGAGGCGGCTGCGCTGATTGTATTCCGGGCTCCAGCGGTTGCGGTTGAGGATGGCCATCTCGGTGCCGGGGCCGCCGAGCCAGCCGCGGGTCGGCATGTTGGCGCGCACGATGGTGGCGCCCAGCTCCTCGATCGCTTGGATCGCCCGCTCCATGACACGCGCCGCCGGCGGCGGGAGGGGCCCGTAATAGACGTCATTGCCGGGATCGGCAGGGTCGCTCGGGACGCCGATGCGCGCGCCCTTGAGCCCGGCTTTATCGAGGAATGCCGTGTAGTCGGCAGGGCGTTCCAAGGCCGCGGTTGCCGAGTCGAGCGGGTCGGGCGCGGCCAGCACATTGAGAAGAATGGCTGCGTCGCGCACGCTGCGCGTCAAGGGCCCTGCCGTATCCTGGCTGGCCGCGATCGGGATGATGCCGGCGCGGCTGATCAGCCCGACGGTCGGCTTCACCGTGACGACGCCGTTCTGGTTCGCCGGCGACAAGAGAGAGCCCGAGGTCTCGGTGCCGATCGCGGCGGCGACATAGCCGGCCGCGACCGCGACCGCCGAGCCCGACGACGAGCCGCCGGGCGGGAAGAGCGGCACGCCGTTTTCGTCGAGCAGCAGGCAATAGGGGTTTTTGACCTGGCCGCCCAGCGAGCTGTAGCCGGCCGGCATGCCGACCGCGAGGATGTTGGCGAATTCGGTGAGGTTGGTCTTGCCGAGGATGACGGCGCCGGCCTGCCGCAGCAGCGCCACGACCGTCGCGTCGCGGTTTGCCCCCGCTTCGGCGAGCGCCAAGGAACCGGCTGTCGTCTGCTGCCCATCCGCCGTCGCGATGTTGTCCTTGACGAGGATCGGCACGCCTTCGAGAGGCCGCCTCTTCTCCGGCCTTCCGGCATCGATCGCGGCGGCGATGGCGAGCGCATCCGGGTTCGCCTGCCGCACCGCGTTGAGCGCGGGGCCGGCATGGTCGATCGCCGCGATGCGCGCGAGCGCAGCCGCGGCGAGCCCGCTCGCCGTCATCCGGCCCGCGGCGAGGACCGCCCCGAGATCGTCGAGCGTCGCGTCCTCGACGCGCATCGCTAGCGGATTTTCCTCCTCTCCCCGCGAGCGGGGAGAGGGGCAGCGGCGCCGCGAAATGACGGTGTTGTGTGCGTGGGCGTGGCCTCCCGATTGCAGCTGTGGTTCGATCGGATGCTGTTTCGATCAAAGCGCGGCGCGGCGAAGGGGGTCAAGGGGCGAGAAATGACGCAGCGGGCGGATCGCGGAGAGCGCCGGGCCGTCCGGCAGGATTGGCTGATGCTCGGCGGCGCCTTTGCCACCTTCGCGCTGGCCATGGCACTGATGCAGTCCTACCCGGTCTTTCTGCTCGCCTATATCGAGGCGTTCGGCTGGAGCCGGGCGGAGACCTCGGTCGCATTTTCCGTGGCGCAGCTCGTCGCCGGCATGGGCTCGCCGCTCGTCGGCGCGCTCGTCGACCGGTTGGGGCCGCGCCGCCTGATGCTGCTCGGCGGCGCCTTGTTGATGCTGGGGGCGGTCGGCAATGCCGCCGTCTCGGCGTTGTGGCAGGTCGTCGTGCTCTATGGCGTGGTGATGACGACGGGCGCGAGCTGCCTCGGCCTCGTCGTCTTCGCGCCGCTCTTGTCGCGCCATTTCGTGCGGCGGCGCGGCATGGCGGTGGCGATCCTGCAATCGGCGAACGGGTTCGGGCGGGCGGTGGCGACGCCGTCGGCGCAGCTCCTGATCTCCGGCTTCGGCTGGCGCGGCGCCTACCTCGCGGAAGGCGCGCTCGTCGCGGTATTGCTTCTGCCG
>DASYYD010000408.1:0-8035 GCA_035934195.1 Allostellaceae bacterium | reverse complement strand
TGCGGCTCGCCGCGGCCCATCTGCACGCCGTTGCCGCCGCCGCGGCGCGGCGGCCGCGAGCGGGCCGGCGGTTGCCCCTGAGGAAGCGGCCGGCCGGTCGTGCCGGTCGCCGGCAATTCCTCGGCGAAGGCCTCTTCCAATTCCTGCGCTTCCGCGAAATCGGGCTCCTGCATGCGCAGTTCGACATGCGACAGCACCGAGGTCACGTTGCGCCGCATATTGACGAGCATCCCCTGGAAGAGTTCGAAGGCCTCGCGCTTGTATTCGTTCAAGGGATCGCGCTGCCCATAGGCGCGCAGGTTGATGCCCTGCCGCAGATGGTCGAGCGACAGGAGATGGTCCTTCCAGGTCTGGTCGAGGAGCTGGAGGAGGAGGCTCTTCTCGGCCATGCGCATCAATTCGGGGCCGAAATTCGCCGAACGCTCGGCCATCCGGCGGTCGGCGGCGGCCATGATCCGCTCCTCGATCTCGGCCTTGTTGATCCCCTCCTCCTTCGCCCATTCGGCGAACGGCAGGTCGAGGCCGAAGAGGTGGCCGCATTCGGTGTGCAGCGCCGCCACGTCCCACTGTTCGGCGAGCGCGTTGTCCGGGATGGCCAGCGCGACGACCTCCTCGATCGTCTCGTTGCGCATGTCGATGACGGTCTGCGCGACCTCGCGCGCGCTCATGATCTCGCGCCGCTGCTCGTAGACGACCTTGCGCTGGTCGTTCATCACGTCGTCGTATTTGAGCAGCTGCTTGCGGATGTCGTAGTTGCGCGCCTCGACCTTCTGCTGCGCTTTTTCGAGCGCCTTGTTGACCCAGGGGTGGATGATCGCCTCGCCCTCCTTGAGCCCCAATCGCTGCAGCATCCCGTCCATCCGCTCGGACCCGAAGATGCGCATCAGATCGTCTTCCAGCGAGACGAAGAATTTCGAGGCGCCGGGGTCGCCCTGGCGCCCGGAGCGGCCGCGCAGCTGGTTGTCGATGCGGCGCGCCTCGTGCCGCTCGCTGCCGACGACGTAAAGCCCGCCCGCCGCGACGACGATGTTGCGCGCCGCCTCGATCTCGCCGCGGATCGCCTGGTCGCGCGCCGCGCGCTCGGCCTCCTCGGCGATCTGCGGCAATTCGGTCTTGAGACGCATCTCGAGGTTGCCGCCGAGCTGTATGTCGGTGCCGCGGCCGGCCATGTTGGTGGCGATCGTCACCCCGCCGGGGCGCCCGGCCTGCGCGATGATGTACGCCTCCTGCTCGTGATAGCGCGCGTTGAGGACGTTGTGCGGGATCTTCTTTTTCTTGAACAGGGCGGAGAGGGCCTCGGATTTTTCGATCGAGACCGTGCCGACGAGGACCGGCTGCTGCCGCTTGTGCGCGTCGGCCACCTCCTCGACGATCGCCTCGAACTTCTCGCGCGTCGAGCGGTAGACCTCGTCGTCGGTGTCCTCGCGCCGCACCGGCTCGTTGGTCGGCACCTCGATGACTTCGAGCCGGTAGATGTCGCCGAATTCCTCGGCCTCGGTCATCGCCGTGCCGGTCATGCCGGCGAGCTTCGGATACATGCGGAAATAGTTCTGGAAGGTGATCGAGGCGAGGGTCTGGTTCTCGTTCTGGACGGTGACGCCTTCCTTCGCCTCCAATGCCTGGTGCAGCCCCTCCGAATAGCGCCGGCCCTCCATCATGCGGCCGGTGAACTCGTCGATGATGACGATCTTGTCGTCCTTGACGATGTAGTCGGTGTCGAGGGCGAAGAGCTTGTGCGCGCGCAGCGCCTGATTGACGTGATGAACGAGCGTCACGTTGTTGATGTCGTAGAGCGAGCCCGTCGTCATAAGCTCGCTCTTCTGCAGCGCCTCCTCCATCTTCTCGACGCCCGTCTCGGTCAGCGTCACGGTGCGCTGCTTCTCGTCCTTCTCGAAATCGTCCGCCTGCAACAGCGGGATCAGCTTGTCGACCCTGATGTAGAGTTCGGAATTGTCCTCGGTCGGCCCCGAGATGATCAGCGGCGTCCTCGCCTCGTCGATCAGGATCGAATCGACCTCGTCGACGATCGCGTACTGGAACGGCCGCTGCACCATGTCCTCGAGCCGGAACTTCATGTTGTCGCGCAGATAGTCGAAGCCGAGCTCGTTGTTGGTGCCGTAAGTCACGTCGGCGAGATAGGCGCGCTGGCGCTCCATGTCGTCGAGCTCGTGGACGATGCAGCCGACCTCGAGCCCCAAAAAGCGGTAGATCTGGCCCATCCACTCGGCGTCGCGGCGGGCGAGGTAGTCGTTGACCGTGACGACGTGCACGCCCTTGCCCATGAGCGCGTTCAGATAAACGGGCAAGGTGGCGACGAGGGTCTTGCCTTCGCCGGTCTTCATCTCGGCGATCATGCCGCGATGCAAGACGATGCCGCCCATCAGCTGCACGTCGAAATGGCGCTGGCCGAGCGTCCGCTTCGCCGCCTCGCGCACGGTTGCGAAAGCCTCGACGAGGAGGTCGTCGAGTTCGGTGCCCTGCGCCAGCTGCTCGCGGAACTGCGCGGTGCGGGCGCGCAACTCTTCGTCCGACATCGCCTCGAGGGTCGGCTCGATATCGTTGATCATCGCGACGAGCGGCGACAGGCTCTTGATATATCGGTCGTTGGCGGATCCGAAGAGCCGCCGGGCTAGAGCGCCGAACATGAAACCCTCGGGAACAAGCTAGCGCGCGGCGCTTCTCGATCGCCAGGCGACGGCTGACAGATAGGCGGAACGCCCCCGGCTGTCAATTCGACCGGCTCCCCCGCCGCCCCGCTCACCGCCCCGCGCACCGCCTCGATCACCGCCTCGCTCACCGCCCCTGGGCCGCCCGCTGGAAACGCCGCGTTTGCGCCGCTTGTTCCACGCGTCGCGATATGCGACATGGGGGCTTTGCCGCCCCCGGGGGAGATTCCCGGCGGCCGCCCTTCATCGACAAGGCAAGCTGATGTTTCACCGTCTGACGTTCGCTGTTGCGCTTTTTCTGGGGATGCCCGGCGCGCTCGCCGCCGCGCCGGCCGCGAACGATCCGGTCATCGCGCGGGTCAACGGGGCGGTGCTGCACCGCTCCGATTTCGAGGCGGCGGAGCGCACCCTGCCGCCGCAGGCGCAAAAGCTGCCGGTCGCGACGGTCTACCCGATCCTGCTCGAGCAGCTCGTCGACGGCGAGCTGATCGCCGAGGCCGGCCGCAAGGAACAGCTGCAGAAGGACCCGGAGGTCGTGGCCGAGTTGAAGCGGGACGAGAACCGCCTGATCGAGCATGCCTACCTCGCGCGCGCGATCAAGGCGGCGACGACGGAGGCCTCGCTGAAGGCGCAGTATCAGGTGTTCCTCAAGGAGCACCCGCCGCAGGAGGAGGTGCAGGCCCGCCATATCCTCGTCAAGACCAAAAAGGAGGCGGAAGACATCATCGCGCAGCTCGACAAAGGCGCCGATTTCGCGACGCTCGCCAAGAAGTATTCGACCGATCCCGGCGGCAAATCCGGCGGCGACCTCGGCTTCTTCTCGAAAAAGCAGATGGTGCCGGCCTTCGCCGACGCCGCCTTCGCGCTCAAGGCCGGAACCTATACGAAGACGCCGGTCAAGAGCGAGTTCGGCTGGCACGTGATCAAAGTGGAGGCGCGCCGGCCCGGCAAAGAGCCGAGCCTTGCCGAGGCGCGCCCGCAGCTCGAAAACATGATCGCGCGCAGCGTCATCAACGCGCAGGTCAAGCAATTGCGCAGCGGCGCCAAGATCGAGACCTTCGACCTCGAAGGCAAGCCGCTGGCACCTGAGAAGAAATGAACCACGGGACAGCCTGTCATTGCGAGGAGGCGGAACGCCGACGAAGCAATCTCGTTGGGATTGCTGCGCTGCGCTCGCAATGACACGCCTACGTGGAAAAGGAATAGACCATGCCTGCACTTTCCCCTCTCGCGCCCAAAGTGTTTCCGGAATTGCCGCCGATCGGCGGCGTGCGGCTCGCGGCGGTCGCGGGCGGCATCCGCTATCGCGGGCGCGATGATCTGATGCTGGCGGAACTGCCGCCCGGCGCGACCGTTGCCGGCGTCCTGACGCGCTCGCTCACCCCCGGGGCGCCCGTCCTGTGGTGCCGCGAATGTTTGAAAGGCGGCCGGGTGCGCGGGCTCGTCGTCAATTCCGGCAACGCCAACGTCTTCACCGGCAAGGCCGGCAGGGCTGCTGCCGAGGCGACCGCGGCGGCGGCGGCGCGGCTGATCGGCTGCCGGCCGAACGAAGTCTTCCTCGCCTCGACCGGGGTCATCGGCGAGAGCTTGCCGGCGGAAAAGCTGATTTCCGGCCTCGACAAGGCGGCCCCGCTGCTCGGTTCGGCGGACTGGGAGAAGGCGGCGCGCGCCATCATGACGACCGACACCTTCCCGAAGGGCGCGAGCGCGGCGGCGCGCATCGGCGGCGCGCCCGTGCGCCTCAACGGCTTCGCCAAGGGCTCCGGCATGATCGCCCCCGACATGGGCACCATGCTCGCCTTCCTCTTCACCGACGCGCGGCTGCCGCACCGCGTGTTGCAACCGCTGCTCGCGGCGGCGACGGCCCGCTCCTTCAATTCGATCACCGTCGACGGCGACACCTCGACGAGCGACACGGTGCTGTTGTGCGCGACCGGCGCCGCCGCGAACCCGCCGGTGACGGATCCCGCCGACCGCCGCCTCGGCGAGTTCCGGCGGGCGCTGGAGCGGGTCATGATCGACCTCGCGCAGCAGATCGTGCGCGACGGCGAGGGGGCGGAGAAATTCGTCACGATCGAGGTCGCGGGCGCGGCGAGCGCGCGGGCGGCGCGCCGCGTCGGCCTCGCGATCGGCAATTCGCCGCTCGTCAAGACGGCGATCGCCGCCGGCGACGCCAATTGGGGCCGCATCGTCATGGCCGTCGGCAAGGCCGGCGAGAAGGCCGACCGCGACCGCCTCGAGATCTCGGTCGGCGGCGTCCTGATCGCCGCCGAGGGCGGGCCGGTGCCGGGCTACGACGAGGCGCCGGTCGCCGCGCACATGAGAGGACGCGACATCCGCATCGCGGTCGATCTCGGCATCGGCCGCGGCAAGGCGACGGTGTGGACCTGCGACCTGACGCACGGCTATGTCGACATCAACGGCAGCTACCGCAGCTGAGGGGCGGCCGGTCCTCCTCGTCGCCGCGGTGGCGCTCGTCGATGTCGACGGCCGCGTGCTCTTGGCGCAGCGCCCGGAGGGCAAGCCGATGGCGGGCTTGTGGGAATTCCCCGGCGGCAAGATCGACGCGGTCGAGACGCCGGAGGCGGCGCTGATCCGCGAACTCAAGGAGGAGCTCGGCATCGATGTCGAGGCGAGCTGCCTTGCCCCCTTTACCTTCGCCTCGCACGCCTACGCCGATTTTCACCTGCTGATGCCGCTTTACGTCTGCCGCCGATGGTCGGGGATCGTCACTGCGCGCGAGGGCCAGCGTCTCGCCTGGGTGCGCCCGGACAGGCTCGCGCAATACCCGATGCCGCCCGCCGACAAGCCGCTCGTCGCAATGCTGCGCGACCTCCTATGAGGCGCGCGGCGGTCGCAATCGGCGCACTGCTGATCGTGCCGGCGGCCGCCTACGGCATTTGTCCGCGGCCGAGCGGCCAATACGGCGCGCGCTACGGCGTCGTCGCCGGGACCTACGCGGGCCGCGGCATTTCACCGGGCGGCGGCGAGTTCGTCACGCTCATTGAGACGGCAGGCGCGGCGCCGGTTTCGCTCAATGTCAGCGGCGACGTGTTCGCGGCGGCCGGCAAGCTCGCGATCGGAGCCCGCATCACGCTCTTCGGCTACGTGCGCCACGCCATGTCGGGGGCGCAGCCGCCCTACAGCTGCATCGAATAGCTATTTGCGGACCGTCAGCTTGTAGAAGATCGGGTCGTTGTTGGAGAGCTTGCGTCCGAACGGCGCGCCGTTGCCGGTGAAGCCGCCATAGAACGTATTGCCGACCGCCTTCACCTGCATGTAGTCGCCGAGCACGCGCTGCCGATCGTCCCCGTCGTCGGTGGCCGGCGACAGGAAGCTTTCGAGATTGCGGGTGGTGAAGGTCCTGCCGCCGTTCTTGCTGAAGGCGAAATGCGCCGTGAACTTCGGAAAGCCGCTGCGCGAGGTGCCGTCGCAGGTATAATAGAAGACGCCGATGACGCCGTGCCTGGTGACCGCCACCGATGGGATGGCGGCCTGCACTTGCCCGGTGATGAACATCTCCGGCCCGATCGTGAGCCCGCCGCTGCCGTTGTCGCTCAGCCGCCGCATCGCCAGGCGATTGCTGCCGGATATCGGATCGCGGTTGCCGTAAACGTAGATCACGTCGCCGGTCGTGGGGTCGACGGCGGCGTGGTCGACGCCGCCCAGCAATGCATTGACGGTGCAGAATTTCGGCGTCGGCTGCGTGCTGTCGGCATTGGCGACGACAATGCCGGTGGTGCTGCCGTTGAGGCTCCAGCTGTTGCCGCCGTCGGTCGAGCGGTTGAGCATGTAGTCGATATTCACCGAGCCGCCGGCGCCGGCGCCGATGCCGCGCTGGAAGAGGCTGTAAACGGTGCCGGGCTTTGTGCCGATCGCCAGCCGGTGTCCGGGGTTGATCGGGCCGATGGAAAACCCGTCGATATTGTCGACGGTGAATTGCAGCTGGGTGGCCGCGCTGCCGGCCGCGACGTGCATGTCGGGGCTGGTGTTGAAATCGTCATAGGCGACATAGATCGTGTCGAAGCCGGCGAGCAGCCAGGGCTGATCTTCGTCATTGACGCCGTCGAGGTGATTGGTTGCCTGCGCCGTCCCCGGCGGGCTCTCGAAGTAACTCGTATTGGGGATCACGGTCACGCTGTCGAGCGCACTGTAGATGTTGTCCGGAGAGACGGTCAGAAACGCGCCGGCAAATTTGCCGGCCGCCGTGAAATCAATCGTCTGGTCGCACGGGCAACCGTCGATGCCGGCGGCTCTCGGCGGTGCGCCGACATGAAACAATTTCGCCCAAATTCTGCCGCCGTCGCTGCTCCGCCAGATCGGCGCCATGGTGTTGACCGGGTCGGCGCCGTTCCAGGCTCCGGAAAACGCCGTCATGACGATCTGGCTCGGGTTCCGCGGATCGACGGCGACGCTGACCTCGCCGTCGTTGAAGGTATCGGTGCGCCGCAGCCGGGACTGGTTCTCGCTGACGACCGCATCGCGGACGAAGACGCCGGTCGCCGAGCCCGGCAGGCTCTGCCCGGTGTTCAACGGGTCGACATCCTCCGGCGCCAATGCCCGGGAATAGGGCGTGGTGTCGGGGGGCGCGCTCTTCAGGCGGTCGTCCGCCTCGGCCGGCATGGCAAAAAGCCCGGCCGCAAGGCAAAGCAGGAAACCCATCGATAGGGACCGGCTCCTCGCCATGGCCCGTCTCCCTCGCGTTTCGGCAAGCCTAGCAGTCCGCCGCTCGATCGCGCAATGCGATGGTCCTCATCGCCGCGGCCGGGCGCGGCCGCCGGCCGGGATCTCGCCGAGCGGAATTTCGACGGCGCCGAGGGCTTCGGCCAGCCGCCGCTTTGCGCTGCCCGGCGCGAGCGGCTGCGGCTGCTGCGGATGCGGCGCCCAGCCGGCGAGGAAGAGGATCTCGAAGGTCGCCGGAATGCGCCCGGCCGCATCGCCGAACCGCTCGGCATAGAGCGCGGCCGCGCGCGCCAGCGTGCGCCGGCCGAGGGGCGCCTTGTGGCGGGCGGCGAGCGCGTTCGTCTCGCCCATCGCGCGCAGGTCGCGCATCAGCGCGAGCGCATCGGCATAGCCGACCGTGACGCTCTCGCCGTCGGCGACCGGCATCGCGAAGCCGGCGCGCTGCAACAGGTGAGCGGCGTCGGCGAGGTCGGCCATCGGCGAGACGCGCGGGCTCGCCCCGCCTTCTTCGGCGAGCTCCGCCTCGAGGAGGACTTCGCGCAACTCGGCCAGCGTGCGGCCGCCCAACATCGCCGCGAGAAAGAACCCGTCCGGCACCAGCGCGCGGCGCAGCTGGACGAGCGCCCCCGGCAGGTCGCCGGCCCAATGGAGGACGAGATTGCTGACGATGAGATCGAAGCTGCCGT